>CAZOXZ010000126.1:0-7102 GCA_964583865.1 uncultured Rhodanobacteraceae bacterium | reverse complement strand
CGGCTCAGCCGTAAAAACGGCCAAACTTTGGGCTGAGCTCACGGATTCAGATAGAAAATAACGATTCATTGATACCTTGTGCTGCTCAGGCATTCTTGATGCGGTACCAGGCCATGCCGATGAGTTCGTGGATCGCGGCTTCGCTGCGCTGCAGGGAGCCACTGTCCGGCAGAAGCTGCTGGTACCAGGGCAGGTGTGGTTCGAGACCAGTGCCGGCGGGCGCGATGCAGACCTTGAAACCGGCCAGCTCCATGGCGTAGCGGGACCGGTGCATGTGGATGGCAGAGGTCACCAGCCACACCCGACGTGGCACGGCAGGTTGCAGCGCCGCGGTGAAAAAGGCGTTCTCCCAGGTGGTGCCGGAGCGGTCCTCGGAGCGGATGAATCGGGCAGGCACGCCCAGATCGCGAGCCAGGGTGGCCATGCGCAGGCTCTCGGGCCGGCCACCGGAGCGGGTGCCGCCACTGAGCACCAGCGGCAGATTTGAGCCATGGTTGCGCCAGACGGCGACGCCATGCATGGTGCGGCGCAGGCTGGCGAGCGTCAGCGCGCTGTAGCCGACCGGAGCCAGATCATCCGCGCCACCGGACAACACCACAATGGCCTCGGGCTGGATGGTGCAAGGCGATGGCCCGTCCACGGCGACCGCATCAAAAACGGCAGTCGAACCCAACGGCGTGGCCAGCAGGTAGCAGATCGCCAGGCCTGCAATGCCGCAGCGACGGAACCCGCGTGGCCATTGCCGCCAGCGCCAGGCCAGCAGCAGGGCCAGGACGATGCCCCAGAGCAAAGGCGACAGCAGCACCCATCTCACAGACGGTCGCCCCGGCTCGCCGCAAGCAGGCCTTCGGGCAGGGCATCCGGTGTGACGTCACGCGCCAGCACCATCACCTGGAAGCGCTCGCCCATCTGGCCCGGCAGGGTCAGGCGCTTGACCTCCTGACCCAGGGCATAGGTCGCAGCCGCATCGCCGCCTTGCATCAGTTCGGCATGCACCTGCTCCAGGCCGCAGGTCATCAGGAACTGCGCCTGCGACAGGTACGAGGCCACCATGAAGTCGGCGTTGTTGCCGGCTTCGGCCAGAGCGGTGAAATCGACCGAGGCGGTGATGTCCTGCAGACCCGGCCAACGCAGCACGTCGGCATGCGCGCGCTGGCGGTAATGCGCCAGCAAGGTGCCATCGTCGCGGTCGGGCTGGTAATACTCGCGGCGCGGATAGCCGTAGTCGATGAACCAGGCCGCGCCGCGCGTCAGGCTACCCAGCACGGCCTGCATCCAGTGCGGCAGTTGCGGCAGGATTTCAGTGCGATAACCGGTATCGAAGGATCGCCCCAGATCGCGCTCGACATGGCGTACCGCCGCGGCGGTCAAGGGATCGGCCGGGCGGTCCTGGAAGTCGAGTGCGCCGGAACCGTCCAGCGTGAGGCATTGCTCCATCACCTCGCCGTCGATGCAGCTGAAACGCGAGCAGGGCAGGGCATCGATGACTTCATTGGCCAGCAACACGCCTTGCCATGATTCTTCCGGCGGTCGCTCCAGCCAGACGAGGCGGGCGAAGACATCCGATGGCAGGGCCGCTTGCAGGCGTTCGCGCTGGCGCTCCTTCAAGTCGGCGCTGGGCTCCAGCATCAGGTAACGCGCGGGCAGGCAGTCCCGGGTCGCCAGGGCCTTCAGCAGCACCTCGGCCAGGGCGCCGCTGCCGCCACCCAGCTCCAGCACTTCGGCCTGCGGTCCCAATGCCGTCAGCGTCGGCGCCACCGCACGCGCCAGGCAGCGGCCAAAGACTTCGCCCAGCTCTGGCGCGGTGACAAAGTCACCGTCGGCACCGAATTTCTGCCGCCCGGCGCTGTAATAGCCCAGCCCCGGCGCGTACAGACAACGCTCCATGAAACGTGAAAAGGGCATCGGCCCGGAAGCGGTGATCTCCTCCCGGATCAAGGCCAGCAGCTGGTTGCTGTGGGCCAACTCCTCGGCAGTGGGTTCTGGCAGCTGGGTATCGGACATGGAAACATGGTTTGCTGACGAAGGCGCCAGTGTCGCATGATTTGTTGGGAGAACGCCCGCTTCGCTGGCCATCGTTTCAGGCCAGCCACCGCTATTTGCAGCAATGTCGTAGGTTGGAACCGGCGAAGCCGGATCCAACGACCTGTGCACGGCGTCAACAACGGTTCCAACCAACAAGGCACTGGCCCCGTCCGTGCTCCCTACTCCCTACTCCCTATTCCCCATTCCCTATTCCCCATTCCCTATCCTTCACTCAAACCCGTCGTCGAAGATGCGGTCGTCGATGACTTGCACGGCGTTGTTCAGGGTCACCAGGGTCAGTGCCAGGTCGTCGCCGGAGATGCTGTCGTTCTCGTCCACATCGAGGTAAACGGATACCAGCAGATCGTAGGTTCCGCCAGCGGTCGAGGCGGGCACGTCAAACAGGCGTGTGTGGTTACCGCTGCCCGGCGCCTGGTCGAACGGCTTGTCATGCGACGAGTCGTCGATGTAGCCGCTGCCAGAAGCATACAGGCTGGCGCCCATCAGCAGGTGCTGGTGGGTGGCAGCGGCCAGATTCTCGACGTTGGCGTGGACGGTGAAGCTCTGGCCGGGCTCCAGGCTGGCCGGCACGGGCGTGACGGAACTGAACTTGATGGGTGAGGTCATCACCGCCGTGCGCAGGCCGCTGCCGTTGCCGTTGGCGTTGTAGTAATGGTCGACCATCCATGGCCACAACTTGCTGCCGTTGCTGGACCAGCCCCAGCGATAGGTGCCCCACTGCGACATGCCGCGCCCGTGGCCGAAGCAGCCGTGGCCGGCGGCCACCGAGTCGTGCAGGCAGGGCCAGCCCGTGTTTGGTGAACCGACATAGCCGTTGCCGCAACTGAGGTCGTTGTTGCTGCAGCCGAGAGTGTCATTGCGGTCGTCCCAACTGTTGTTCTCGGCCGAATACTCCGAACGTGCGGGCTCGGTATCGTCGTAGGTCAGCATGATGCCGGCTGTGCGCGCGACGGCCTCATCGGTGCTGGAAGATGTGTCGTCCTCGTTGACCTGGCAGCAGGCGTTGGAGCAGATGTCATAGCTGCTGCGCGGGTGAAACACGTGGTAGGCGCCGTAGCTGCGATAGGCCACGGAGCCGGCGCGCAGGCTGTCCTGATTCCAGCCGGCGATCCACTCGTCATTCAGGCCGCGGGCGACATAGGTTTCCAGGCTCATGGTGACGACATACGAGCACGAGCCGACGCAGCAGATAGCCGTGCCGGACGCGTTGTCGAAGCCCACGCGGATGGAATCCGGCGGGTCGAGATCTGGCGCGATCAGGGCGCCGGCTGGCGACATCGGCCGGGCCAAGGGCGCTGTGCGGGCCAGTTCCGGTTGCTCCGGTCCCACGGTGTTGCGGATATTGCCGTGGCCGCGGTCGCGTGCGCCCAGGGTGTGCAAGATGGTCGCCGGTGTGCTGCCACCCAGCGCGATCACGGTGCGATGGATTCCCGGCAGACAGGCCATGCCCTCATGCCGCTGGCTGCCCAGTGACGTTGATTGCACCAGCAACGTGCCGCCTTCAGTCTTGTTCGGAGTGCAGGGCGGCAGGCGCAACTGGAAATAGCCCGTGGCATCGGTCATCGTGCGACGGCCGGCGATGCTGACCTCGGCATCGGCCACCGGGGCGCCGGTGGCATCATTGCGCACAAAACCCTGGATCCAGCGTGCATCCGGATTGCCCAGTGTTTCCATCTCACGCCCCAGGGCCGTGAACTGCGCCGGCGGCGAGGCCGGGTCCAGCAGCAGCGTGACCGGCAGGGTGGATGACGCCAGGGTGAAGTGCAGCGGCTCGTAGCCCGGTGCGCGGGCGACGGCCCGGATGGCGTGAGCGGGTGTGGCCACGGCCGTCAGGCCGCCGTGGACGGTGACGGTGTGTTGGCTGCTGCCGTCGATGAGCGTGACCTTGGCCTCCACGGCCGCGCCGGTGCGCGCATCGCGGGCGGCCATGTCGCCAGCGCCGGCCACCTGACCAAGCAACAGGCCGGCGACCAGCCACAAGATTTGTCCGGATTTCATCATGCGTTTCATGCCTCCCCGTGATGCATGCCCGGAATACCCCGGAAACCAAACTACCGGCAGCCGCTTGCATGGTCAATTGCCGGCTTCGCCACAGGTGAAAGCGGCCCCGCGCTCGGCTACCATGCCGCTTTCCCTTTTCGCGGGGCCTGCCGTGAGCCGACCGAAACCCGTTCTGTTGCTGATTCTCGATGGCTGGGGTCATCGTGCCGACCCTGACCACAACGCCATGGCGTTGGCCGAGCTGCCCAATTGGCGGCGCTTGCTGGATGAGTGCCCGCATTGCCTGGTGGACACGCACGGCGAAGCCGTGGGCCTGCCCGCGGGCCAGATGGGCAACTCCGAAGTCGGGCACATGAACATCGGTGCCGGGCGCATCGTCTGGCAGGAGCTGACGCGCATCGACAAGGCCGTGGCCGACGGCAGTTTCTTCGACAATCCGGCGCTGGTGGGTGCCTGCACTGCAGCGACAACCGGCGACGGCACCTTGCACATGCTGGGGCTGGCCAGCCCCGGTGGCGTGCATTCCAGCGACAAGCACCTGCTGGCCATGCTGGAGCTGGCCAGGCGCCAGGGCGTGAAGCGCGTGCGCGTGCATGCCTTCCTGGACGGTCGCGACACGCCGCCCAAGAGCGCGCAGGCGACGCTGGAAGCGCTTGCGGCCAAGTGCGCCGAGCTGCCCGATGCGCGCATCGCCAGCATCAGTGGCCGGTACTTCGCCATGGATCGCGACAAACGCTGGGACCGCACGCAAAAGGCCTGGGAAGCCATGGTTCATGGGCGCAGCGAATGGCAGACCGAGGATGCCGTGACCGCCTTGCAGGATGCCTATGCCCGCGGCGAAACCGACGAGTTCGTGCTGCCGACGATCATCGGCGAAGCCGAACCCATCGCCGACGGCGACAGCGTGGTCTGCATGAACTTCCGGGCCGATCGGATACGCCAGATCAGCCATGCCTTCGTCGACCGTGATTTCGACGGCTTCGATCGCGGCGGCGTGCCGCAATTGTCGTCCTTCGTGACCTTGACCGACTACGAAAAGGGCCTGCCAGTCAGCGCCATTGCCTGGCAACCGCAAAGCCTGGCCAACACGCTGGGCGAGTACGTGGCCGACCTCGGCATGCGGCAGTTGCGCATTGCCGAGACGGAGAAATACGCCCACGTCACCTTTTTCTTCTCTGGCGGGCGCGAGGCGACCTTCGACAACGAGGAACGCATTCTGGTGCCCAGCCCCAAGGTGGCCACCTACGACCTCAAGCCCGAGATGAGCGTGCACGAGGTCACCGACAAGTTGGTCGAGACCATCCAGTCCGGGCGCTGCGATTTCATCGTCTGCAACCTGGCCAATGCCGACATGGTCGGGCACACCGGCAAGCTGGATGCCGCCATGGCGGCGGTCGAGGCCATCGATGTCTCGCTGGGCCGCTTGCGCGACGTGCTGGCGGATGTCGGCGGCGAAATGCTGGTCACGGCCGACCACGGCAACGCCGAGAAGATGCAGGCCGATGATGGCCAGCCGCATACCCAGCACACCGTTGGCCCGGTGCCGCTGGTCTACGTTGGCCGACCAGGCACGCTGACAGACGGCGCGCTCTGCGACCTGGCACCGACGGTGCTTGCGGTCATGGCCTTGCCGCCGCCGCCGGAGATGACGGGCCGCTCGCTGCTGCAGCTCGGAGGCTGAGCGCAGATGCGGGCCTTGCCGGCTCTGGCCGCCGTGTTGGTGCTGGCTTGCATCCTGCTCGAACCGGCCCGCGCGGCTCCCACCGAGCAACAGCAGCAAGCGCAGGCCCGGCTCGAAGCCGTGCGTGCCGAAATCGACAAGCTCACCCAGGCGCAACACGTCGCAGCGGCAGAGAAGGAGGCCATCAACCGCAAGTTGCTGCAACAGGCGCGCGCCGTGGACGAGGCGGCCGCCGCGCTGCGCGAAGACAACCACAAGCTGGCCGAGCTGGAATCCGAACTCGCCAGGCTGCAGCAGCAGCGTCAGGCGGTGGCGGCACGCCTGGCGACCCAGCAGGACGCGCTGGCCGAACTGTTGCGTGCCACCTACAAGCTGGGGCAGGGCAGCGAACTGCGTATGCTCCTGGGGCATGTCGCACGTTGCCCGCCGCAGAGCATGGACGCCGGCTGTGCTTCCGGCGAGCACATGCTGTCACGCCTGCAACGGGCGTTGGCGTATTCGCATTATTTTCAGCAGGACCGCAGCCGCAAGATCCGCGCCTTGCTGACGGACCTGGACGAACAGCGCAAGCTTGAGGACGAGGTCGCCCTGCAGACCCAGCTGGTGCGCACGCAGCGTGACCTCAACCGCGAACGACACGACAGCCTGGTGGAAGCGAGACAGAAGCAGCAGCAACTGCTGGCCCGCGCCAAGGCCGACATGGACAAGCGCGGCGCCCGGATCGGCAGCCTGCAGCAGCAGCGGGAATCCCTGGAGGACCTGCTGGAAAAGCTGCGCGATGTCTTTGCCGACATTCCCGTGGCGCTGCCGGATGAGCAGCCTTTCGGCAAGCGCCGTGGCGAGTTGCCGTGGCCCTTGTCCGGCCCGGCCAGCGAGTACAAGGAAGGCATCCTCATTGCCACCTCGGCCGGCAGCAAGGTGCGCGCCGTGGCGCACGGTCGGGTGGCTTTTGCCGACTGGATCCGCGGTTACGGCATGCTCGTCATCATCGACCACGGCGATGGCTGGATGAGCCTGTACGGCGACAACGAAAGCCTGCTGCGGCGCGTCGGCGACTGGGTCAACACCGGTGATGTGATCGCAACCAGCGGCCTTGATGCCACTGGTACCAGCGGCCTGTTCTTTGCCCTGCGCCACGATGGTGAACCCGTGGCACCGCTGCGTTGGCTGGGCAAGCCGCCCGCGAGCAGTGATTGACTGCGTTCGGGGCTGTCAGACGCACGCCGGAACGACGTGAACAGCGCGCTGACGGTCAAGCGCGTGACGCCGGGACCGCGTCAGACGGGAGCCCATCATCGGTTTCGTGGCCCGGTTCCCTGGGAGCTTGGGCGGCAGAAACACAAGCGGCTGCGGCTGCGCCCTTTTGGCCCGATT
>CAZOXZ010000125.1:0-7132 GCA_964583865.1 uncultured Rhodanobacteraceae bacterium | reverse complement strand
GAACTGTTGGAGCAGATCGACGTCATCCTTGATGATCGTCTGCCGCCACACTTGCCGACGCAGCAACCCGCACGCGGCCTGCGCCTGGCTGCGATGGCGAACATGGAGGCCGAGGCGGCCGAAATCGGCTTCTGGTTGTCGTTGTATGCGCAGCGCCAGACCGCGCTCAACCGCAAGCGTGTATTGCAGAAGGTAGAGGAGCTGGACAGCGCCGTCGATCGTTATTTGTCGTTGCCGTTGAGTCGCAATGAGAAGACTCTGGGCCTGCAAATCGACACCTTGCATCGCAATGTGGCCCAGGGCGTGCACGGCCTGCTTGCCGATGAGGCATCATTTCATGGGCTGTTGAGTCAGTTCATGGCGCAGGAAGCCGAGCTGGATGAACTGTTTGATGGCCAGGTGGAGGAGCTGAATCTGCGCAGCCTGGCCCAACCGAAGGAAAAGGCCGATCGTGCCATGGCCCGCGCCCAGGTGGTATTGCGTTACGTGATTCCCTTTTATCTTCTGGTGGCCCTGGCCGGCAGCGTGCTGTTGATGCTGACCGTCGTGCGGCCCTTGCAACGCCTGGCGTCGGGAACCAGGGTCATCGGCAGCGGCAACCTCGATTACCGCGTACCGCACTTGGGCGAAGACGAGTTTGGCCAGCTGGCGCGGCAATTCAACCGCATGGTGGACAAGCTGCAGGAGACCACGGTGTCCAAGAGTCGCCTCGAAGCCAGCCAGCATGATCTTCGCATCACGGTTGGAAACCTGACGCGCGAGATCAGCGACCGTGAACGCGCCGAACGCGAGCGTGAAAAGTTGCAGGCCGAGTTGCAGCGCAGCGAGGCCATGGCGGCCGTGGGCGCACTGGTGGCCGGCGTGGCCCACGAGGTGCGCAACCCCTTGTTCGGCATTTCTTCGACGCTGGATGCCATGGATGCCGTCGGCGACCCCAGGCCCTCCGAGGTGCGCCACCGGCAAGTGCTGCGGCGCGAAGTCGAGCGCATGAAAAAATTGATGACCAGCTTGCTGGACTACGGCCGGCCGGTGACGGTCGAGTTGACGCCGGGTCCCATTGCCATGGTGGTCGGTGAAGCTGTGGGAGTGTGTCTCACGGCAGCCGAACAGGCCGGGGTAAAGCTGCGCGACGACGTCGCCGGCGACTGGGTGGTGCCGATGAACTACGGCCGTCTGGTGCAGCTGTTCGTCAACCTCATCGACAACGCCGTGCAGCATTCCCCGAAAGGTGGCGTGGTCGTGATTGCCGCGGGCCTGGCTGCCGAAGACAATCGCTGGTTGGAGTGCACGGTGAGTGACGGCGGGCCGGGTTTCGAGCCAGAAGCATTGCCGCAGGTGTTCCAGCCGTTCTTTACGTCCAGGCGGGGCGGCACGGGCCTGGGGCTGTCCATCGTGCAACGTATTGCCGAGGAACACGGCGGCAGCATTCGGGCTCGAAATGGTGCCCACGGCGGTGCGGTGATGACGGTGCGGCTGCCATGCGAGGCAGGCGACGAGAGCGGGCATGCCGGTGCTGGCCCGTTCAATTGACGATTTCCCGCAGTGCGGGATTTTTACAGGTGAAAAGCGATGTTTTCGTTACAGATGATGTTCGGCAAGGGTGACAAGTTCTTTCGCTTGTTGCACGAAAGTGCCATGCAGGCCAGCATCAGTGCCAAGGCACTGCAGCGACTGGATGCGGGTGACATGGATGCGCTGGAGGACTTCGATGAGGCCACACGCCGTGAAAAGGAAATCGCCAGCGAAATCA
The DNA here is from genome assembly GCA_964583865.1 of uncultured Rhodanobacteraceae bacterium. Taxonomy (GTDB): domain Bacteria; phylum Pseudomonadota; class Gammaproteobacteria; order Xanthomonadales; family Rhodanobacteraceae; genus DASSBG01. The sequence goes on along the minus strand of CAZOXZ010000125.1, from coordinate 5,382 downwards.
GCGAGGCGCTGATCCGCATCTTCGTCACCGCCATCGAGCGTGATGACATCGAGGCGTTGAACTCTGCTCTGTACCGGATTCCCAAGACCATCCAGAAGTTTGCCGAGCGCCATACGTTCGTCAGTGAACGTCTGGGCCGGCTGGACTTTGCCCAGCGGATCGAGTTGCTGGTCCGTGCCACCGACGTGTTGGCCGACATGGTCGGTGAACTGGAACGTGGCCTGCACATCGGCCGCATTCGGCCCTTGCAGGATCGCCTGCAGGCCATCGAAGCCGAAGCCGATCGCCTGCTGCTGGAGCCGTACAACGCCTTGTATGTTGAATCGAGCGACCCGGTCCGGGTGCTGCTGGCCAAGGAGCTGTACGAGCTGCTGGAGAAGGCCATCGACAAGTGCCGCGACGCCGGCAACGTCGTTTACGGCATCGTTTTGAAGAATACCTGACGGGATCGGCACCCCGGCGGCTTGCCGAGGCGCCGAAGTCGGGTGCGTGCTGTTTGCTTTCCTACTGTGCCGCGAAGGCCTCGCGGGTGAGGTTCAACGGACCGTCCGGAGTGCAGGCCACGTCATCCTCGATGCGGATGCCACCGCAGGGCTTCAATGCATCGACCTTGTCCCAGTTGATGTTCTTGCCGGCTGGCCCGACTTTCAGCTCGTCCAGCAGCATGTCGATGAAGTACAGGCCCGGTTCGACCGTGACCACCATGCCGTCGGCCAGATCGCGTGTCAGTCGCAAGGCTGGGTGGCCTTCCGGTGGGTCGATGCGACCGCCTTCATCGCTGCGCATGAAGCCGCCGATGTCATGCACCTGGGCGCCGATGCCATGGCCCAGGCCGTGCGGGAAGAAACAGCGGCTGGTGCCGTCGGCAACGGCTTCCTCGGGGGAGCTGCGGATGATGTCGTGCGTGTTGAGGATGGTGGCGATTTCGTGGTGCGCGTCGAGATGCAGCTCGACGTAGGACTGCCCGGCGACGATGCGGTTGCACAGGCCTTGCTGCATGGCGTCCATGTCATCGATCAGGGCCTGGAAGTCTTGTTGGGCCGGGGCGGCATGGGTACGCGTGATGTCGCAGGCATAGCCGTTGAACGAAGCGCCGGCGTCGATCAGCAGGCTGCGCGGATCATCGGCCGGCTCCCGATCGAAATGCGAGTAGTGCAGTACGGCGCCATGCGTGTTCAATGCCACGATATTGCCGTAAGGCAGGGCATCCTGGGTCAGGCCGGCGGCATGCAGGTAGGCCATCTGGATATCGAACTCCGAGGCGCCGGTGGCGAATGCCGTCTGCGCTGCCAGGTGGGCGCGGGTGCCGATGTCGCTGGCCACGCGCATGCATTCGACTTCCCAGGCGGTCTTGAAGGCGCGGTGATAGCGCAGGTATTTGACCACGATCTCGGGGTTGTTCGGGACGACACCGTCCAGGGCGCTGTTGGCCGGGCCGAGAATGGCGCAGCGGCCGGTGTCGTTCGGCAGGGCCTTGCGCACTTCGTCCGGCGTGCGTGCGATGACGATATCGAAGTGGTCGGTCCAGTAGCCCGCGGGCGCCTCGGGGACGACATGCCAGTAATCGGCGGGCTGCAGGTACACCAAGCGCGGTTTTTCGCCGGGGATGTAGCTGATCCAGCTGCCGGGCGCCGCGGTAACCGGCAGACAGGCCTTGAACTGCGGGTTGACGGCAAAGGGATACGGATTGTCATCCTCGAAGCGGTATTCGAGGTTGCCGGCTGCGATCAACAGTTGGTCGGCCTTGCCTCTGGCCAATGCCTCGTCAGCGCGATGCGTCCAGGTGGCAATGTGTTCGGGCCAGCTTCTGGCCAGTGTTGAGCTCATGCGGATCTCCATGGGTGCGATCTGCCCATGGTAGACGTGCACGCCGGCTCCTGGCCAGTGCCGAAGGTACGGGTTGTCTGGTCAGGATCGCGCCAGCCAGTCGAGTAGACGGGCCTCGTCTTCCTGCCGGATCGACAGGATCCGCACGCCGGACCAGAACTGACCGGGCACGGAAGCCTGTTCGGTCCACTGCTCGTGCACGCCAACCTCCATTGGTGGGCCATCGCTGCCATCCGGGGTCGGCAATGAGAATCGAATCTGGTACAGCGCGTCGTCGTTCAGGCGTTCGGAGCAGATCAGCATCAGTCCGCTACGCGAGATGTTGCCGATGCGGCCCAGCGCCTCGTTGCGGATGGCATCCTCGACCAGGATCACGTCGTCAATGCTCTTGCGTCGTGCGCGACGCATGTCGCTGGCATGGTTCATGCGGGTTGCTCCTCGACCTGCTTGTCGCCGCCGGCAACTCGTTTCAGGCGGCTGATGATGCCCTTGAGCGCCCGGTCAATGAACGAGCCGCTGTGTGTCGGCGCCAGCCGCGCGGTGCCGGCCAACATGGCTCGTGCCAGGTGCTCGATGCTGGTGTCGTGGGTGCGTACGCCACGGCGGTTCACGAACAGGCAACGGCCGGTGTGCGGCGAGTACCATGACATCTTGCGGTGGACGGGTTCATCAAAGTCGTCTTCGTCGAACACGAACCAGGTGCCGAAGGGCATGGACTTGATGCGTTCGATGGCGGTTTGCAAGGCGGCTTCGTCATGGCTGCTGTCGTTGGCTGGCTTCTCGACTGCCTCGCTGATCTTGTCAATCTGCGCGGTGCCGATGGGCTTGCGTTGCTTCAGTTTCAGTGCCAGCTCGGTGCGTGTCAGGCGGTCGTCGTCGTTGTCGTCCTCGTCGCTGGCCTCGCCGGTGACTTCGCGTGCCAGCAGGTCGGCTTCGTTTGGTTCCAGGCCAACCTGGCTCAGGCCCTGGCGGATCTTGCACCCCAGATCGCAATCCGGATCCGGAAGGTAATCGGTGCCGCCGTTGCCCAGGGCCTCGGTGACCAGCATGGTCTCGCGGAACTCGTCGCTGTCCTCGCCGTGACGCAGCAAGGTCAGCGCCAGCACGTCCGTCCAGGCGTGTCGCAGCATGGCGCGAGTCAGGCGGGGCAAACTGGATGTGCCGATGCATTCATCAACCAGAGTGCCGGCCTGGGTACGTGCCAGTTCCAGCTTTTCGCGACCGCGGGATGCCTCGACGAAGCGGCGCTCGGTCACGGTGGCACGATGAGCCAGTTGCTTGATCTGCCTGTCCAGATCCTCGGCCATGCCCTTGAAGATGGACAGATCACCATCAAAGTCGCGATTGATGGTGCGGTTCATGCCGTGGATGCGCTTGATCAACAACGGATCGCCGTTGCCGGGATCGGCATCGGGCGCCCAGCGCGCCGACGCTTCGGCAACTTGTTCCAGCCAGGTGCGTGCTGGATGCTTGCGATCGCTGAAGAAACTGGCGTCATTCAGCGCCACGCGCAGCAACGGCGCCTGCAGTTCGCCGATCAGGGCGCTGCCCGCCGTTGATTCGACGTCTTGAGACAGGCGCTCGAAGAGCATGCTGCTCAGTTCGATGGTGTCCAGTTGCTCCGGGCCGAAATAGGGTGACGCACCTTCCGGGTCCAGCTTGCGCAGCCCTGCCAGCATGTCACGTCGAAGATGCTGCATGCTCTGCGGTTCGGGCAATTCGTCGCCACCGGCAGATTGCCTGACGGCCATCTCGCGTTGCAGGTCGCCGAGGACCCGGTCGACATCCTCGCGTTGCGGCAACTGGCGGCGCGCTGCGGGCATCGCCGTGCCTTGCTGTTGCCGCCGGTTGCGCAGCAGAAACTTGAGGCTCTCGAACAGGACTTGTTGATCTTGCGTCTGTGTGGAAGTCTCGTCTTGTGACGACACACTGCGGGCTGTTTCCTCGACGTCGTCGCTGCGATCTTCCTCTTCCTGGAGCTGGTCGTCCGCGACATCCCGGGCTGCCGGTTCGTGGAAGGCATGAGCTGGTTTTTCGCCACGCTGTTGCGAGGCAAACGAGCGCAGCTCGGGCAGGATCCCGCGTTCTGCCAATGTCTCGTTGAGTTTGCCGTACAGACTCTGGACATCCTGCAGCACCAGACGGTCGAACTGCTTGAACAGCGCGATCTTGTGCTCGCCCGGGACATCGAGTTCGTCCGTTGCCTGGCGCATGAAGGCACAGAGTGTGGACGGTCCGAAGGGCTGCTCATCCGAGGGCAGAACTGGCAGGGCTGCCAGGACGGCGTAACGGTGACCCAGCTCGAACAGCTGCATCGTGGTCCTCGCCTGCGCCCGGCCGCACAGGTCCTTCAGCATGACCGTCTCGTCGTAACTTGTATCCGTCACCAGTGACAGGCCAAGACCCTCGTCGGGAATCTTCCGTGCCGCTTCCACTGCCTGGCCAAACGTGCCCAGCCGACCAGGGAGCAACGCCAGAAATCTGTCGCTGATATCCGCGCCTTGTTGCCGCAGAGTCGCCACGCTGGACAGGCAGTCCTGCTGTTCGGTGTTGTTGCGCGACTGATTGGCCTGTTTGAACAATTGTTCGCTGGTCGAGCTCACGACAGCGGCCAGCCGACCCTGCAGGAACTCCCGGCAGGTTGTCAGTTGTTCGTCCAGTGCGCTGCGCGCGCGTACCGCCAAACGCATTGGCGGCGTATCCTTTTCCATGCCCATCCCGTCCCTTTTCCATCCTTGCCATGCGGCCCCGTGACGATCAACAACACATGTGCGTCACCCCGGTAGCCGTGCAGGGGCATCCGAGAACATGTCCTTGAACGTCCGTCACACAATGACCTTCAGAGCATACACCATAATGACGAGTATGTTCAGCACTGTCCGTTACTCGTCCTGCCGTCGCGTGGTGACTTGCGCTGCGCCATCCGGGCTGGTCTCGCAGCGCATTTCGATGGCCTGGCAGCAGACAGGGCAATCTTCGATGTAATCACTGCTGCCAGCCGTGACGTCCACGCTGGTCACGAAGGGCTCGCCACAGTATGGACAGGTCAGGGAGACTTGCTGGATGGGTTGCATGGGGGCGCCTTGCGCTTCACGGGGCCGGCAGATCAAACTCAGGGGATTGCGTTGCATCGCCAGCTGTCAATTCCGTGAACAAGCTTGCGATCCAGCTCATGAACCTTTCGGAGGCTCACTTCCGTCATGGAAAAGTCGTAGGACAGGGAATACTCCGACGACACCGTGAGCCTCTCACACCGAATCGCATCAATCGATCTTCTCGGGTCCGTGTAATGGAATCCCGGTTGCTTGCAGACCGCGACGAGGTGATCCTTGGCGTGCAGTTCCGGGGTCTTGCCAAATCGTGTGCCCGGCGCACTGGCCCAGAAAAACACGTTGGCAAGAGTAGACTTCGTGACCACTCGCATCATCTGTCCACTGTCAAACACCCGTACATCGTCGATATTGGTCGCGCTGAGGTCGGCCAGCTCCTGGTGATACTCCGAGGGCGGATTCCACTCTGAAGTGCGACACCCTTTCTTCGTAGAGTGAGCCAGGT
>CAZOXZ010000124.1:0-7161 GCA_964583865.1 uncultured Rhodanobacteraceae bacterium | reverse complement strand
CGCCGTCCTCGGTCACGCGGAAATCGGTGATGTAGCCTTCTTCCTTGAGGACGGTGGCGATGGACGCCTTCATCTTCGAGGACGGCATCTTCACCGAGGGCTTGCCAACGGCGGCGGCATTGCGCATGCGCACCAGCATGTCGGCGATGGGATCAGTCATGCTCATGATTGGTTTCCTGCATCGATATCCGAAAGGGATCTTGCGTGGGGCTTACCAGGAGGCCTTGCGCAGGCCCGGCACGTCGCCATTCATCGTGGCCTCGCGCAACTTGTTGCGTCCCAGCCCGAAGCGAGCGTACACGGCACGCGGGCGGCCCGTGAGGGCACAGCGGCTGCGCATGCGTACGGGACTGGAGTCGCGCGGCAGCTTCTGCAGCTGCGTTTGCGCCTCGAGCTTGTCCTCGTAGGTGGACTCGGGGTTGTAGATTACCGCCTTCAGCTCAGCGCGCCGGGCCGCATACTTGGCGACCAGGCGGGTACGCTTGGCTTCACGCGCGATCATTGATTTCTTGGCCATGATTTGTGTCCAGTGAGTACGGTGTATGGCGCTCAGTTGCGGAAAGGGAATCCGAAAGCCGCGAGCAACGCCTTGGACTCTTCGTCATTGTTTGCCGTGGTGGTGATGGCAATGTCCAGGCCACGAATGGCATCGACCTGATCATAGTTGATCTCGGGGAAGGTGATCTGCTCCTTGATCCCCATGTTGAAATTGCCGTTACCGTCGAACGAACGGCCGGACACGCCGCGAAAATCGCGGGTGCGCGGCAATGCGACGTTGATCAGGCGATCCAGGAACTCCCACATGTGCCGACGTCGCAGGGTCACCTTGCAACCGATCGGCCAGCCATCGCGGATCTTGAAGGATGCGACGGACTTGCGTGCCTTGGTGGTCACCGGTTGCTGACCGGCAATCTTGGCCATGTCCGCCACCGCGTTTTCCAGCACTTTCTTGTTGCCCACGGCTTCGCCGACACCCATATTCAGGGTGACCTTGGAGAACCGCGGCACCTGCATGACGTTCTTGTAGCCAAACTGCTCCATCAGCTTGGGGACCACTTCTTCGCGGTAGATTGTTTCCAGACGACTCATCGGTTTACCCTCAAGCATCAAGCATTTCGTTGTTGGAGCGGTACACACGCACCTTGCGCGGGCGGTCATCCGCGCCGCCACTGAGGAACTTGTGACCAATGCGGTCGCCCTTGCCCGTGGCGGCATTGAAGGGCATCACATTCGAGATGTGGATGGATGCTTCCTTCTCGATGATACCGCCGGGCTGCTGCGCCTGCGGGTTGGGCTTGGTGTGGCGCTTGACCATGTTGACATTGGCCACGAACACGCGGTCACCGACAACGCGGATGACCTCGCCACGCTGGCCTTTGTGCTTGCCTGTTGTCACGACCACCTGGTCGCCCTTCTGGATACGTTTCATTGCACTGCTCGCTGTTGATTCTCTGGCCGACAATGCTTGCCGGCCATGGTGGCCAAAGACCGGTTACAGGACCTCGGGCGCCAGGGACACGATCTTCATGAATTTCTCGGACCGCAACTCGCGGGTCACCGGCCCGAAAATACGCGTGCCGATCGGCTCGAGCTTGCTGTTCAGCAAGACCGCGGCGTTGCCGTCAAAACGGATCAGCGACCCGTCCTTGCGGCGCACGCCCTTGGCAGTCCGGACCACGACGGCGTTGTAGATCTCGCCTTTCTTGACGCGACCGCGCGGAATGGCTTCCTTGACCGAGACCTTGATGACGTCGCCAATGCGGGCATAACGCCGCTTGGAGCCACCCAGGACCTTCACGCACATCAGCTTCCGGGCGCCACTGTTGTCGGCGGCAGACAGGGTGCTTTGCATCTGGATCATGACGGGGTTCCTTATTTCTCGGCGCGGTGCAGGACCTCGACCAGGCGATGATGCTTGGTACGGGACATGGGCCGGCACTCGGCGATGCGCACGAAGTCGCCTTCGGCGGCCTCGCCATTCTGGTCGTGGACGTGCAGCTTGGTGGAACGGCGCAGGATCTTGCCCAGCAGCGGATGACGCTGCTGACGCTCGACAAGCACCGTCACGGTCTTGTCCATCTTGTCGCTGAGAACGCGCCCTTCAAGGGTGCGCTCGATCTTGTTGGTTTCCGTCATGACTGCGAATCCTCGGAGCTCTTGCGGGCCATCTCGCCCAGCACGGTCTTGGTCTGTGCAATGTCGCGCCGGACGCGGCGCAGCTGGTGAGGCTGTGACAACTGGCCCGAGCCCTTCTGCATGCGCAGGTTGAACTGCTCCTTGCGCAGCTCCAGCAGGTGCGCCTGCAGATCATCTGCAGAGCGCGTGCGAAGTTCCTGGATATTCATTGCACCACCGTCCTTGTGACAAACTGGGTCTGCACCGACAGCTTGGCCGCAGCCAGGCGGAACGCCTCGCGCGCCGTGTCTTCGCTGACACCTTCAATTTCATACAACATGCGACCAGGCTGGACCGGGGCCACCCAGTACTCCACGGCGCCCTTGCCCTTGCCCATGCGAACCTCGACCGGCTTCTTGCTGATCGGCTTGTCCGGGAACACCCGAATCCACAACTTGCCGCCACGCTTCACATAGCGCGTGATGCAACGTCGTGCCGCCTCGATCTGCCGGGCCGTGATGCGGCCATGGGTGGTCGCCTTCAGGCCATACTGGCCAAAGCTGACAAGGTTGGAATTATAACTCAGACCACGATTGCGGCCCTTGTGCTGCTTGCGGTATTTGGTTCGCTTTGGTTGCAACATTGCTGATTTCCTCTGTGGTCCTTGTGACCATCAGGCTTCCTTCTGTTCCGGCGCATGCCCGGGAGTCTGGAAGCGGTTACTGCTTGTTCGCGCCCTGGTCGCGACGACGGCGTCCGCGCCGATCGCCTCGCCGGCCACCATGATCGTCCTCTTCCTCGACCTGGCCCACGGCAGAGAAATCGAAGACTTCGCCCTTGTACACCCAGGCCTTGACGCCGATGATGCCGTAAGTCGTGCGGGCTTCGGCAAAGCCGTAATCGATGTTTGCACGCAGCGTATGCAGCGGCACGCGGCCTTCGCGATACCACTCCGAGCGTGCAATCTCGGCGCCATTCAGACGCCCGGCGACCCGCACCTTGATGCCCTGGGCACCGAGGCGCATGGCGTTGCCGACGGCACGACGCATCGCGCGACGAAACATGATGCGGCGCTCCAGCTGCTGGGCGATGGACTCGGCCACCAGCTGAGCGTCCAGCTCGGGCTTGCGCACTTCGGCGACGTTGATGTTCGTTGGCACGCCCATCATGTCGGTGACATCCTGGCGCAAACGCTCGATGTCCTCGCCCTTCTTGCCGATCACGACACCCGGCCGGGCCGTGTGAATGGTGATGCGCGCCGTCTCCGCGGGACGCTCGATCCGGATCTTGGAGACGCCGGCCTTGGCGAGGCGCTTGCGCAACATCTCGCGGACCTTGAGGTCGGCTTCCAGGTACTTGGCGAAGTCACGCTTGTTGGCGTACCACTTCGCATTCCAGTCCTTGGAGATACCAAGACGAATTCCGGTCGGATGAACTTTGTGACCCATCTGATTTTCCCGTTAGTTGCCGACGACGACGGTGATGTGGCTGTTGCGCTTCAGGATGCGCGTTCCGCGTCCCTTGGCACGTGCGCGGAACCGCTTCATCGTGGTTGCCGCATCGACACTGATTCGCGTGACCCTCAGCTCGTCCACGTCCGCACCCATGTTGTTCTCGGCGTTGGCCACGGCCGACAACAGCACCTTGCGCACGATGTGAGCCGCTTTCTTGTTGGTGAACTGCAACACGTCGTTGGCCTGCGCCACCGGCATGCCGCGCACCATGTCCGCAACCAGCCGCGCTTTCTGCGGCGAGATACGCGCGGTGCGCAGGACCGCCCTGGTTTCCATTGTGCTATTCATCACTTGGCCTTCTTGTCACCGGTGTGGCCCTTGAAAGTCCGGGTCACGGCGAACTCGCCGAGCTTGTGCCCGACCATGTCTTCGTTGATGAGCACCGGCATGTGCAGGCGTCCGTTGTGGATCGCGATGGTCAGGCCGACCATTTCCGGGGTCACCATGGATCGGCGCGACCAGGTCTTGATCGGACGCCGGGAATTGGCTGCCGCTGCGGCCTCCACCTTCTTTTGCAGGTGGTGGTCAACGAACGGACCTTTTTTCAATGAACGTGGCATGTCGGAATCCTGTTACTTGCGACGGCGGCGGACGATGTACTTGTCGGTACGCTTGTTGTGGCGGGTCTTGTAACCCTTGGTCGGCACACCCCACGGTGTCACCGGATGACGCCCGCCGGAGCTGCGTCCTTCACCACCACCATGCGGGTGATCGACCGGGTTCATGACCACGCCGCGAACCGAGGGACGACGACCGCGCCAGCGTGTGGCACCGGCCTTGCCGAGCTTGCGCAGGCTGTGCTCCTGGTTGCTGACCTGGCCAACCGTGGCGCAGCAGTCCACCAGGACCTTGCGGGTCTCACCCGAACGCAACCGCAGGGTCACGTATCCGAGCTCACGGGCCACCAGCTGCGCCGAGGTCCCGGCGCTGCGCGCCAGCTGCGCGCCCTTGCCGGGCTTCAGTTCGATGCAGTGGACAGTGGTGCCCACCGGCATGGTGCCCAGCGGCAGGCAGTTGCCCGGCTTGATCGGCGCATCCTTGCCGGCCATCAGACGGTCGCCGGTCTTGAGGCCGCGCGGCGCGATGATGTAGCGGCGTTCGCCATCGGCATAACACAACAGCGCGATGTGGGACGTGCGGTTGGGATCGTACTCGATGCGCTCAACAACGCAGGCGATGCCCACCTTGTTGCGCTTGAAGTCGATCTTGCGATACTGCTTCTTGTGCCCGCCGCCACGATGCCGCGTGGTGATGCGACCGCGGTTGTTACGACCGCCGGTACGCGACTTCGCCTCGGTCAACGGACCGTGCGGTGCGCCCTTGTGCAAACCCGGCGTGGTAACGCGAACGGTGCCGCGCTTGCCCGGCGACGTGGGTTTCAGTTTCTTGACTGCCATCTCGAAATGCCTCCTGCCCGTCAGGCCCTGGCCAGTACGTCGATACCCTGGCCCTCGGCAAGGCGTACATAAGCCTTGCGCGCGCCGGGACGTCGCCCCGGACGGAACCGGAATGTTTTCTGCTTGCTCTTGACGTTGGTCAAGTTGACGTTCAACACCTTGACCTCGAACATCTGCTCGACCGCGGCCTTGACCTCGGCTTTGGTGGCGTCAGGCGCCACCAGGAACACGTATTGATTCTGCTCTTGCAGCCGCACACTCTTCTCGGAAATGTGGGGCGACCGCAGGATCGTGATGATGCGTTCGCTGTTCATGCCAGGCGCTCCTCGATTTGTTTCACGGAATCAGCGGTCATCACCACCTTCTCGGCGCCGACCAGGCTGACCGGATCGATCATCGCGGCGTCCAGCACGGCCAGGCCGCGCACGTTGCGCGCGGACAGATAGAGAGCCGCGCTGCCCTGCGAGACGACCAGCACGGTACGCCCGCGCTCGGCACGCGCATCGCCCAGCTTTTCCAGCAAACCCTTGGTGCCCGGCTTGTCGACTTCGAGCCCGGCGACGACCGTGAGGCGACCCTGGCGGTTCAACTCGGCCAGAATCGAGCGCATGGCACCGCGGTACATCTTGCGGTTCACCTTTTGCGAATGGTCGCGTGGCTTGGCGGCAAACGCGCGGCCACCACCGACGAAAATCGGTGCGCTCAGCGCGCCATGACGTGCGCCGCCACCCTTTTGCTTCTTGGACTTCTTGCCCGTCAGCGAGACTTCGCCGCGGGTGAGCTGAGCCTTGGTGCCGGCACGACCGCCGTTGCGATAAGCCACGACCACCTGATGCACCAGGCTTTCACGAAAATCCGCACCGAAAACGACGTCGGATACCTTGATGGGCTGCCCACCTGTCACTGAAAGTTCCATGTCCGGCCTCCTCAACCCTTGGTCGTCGCGCGGATGATGACGTTGCCACCGGTGGCGCCAGGCACGGCGCCCTTGACGGCAATCAGATGCTTGTCGGCGTCCACCAGGACCACTTCAAGTCCCTGGGTGGTGCGGCGCACCGAACCCATGTGGCCAGCCATTTTCTTGCCAGGGAACACGCGGCCCGGCGTCTGGTTCTGACCGATGGAACCGGGCACGCGGTGCGACAGCGAGTTGCCGTGCGTCGCATCCTGCATGCGAAAGTTGTGGCGCTTGACGGTGCCGGCAAAGCCCTTGCCTTTGCTGATGCCGCACACGTCGACCTTCTGCCCCGCCTCGAACACGTCGGCTGCGGCAACCTCGTTGCCGACAACGTAGTTCTCCAGCTCGTCCGCGGCCACGCGAAACTCCCACAGACCATGACCAGGCTCGACCTTGCCCTTGGCAAAGTGACCCTTCTCGGCCTTGCTGAGGAGCGAGGCGCGACGCGTACCACAGGTCACCTGGACCGCGCTGTAGCCATCACTGTCGGCGGTCTTGACCTGCGTGATGCGGTTCGGAGTCGCCTCGATGAGCGTCACCGGAATGGACTCTCCATTGTCGGTGAACAGCCGGCTCATGCCGCGCTTTTTGCCTACCAATCCGATTGTCATTGTCTCGGTATCCTGAAAATCTTGGGGCCATGGGCCCAGGGTGTTTCCGTGTCTTGCCGCCGGGCCCGTCAGCCCAGCTTGATCTGGACATCAACGCCGGCGGCGAGGTCCAGCTTCATCAGCGCATCAACGGTCTTGTCGTTGGGATCGAGGATGTCCAGCACACGCTTGTGCGTACGGGTCTCGTACTGGTCACGCGCATCCTTGTTGACATGCGGCGAGACCAGGATCGTGTAACGCTCGATCTTGGTAGGGAGCGGAATCGGACCCAACACGGTGGCGCCGGTGCGGCGCGCGGTGTTGACGATTTCGCTGGCTGAACGATCGATCAAACGATGATCGAAGGCCTTCAGGCGGATGCGGATCTTCTGGTTCGCCATGTCGCTATTCCGTTGGATGCTAAAGAACGTTGTTGAAGTGCCCGGCGGTTTTCACCGTGGGCCTGTGTAACCGGCCAGGTCTGCCGCCTTGACGGCAGACCCGGCACTCGGCCGTTGTTTACTCGATGATGCTGGCGACCACGCCGGCGCCGACGGTACGGCCGCCTTCGCGAATGGCGAAACGCA
>CAZOXZ010000123.1:0-7217 GCA_964583865.1 uncultured Rhodanobacteraceae bacterium | reverse complement strand
AATTCTCGTCGGTTGAGCTTGAACATGATTGTGCCTACCTGCGCAGGAAGTCAGGGGACATCAGCAGCATCGCCACGGTTGCGCGCAAGCGTGACTGCACGTAGTGGTTTTTCAGGTCGCCGGTTTCCCATTGCTCCGAATCAAGGTCCAGCGGCTCGTTGGCAGCGGCATTTTGCTGCATGAATGCCATGGCGATACCCGTCAGGGGTTGCGGTTGCCAGCCGTGCAAGCGTCCGGCCCAGAAGTTGACGATATTGCCGGCGGTGCGCTGGGCGGGATCGGGAATGGCGGCCTTGGTCTGGGCGACGATGTCGGCAAGGTAGGGCGAAGTGTCGTCGCCACGAACCTGACGCATGTCGGGCAGGGACTCCAGCATGCGCAAGGTCATGGCCAGGGCGCCGCTGCTGGCCCAGGCTTGCATGGTGTCCGGGTAGCCGTTCGGTGGCTGCCAGCGGAACGGGCGGTTGCCGGTTTGTCCCAGCGCTGACAGGAAGCTCTCGGTGGTGGTCCAGGTGTTGGTGTTGTCGGGCAGGGGCGTGAAGTCCGCATCCAGCGCGCGCAGGGCCGACATGCAGGTACGGAACGGCGGCTTCATGCCGTCGTCCCAGGCAGCCTTGAACTCGGCCGATTGCAGCAAGGTCTGCAGCATCAGCGCGATCTGATTGCTCGCAGTGAGGTTGGCCGCGAACACCGCAGCCACCGAGTCGATGAGGCTGGCGGAGGCCGATTCACCGACAAAGTGGCGACACAGCTTGCCGGCCACGTGGCGGGCCGTACCCGGATGCTGGCACAGGCGATCGAAGACCATTTCGCCGTCCAGCATGTCCGGCTGGTTGGCCGGCATCCACAGGCCGAGGAAGATCTTGTTGTTGTGCTGGTGCCATCCGGGCCGGTAGATGAACGTGCCGTCGTTCTCGTTGGGGAATTCCCAGTGGCCGTTCTTGACGGTCCAGCCGGTCAGGGCCGCGGCCGCCTCGTAGATGTCGTTGTCGACGTAACCGGCCGGCATGTCGCCGGGGCAGTGGATTTCATGGCCGGAAAGATTCACGCAGGGCACATTGAATGGATCGCCGGGGCCGAAATAGTTCTCCACACCCAGCGTGTGCAACTCGATCAGCTCGCGGGCATAGTTCTCGTTGAAGTTGGCGCCGCGGCTGTCGTAATTGTCGAGGTAGTACAGCATGGCCGTCGAGCGCGCCACCTGGCCCAGCATGTTGCGGAAATTGCCCAGGGCATGCGGCCGGATGACATCCCGGTCGTAGTGCACGAAGACCGGTGCGGTATTGCCGTCGCGACTGTAGACGTTGAAATGGTTGTGCCAGAACCCGACCATGCGCTCGTACAGTTGGCGGCGGCTGTAGACGGCACGGACAATGCTTGCGGCCTCGACCTCTTCCTGGGGCAGCATGCGGTACCACCACGCCGGATCGCCTTCGTGATGGTCGGCCCACAGTTGCGGCAATGTCTTGCCGAGGGTCTGGTAGCCGGCGGCGACGATACGCGCTTCGCAGGCCGTGTCGGCGATGGTGGCCGGATCAAGCTGCTGGCTGACCCAGGCCGCCCAGCGTGCGTTGTCGTTGCCGCCCAGGGCATTGAAGGCCGACAGGTCGCCTGGCGCCACGCCGAAACTGGCCTTGCCGAGCCAACGGAAGGCTGCTGGCGGCTTGCTGCTCGTCGTGCTGCGTGGCGCTGTCTGCGACGGTCGCGTCGCTGTGCCGAACTGGCCGCGCAACAGCCGGCGACGCGTCATGGAGGGCACGGAAACATCTGCTGCGGGCATGGTGAACCCCATCACTTGTGGCCGTAGTGGACACCGTAGCGCGTTGCACGCTTGCAGAACGTGAAGGCCACCTCAGTTCGTGCTGATAATCCTCGGCTCGGGTTCGAGGGTCAGGCCAAATCGGTCCTCGACGGCCCGGATCACTTGCTGCGCCAGCGCCCACAGCTCACCGCCTGTCGCCGTGCCGTGGTTCACCAGAACCAGCGCATGGCGGTTGGAAATGCCGGCATCACCCTCGCGCAGGCCCTTGAAGCCGCAGGCGTCGATCATCCATGCGGCCGACAGTTTGATGCGCCCGTCCGGCATCGGCCAATGCGGCAGGGCGGCGTGTTTGCCCAGCAGACGGTCGGCTGCGTCGGCATCCAGTTGCGGGTTCTTGAAAAAGCTCCCGGCGTTGCCGATGATGGCCGGGTCCGGCAGCTTGCGGGTGCGCAGCTGGACCACCGCGTCGGCCACGTGGAATGGCGTGGGGCGGTCCACGCCCATGCGCCGCAGCTGTTCGTTGACACCGGCATAGTCGAGGCACAGCGGGGCAGTCTTCGGCAGGCGGAAGCGCACGGCGGTGATGATGTAGGCGTCGGGCTGGCGCTTGAACAGCGAATCGCGGTAGGCGAAGGCGCAGTCGGCAGCCGGGAACTGTGTTACCTGCTGTCGGCGACGGTCCCAGGCCTCGACTGATTCGATGTAGCTGGCAACCTCGCGGCCGTAGGCGCCGATATTCTGCATCGGCGCGGCTCCGACCGAGCCTGGAATCATCACCAGATTCTCCAGTCCGGCATGCCCCTGACCCAGGCTCCAGCGCACGAAGTCATCCCACAGCTCGCCAGCGGCAACGGCAATGTCGGTGTGTGCTTCGTGCTCGCTGACGCTGACGCCATGCGTGTCCAGATGGATCACCGTGCCGGGATAATCATCCACGAACAGCACATTGCTGCCGCCACCCAGGATCAGCAACGGATCCTGTTCGATCTCGGGCAGGGCCAGCACCTCGGGCAGGCGACTGGCATCGTGGATGTCCACCAGGCGGCGAGCACGCGCGGCGACACGCAAGCTGTTGCGTCCATCCAGCGCCGCGTTCTCCTCCAGAGTGTAGCCGTGGTCCTGCGCGGCCATCAAAACTTCCGGAACTGCCGGCGTAGTTCGTTGACGCATTCGCCGATGAGGTGCGGGCCGCGGAACACCAGGCCGCTGTAGATCTGTACCAACTGGGCACCGAGATGAATTTTCTCCGCCGCATCATCGCCTTCCACGATGCCGCCAGTGCCGACAAGGCTGATGCCATCGTCGAGACGTTCGCGCATGCCTTGCAATACCTGGTTTGCCAGGGTGCGCAGCGGCAGGCCCGACAAGCCGCCTGCCTCGTGGATTTCGGGAGCATGTGCCACGCGCGGGCGGGAAATGGTGGTGTTGGTGCAGATCAAGCCGTCCGGTTTCAACGCGTTGAAGATCCTGGCCATGGCATCCATTTGCGCTTCGGACAGATCCGGGGCGATCTTCACCAGCAACGGCTTGCTGCGGCCGTGCTCGGCAACCAGCGCATCCCTTTCGCGCATCAAGGTGGCGACGAAGTCTTGCAACTGCTGCGGTTTTTGCAGGTCGCGCAGGCCCTCGGTGTTGGGCGAGGAAATATTGACGGTGATGTAGCTGGCGCTGGGCCAGGCCACGCGCAGGCACATCAGATAGTCAGCCAGGGCATGCTCCGGCGGCGTGTCTGCATTGCGCCCGATGTTGATGCCGAGGATGCCCCGGTACTCGCTGGCCTCGATGTTGCGCATCACCGTGTCGATGCCGGCGTTGTTGAAGCCCATGCGGTTGACGATGGCCTGATCATCAACAAGCCGGAACAGGCGCGGCCGCGGTTTGCCGGCCTGCGGGCGCGGCGTGACGGTGCCGACTTCAATGAAACCGAAGCCCAGGGCCGCCAGGGCGTCGATGTGATCGGCATTCTTGTCCAGGCCTGCGGCAAGACCCACGGGATTGGGAAAATCGAGCCCGAAAACGCGGGTAGACAAGCGTTCCGGCGGTTTGTGCACCAGACCCGTCAACCCCAGCTTGTGCATGCCGTTGAGGCTGGCCAGCGTCAGGCGATGGCTGCGTTCGGCGTCCAGCGCGAACAACAGTCGGCGCAACCCGTCATAAAGTGCCATGTGCCACCGTTGTCAGCTGACGCCGCTCGCGGCCGCGCCGATGAGGATGACCAGCACGATGAGCACCAGCGCCAACAGCCCCAGGATCAGCTGGATCCAGCCGAGGATCAATCCGGCCAGCGCCATGCCATCGCCTTCGATGCTGCCCGGCGGCGCGCGACGGATCTCGGCGCGGGCCATGTGCCCGGTGATGACCGCGACGATGGCACCGACGACCGGCAGGAACAGCCATGACAGGATGCCGAAGATCAGGCTGATGACTGCGGTGGTACTGGTTTGAGGTATGGGGGCATTCATGACCGGACTCGACGGAAACCATGCGCCATGTTCGCACAAACCGGCAGGATGGTCAGCCGGTCAGGATCTGGCCACCATCCACGGCGATGATCTGCCCGGTGACCCAGGCCGCCAGCGGTGAGGCGAGGAACAGGGCCACGTTGGCGATGTCCTCGGGGCGGCCGTAGCGGCCGAAGGGGATTTTTGCCAGCACGGCCGCGTAGCGTTCCGGGTCATCACGGTGAATGCGGTCCCACATGCCGTCCGGAAAATCGACCGAGCCGGGAGCAATCGCGTTCACGCGAATGCCCTTGGGCGCCAGCATCAGTGCCTGCGAGGTGGTGTAGTGGTTCAGCGCCGCCTTCAGGGCAGCATAGGGCGGGCCGGCCGGACGCGGCTTCAGCGCCGAGATGGAACTGGTGTGGATGATGCTGGCATGCGGCGACTGCTCCAGCCATGGTCTGGCGGCACGCGAGCCACGTACGGCCGCCATCAGGTCGATGTTGAAATCCGCCTCCCAATGCGCATCCTTGCGGCCATCGAAGCCGTAACCGGTGGCGTTGTTGACCAGTACATCGATGCCATTCAGCGCGTTGGCGGCTACGTCCACCCAGGCCTGTACGCCTTCGTCACTGCCGAGGTCGCCGGCATGTACGTGGATGCTGCCTGGTAGTTCCTTCGCATCCTGTTGCAAGGCGGTGAGCCCGGCCTCGCCGCGCGCGCAGGCGGACACGTGCGCGCCCGCACGCGCGAAGGCCAGTGCAATGGCTCGGCCGATGCCGCGACTGCCACCGGCCACCAGGACGCGGTAGCCGGTGAAGTCGAGAGCTTGTGTGGGTTCGATGGGCATGGGCAGGAGAGCAGGGAACAGGGAACAGGGAGCAGGGAGCAGGGAGCAAATACCGACTCCCGATTCTCGATTCCCGATTCCCGCAATACCAGTCAGAACTCGAACTTGATGCCCTGGGCCAGCGGCAGCTCGGACGACCAGTTGATGGTGTTGGTTTGCCGGCGCATGTAGGCACGCCAGGCGTCCGAACCGGATTCGCGACCGCCGCCGGTCTCTTTCTCGCCACCGAAGGCACCACCGATCTCCGCGCCCGAGGTGCCGATGTTGATGTTGGCGATGCCGCAGTCCGAGCCGTTGGTGGACAAGTACTGCTCGGCGTGGCGCAGGTTCAACGTGAACAGTGCGCTGGACAGACCCTGCGGCACGCTGTTTTGCATGGCAATGGCGTCGTCCAGGTCCTTGTACGGGATCACGTACAGGATCGGTGCGAAGGTCTCGGTGCGAACGATATCGGCGTCCATGTCCAGGCCCGTGACGATGGCTGGGGTGACGTAGTTGCCCTTGCCATCCAGCACTTCGCCGCCCGTGGCCACCGTGCCGCCGGCTGCCTTGGCGGCTTCCAGCGCCTTGGTGAAACGTTCCACGGAACTGGGATCGATCAGCGGTCCCATGAGGGTGTTGGCGTCGGTCGGGTCGCCGATCTTCTTTTCCACCTGCTTGTAGGCGGCCACCAGCTTCTCGGTGACTTCCGCGGCGATGGATTCGTGCACGATCAGGCGACGGGTGGAGGTGCAACGCTGGCCGGCCGTGCCCACCGCGCCGAAGACGATGGCGGGAATGGCCAGCTTCAGGTCGGCGGTTTCGTCCACGATCATGGCGTTGTTGCCGCCCAGCTCCAGCAGCGAACGACCCATGCGCTCGGCCACGCGCACGCCGACCTTGCGGCCCACGGCGCAGGAGCCGGTGAAGCTCACCAGGTCGATGCGCTTGTCATCGACAAACTCGGCTGCGAGCTTGTTGTCGGCATCGTTGAACAGGAAGAAAATCTCCGGGAAGCCGGCATCTTTCAGGGCCTCGTTGCAGATTTTCATCGTGGCGATGGCAGTCAACGGCGTCTTCGGCGAGGGCTTCCAGATGCACACGTCACCACAGGCCGCGGCCAGCATGGCATTCCAGGCCCACACCGCGACCGGGAAGTTGAAGGCCGAGATGATGCCCACCACGCCCAGCGGATGCCACTGCTCGTACATGCGGTGGCCGGGACGCTCGGAGTGCATCGTCAGTCCATACAGCATGCGGCTCTGGCCGACGGCAAAATCGGCGATGTCGATCATCTCCTGCACTTCACCGTCGCCCTCGGGCTTGATCTTGCCGTTTTCCAGACTGACCAGCGAGCCCAGCGCGTCCTTGTACTTGCGCAGCGCCTCGCCACACAGCCGCACAGCCTCGCCACGCTGCGGCGCGGTGACGTTGCGCCATGCCTTGAACGATTCCTGGGCACGCGCGACGATCTTCTCGTAATCCGCCTTGCTGGTGCCGTACACCTTGGCGATGACTTCGTTGGTGGCCGGGTTGGTGACTTCGATCAGACCGGCACTGGTGTCATCGGACCACTCGCCGTTGCCGAGGTAGGTGCCGGAATTGACGTCGGCCAGGCCGAACGCTTCGAGAATCTTCTGGGACATGGGAACTCCTGCTGTGCTTCGCGGTGAAAATCGCGGTGCAAAACGGACATTGTAGCAAGGAGCAAGGAGCAGGGAGCAGGGAGCGGGGGAAGCGGGCGTCAGTTGATGATTCGCGACAACCGGAGCCTGGCCGCCGTCGTTCCGGGGCCGGTCGCGGCATTTTGCGGCCGGAACCCGGAACCCAGTGCCCTTCAGACCGCGTAGATGAGCCTGGTCCGAAGTCACTGGACTCCGGATCTCGCTTCGCTCGTCCGGAGCGACGGTGTTCTTGAAGTGGCGGTATTTTTTCAGGTCCCGGGTAGCGAAGCCCCATTCCCGACTCCCGATTCCCGGCTCCCGACTCCCGGCTCCCGTTTCCCGCCACCCATGCCTGCGCCGTCGCTTCGCTCCTTGAGCAGGCCTACGAGGTGCGACATGGCCTGGTGTAGGCCGGATCAAGCGCGCAGCGCGGATCCGGCACCGATTCCCGATTCCCGTATCTTGTTACAATTTGTCGTACGGCCCCGTAGTTCAGCTGGGCGAGCCGGACCGAAGCGGTC
>CAZOXZ010000122.1:0-7500 GCA_964583865.1 uncultured Rhodanobacteraceae bacterium | reverse complement strand
CACCGCGATGCGAGCAAGATGCTCGCGGTCCCTGGAGCGCCGGCATCTTGCCGGCATGGCCGCGCCAGCGGCCTCGGCTTTGATTCATCGCGATGCGAGCAGGATGCTCGCGGTCCCTGGAGCGCCGGCATCTTGCCGGCATGGCCGCGCCAGCGGCCTCGGCTTTGATTCATCGCGATGCGAGCAGGATGCTCGCGGTCCTTGGAGCGCCGGATGGTTGTCGTAGGCCGGATCAAGCGCGCAGCGCGGATCCGGCGTGCGGGTCCTGCGTGCCGGGTCCCTATTCTCTATTCTCTATTCCCTCTTCCCTCTTCCCGATTCCCGATTCCCGATTCCCGTTCAGTGCGGCCGGCGGTCGTGGGGCAGGTGGTGGACCAAAAATTCCATCTGGTCGGCCAGGATGTTGCGGTTGGAGAGGATGAGGTGTTCGACCCAGCTCGGCCGGAAGGGCACGGCCAGCAGCGGCATGCCGGCTTGCTGTGGGCTGCGGTCGCTTTTGCGCAGGTTGCAGGCCATGCAGGCGCTGACGACGTTTTCCCACTCGTCCTTGCCGTTGCGCGACAGGGGGACGACGTGGTCACGGGTCAGTTCTGCGCGGCTGCACTCCTTGCCGCAATACATGCACAGATGATGGTCGCGCGCGAACAGGGTGGTGTTGGTGAGGTTGGGTGCGGGATAGTCGCCGCGGGTGCGGCAGCGGCCGGAGGTGGCGACGATGGGGTGCAGTTCGATGCTGCTGCGCATGCCGGTTTGGCGACTGTTGCCGCCGCGGACGGTAAGGCAGGGTTCGCCAAGCGTCCAGGCCACGGCGCCGCGTGCGTACAGGCAGGTGGCGTCCTGCCAACTGATCCAGTCGAGGATGCGCCCGGTAATGTCGAGTGCGAGCAGCCGCGTGGCCTCCAGGGTTGCTGGTCCGGAAGTCACTCTCTCGGCCATGCGAGGCCGGTTGATATCGGCAACTGACGCATTCATTGCATGCAGCATAAACCAGAACGGTCTGGCTGCGGTAGTGCCCGGCAACCGCATCAGGCCAGCCGATGCGGTTGCCGGTTGCTTGCTTACATCTCCACGAAGCGATAGGTGGCACCGCTGGCGGCCAGTGCCTTGCCGACTTTCACCTTGTCCGCGGAATCACCGATGAACAGGATGATGACATTCTCGAATGAACCCTTTTCGGCAATGCTGAAGGCCTTGGTGATGAACTCGGCCGTGGTTGCCGAATCCGGCCCGGCGAAGGCGATGAGGTTGCCGGGAAGCACGGTGCGCGCCACCACGCCCTGGACGGCAACCAGCTGGCGATCGCGCTGGCCGGCGATTTCAGGTTCGTCACCGGTCGGGACAAAGTACACGTACGGCCGGCTGGCGGTCATGCCGCTGAGATTCTGCTTGACGATATACGAGATGTAGGCCTGCCAACCCTTGGTGTCGGCGGCATCCGTGGGCTTGGTTGGCACCACTTCCGTCTGTTCCTGCGTGGCCGCATCGTCTGCCGGACTCTGGTTGCAGGCAGACAGGCCGAAAATCGTCACGAGGCCGATGAAGGCCAGTTGCGTTGCTTTGTGCATGATCATGTTCCTTGGGTTCATGGATTGTCGGAAGGCTGCCAGCGTTGTTTCAGGGCCTGCTGGACGGCCGGATGGACGAACTTGGATACATCACCGCCCAGCCGCGATATCTCGCGTACCAGGGATGAGGAGATGAAACTGTACTGCTCGGCCGGCGTCAGAAAAAGCGTTTCCGCCTGCGGGATGAGATGCCGGTTCATGCTGGCAAGCTGGAATTCGTACTCGAAGTCGGACACCGCGCGCAAGCCGCGCAAGATGACGTGGCTGCCGGTTTCGGCGACGAAGTGCGCCAGCAGCGAGCTGAAGCCCGTGACTTCGACGTTGTCCAGGTGCGCCACCGACGCGCGTGCCAGCTCGACGCGGGTTTCCAGCTCGAAAGCGGGATTCTTGCCGGCGCTGCGGGCAACGGCCACGACCACCTTGTCGAACAGCGGCGCGGCACGTTCCACCAGATCACTGTGGCCGCGGGTGATCGGGTCGAAGGTGCCTGGATAAATTGCGATTCGCTGGTTCATGAAATATCGCGTGTCGTCGGTTGACGCTGATACAGAGTGTAACTCAGCGCGCCGGCTCGTCCTTGCCGGTGGACTGACCAATTGCTCGGTAGCTCGACTTCATGGCCGGCAGGCAGCTCGATGCCGATCATGGCCGCCGGCGCCAGCCAGCCGCCATCCTCAAGCTCGTGTGCAGCGCCGGTCGCAACATCCAGGGCGAAGGGTGGATCCATGAAAACCACGTCGTAAGCCGGACGGCTGGCGGGCCGGGCCTGCTGCAGCCAGCGCAGGGCATCGGCGCACACCACTTCGGCATGGTCCACCTTGAGGCGGGCAATGGTGGCGCGCAGGCGCTCGGCCAGCTTGTGGTCACGCTCGATCAGGGTGGCCTGGCTGGCGCCGCGTGACAGCGCCTCGATGGCGTTGGCGCCACTGCCGCTGAAAAGATCCAGGCAGCGCGCGCCGTCGATGACGGGCTGCAGCCAGTTGAACAGGGTTTCGCGCACGCGGTCGGGCGTGGGGCGCAGCCCGGTCGAATGCGGCACGTCGATGCGGGAGCCGCGCAGATTGCCGGCGATGATGCGGATGCGTCCGGCTGGCGGCATGGGGGATTTTTTCAAGGTGTCCTGCCTGTTGTTCAGCGCTTTCAGGCGCGCCGGTGGTAGCATGTGCGGCCATTGTCCCGCGTCCTGTCGGCCATGCTCAAGTTCTTCCGCAAGAAACGTGTCAAACAGTCCCCTGAGGCATCCGGGGTTGCCGAAAACCAGACGGCTGATGCGGTCGTCGAGGCGCGCGTTGACGGGCTTGCGCAACAGCGGGAGACCACAGCCACGACGGTGCCTGAAGAGCCGCCGCAAACCGGCTGGAGTGCGGATGACCTCGCCGCACTGGATCCGCTGGTTGATGTCGAGGCCGGCAGTGCCGGCTGGAATCCCGAGGAGCTGGCCGAGGCCGAGACCATCGACCTCGAAAAGCTCGAGGAGCAGTGGCGCTCGGGGTTGTCCGACAGCGTCCTGGCGCGCGGCGTGGGCAGCCTGTTCGAGCGCAACCCGGCGCTTGACGACGATTTGCTGGATGAGCTGGAAACGCTCTTGATCACGGCCGATGTCGGCATGCAGACCACTACCGACGTGTGCGACGGCTTGCGTGCGCGCATGCACAAGCGCGAGTTTGCCGATGCCGGTGATCTGCGGCTGGCCCTGCGCGAAGAGCTGCTGCAACGCCTGCGTCCGGTGCAGAAGGCACTGGATATTTCCGCCGCCGAACCGTTCGTTCTGATGATGGTCGGCATCAATGGCGTGGGCAAGACCACCACCATCGGCAAACTCGCGCGTCATGCCCGCAAGGAGGGCTTGCAGGTGATGTTGGCCGCTGGTGATACCTTCCGTGCCGCGGCCGTGGAGCAGTTGCAGGCCTGGGGCGAACGCAATCAGGTGCCGGTGGTGTCCCAGGGGCAGGGCGCGGATTCGGCCAGCGTGGTCTTCGATGCCATCCAGTCGGCCAAGGCGCGTGGCGTCGATCTTCTCATCGCCGACACCGCCGGCCGGCTGCACACGCAGGGCGGTTTGATGGACGAACTGGCCAAGATTTCGCGGGTGATGAAGAAGCTGGACCCGGATGCGCCGCACGAAACCTTGATGGTCATCGATGGCGGCACCGGCCAGAATGCCATTGCCCAGGTGCGCAAGTTCCGTGAGGTTGTGGATGTCAGCGGGTTGGTGGTGACCAAGCTTGACGGCACGGCCAAGGGCGGCGTCATTTTTGCCCTGGCCAGCGAGTTCGGCCTGCCGATCCGATACATCGGCCTGGGCGAGGGGCTGGATGACCTGCGCGTGTTTGATGCCGAACGTTACGTGGATGGCCTGCTGCCGCTGGGGGATTCGGCATGAACCTGCCTCTGTGCCAAGGCGTGTCAGCGGCAGGTAACGTGGCCGCACGATGAGCGGCCGGCGCCGACTGGCGGTGGGTGGGCTGGTCTTGTTGCTGGTCATGGCGCTGGTGGGCGTGTTTGCCGTGCACAGCATGCTCAGCCCCGAGCGCTTCACCCGCTTGCTGCGCGACCAGGCCCGTGCGGTTGGCCTGGAAATGCGCCTTGGCGTGCCGGCACGAGCCACCTTGTGGCCGCATCTTGCGGTGCAGCTGCGTGGCCTGCGCCTGATCCGGGATGGCCATGCCTCGGCCATGCTCAGCGCGCGTGAAGTATTGCTTGTCGTGCCCTGGAGCAGCCTGCTGCAGGGCCAGGCGAAGATGGAAAGCCTGCGGGTGTATGACCCGCGCATCGACGTGGCCCAGATCAAGCCCTGGTTGAGCAGCCTGGATGCCGGCGGCGAGCCGGGCACGCCTTATCTGCCCGCCATCGGCGCTGGCATCGAAGTCGCAGGCGGGACCGTGGTCAGCGGCAACGACCTGTGGTTGAAGTCCTTGCGCCTGACCACCGGCAAGCTGGAACCGGGGCAGCCGTTCCGCTTGTCCATGCAGGCGTTGACCGCGGATGATCAGGCGCTGGTACTTGAACTGGATGCCACGCCCGGCGAGGAAAAGGACATGGTGCGACTGGACCCGCTTCAGCTGCATCTGGCGGCGGGCAAGTCCCCGGCGCTGCACTTGACTGGCTCGTTGCAATGGCAGGGCGGGCTGCGCGTGCGAGGCCGCATGCATGGCCGCCTGGAAGCCGGTGAGGCACGCTATGTCACCACCATCGAGTGGGCTGATCCGGCAGCCGGCTCCAGCACCGGTCCCTTGAATATCAGCCTGGTCGGCGAGCGTGGGCGCGTCACCATGGCTCTCGATCCGGCCGATGCCGTCGCCTGGTGGCAGCAGTTCACCAGCCAGCCGGAACTGGCGCTGCCGCCGGTGTACGGCATGATGCACGTCGACAGCCTGAACCTTGGCGGGATCCACATCGGCGGTCTCGAAATTGCCTCGACACCACCCTTGCCGCCGGACCCTGACAGCGCAGCAACGCCGGCTGTCACGGCCAGTGCCAGCGAGCCGGCTGCTGCAGCATCGACCACGCCGTGAGCGACATTGCGCCGCGGCTGCTGGCCTGGTACGAAGCGCATGGCCGGCATGACCTGCCGTGGCAGCACCCGCGCAGCCCGTACCGCGTGTGGCTGGCCGAAGTCATGTTGCAGCAGACGCAGGTGGCCACGGTCATCGACTATTTCCAGCGTTTCGTGGCTGCCTTGCCGGACCTGCCCAGCCTGGCCGCTGCCGACGAAGACACCGTGCTGGCCCTGTGGTCCGGGCTTGGCTACTACCGTCGTGCACGCCACCTGCATGCGGCTGCCCGCCTGTGCATGGCGCGGCACGGCGGCAAATTGCCGCAGGATTTCGAGCAGCTTCTGGCCTTGCCGGGGATCGGCCGCTCGACCGCTGGCGCCATTCTTGCCCAGGCTTGTGGCCAGGCGCATGCCATCCTCGACGGCAATGCGCGGCGGGTCCTGGCACGCCACTTTGCGGTGCGCGGCTGGCCGGGCAAAGCAGGCGTCGAGAAACAACTGTGGCAACTGGCCGAAGCCAATACGCCGAGTGTGCAGGTTGCCGACTACACCCAGGCCATCATGGACCTCGGTGCCACCGTGTGCACGCGCCACAAGCCGGCCTGCGACCGTTGTCCGCTGGCCGGGACCTGCCGTGCCCTGGAGCTGGGCATGGTTGCCGAGCTGCCCGAACGCCGACCGCGCAAGGCACGCCCGCAGCACCAGACCTGCATGCTTTTGGTGCAGGCCGGGGATGGACGCGTCTTGTTGCAGCAGCGTGATGGCCACGGTGTCTGGCCGCGGCTGTGGAGCTTGCCGGAGGCGCAAGACCGGCAAGCTGCCGAGAAACTGGCCAGCCGCTACGCGCAGTTGCCGGACGCGGCGCGTGCGTTGGCGCCCTTGCAGCATGAATTCAGTCATTATCGGCTGCATATCCAGCCGTTGTGGTGGTCGGCAGCCGTGCCTCGGCGCGGGGTAGCCGAAGATGGTCGCTTGCGCTGGGTGGCGTTGGCGGCAACGCATGAGCTGGGATTGCCGGCACCGATACGACGCTTGCTGCAGTTGTTGCCGCCGCCGGCTTGACTGTGTGTCCGGGCGCCCCGGCGGCAGGCAGGGCGGCGCCCGTGCGCGATTTGCCGCGATTTGCCGCGCGTTGTCGGGACCGACTCCGCTGGTCCCGACCTGCGCGAAACCGGTGCTGTTGCAGGTTGGCTGCTGTGGCCGCATCATGGGCCTGCCGGTCGACGCGATCGGCAACGCCGCGCAAACTGGAACTTGACGAACGCGACGGCAACCGTTCTAATACGCGGCTCGACCTGTGGCCAGGTAGCTCAGTTGGTAGAGCAGTGGATTGAAAATCCACGTGTCGGCAGTTCGATTCTGTCCCTGGCCACCATTTCGACACTCGCGGCAGCCTTCGGGCCGCCGTTTTTTGTTTCTGCCTGAACAGTTGCCCGCCGCTTGCCGGCGCAGGTATTGCATGTGACGGCAGCGGCGGCAAGAATGACCCGGACGACCCTGCATGAAGGTATCCGGATGATGCGTCGATCCCTTGTCCTGTTCTTTTTCCTGGCCCTGAGCCTGCCGTTTGCCGCCCAGGCCGCGGACGGACAGATCAGTTGCAAGATGTATTTCTCCATGAGTGGCTGGTCGGTTTTCTACCACACGGCCAGCGGCACCGGCGTGGTCAAGTGCAGCGACGGTCAGACCATGCCCGTGGCGCTCGAGGCCACAGGCGGCGGCATCACCTTCGGCAAGTCCGAGATCCGCGACGGCGTCGGCACCTTCACCGGCATTTATGACATTCGCGAAGTGCTGGGCACCTACGTCAGCGGCGAGGCCCATGCCGGGGCCACTGCATCGGCCAAGGCGCAGGTGCTGACCAAAGGCACGGTGTCGCTGGCCATGACCGGCAAGGGCCGTGGCTGGAACCTGGGCGTGTCTTTCGGGGCCTTCAACATCAGTCGGCGTTGATTCGACGACCCGGCCGCAGGCCGGTTGTGTCGGGGTCCCGGGTCCCGATCCGCGACTTCGCGGTCGGGTTGATGTAGGCCGGATCAAGCGCGCCAGCGCGGATCCGGCAACGATTCCCGGCTCCCGGATCCCGATCATCCCGCGCTTGCCAGCGGGGCCTTCATTTCTCTTGCTTGCCCAAGAGAAACGAAGCAAAGAGAAGGGCACCCCGGGTTGGCGCCCTTCGGGTCCGTTCCGCGCTCCGGGGTTTTTCTGACGGGCCATCCCTGGCCCGCAGAAAAATGGCTGTCGTCGTGACAGCCACCCTGCGGGCCTGATCCTCCGCGCTCCACCGCCAACCAAGGGGGAGCGAGACCGAGTCGCCCTATCGGCGACTCGCAGCTCGCGAGCGGCTGGCCATGGATGGCCAGACCGGCGGCCCTTGGCAGGACGCCTTGTCCCGTGGGTCTCAATGCACACGCCCCGGCGACTCGCAGCTCGCGAGCG
>CAZOXZ010000121.1:0-7508 GCA_964583865.1 uncultured Rhodanobacteraceae bacterium | reverse complement strand
CCGCCCATTTTCGTTAAATAGCAGCCAGTATTCGCCTCAAATGGTCGAAAAATCGGTCTCAAAATGGCTGTGCCTCGCTCACATGGTTCCTACCGCCCAGGCTCCTGGGCGGTGTCATGATCCCGGAGTGTGCGCCTTCTCGGCTCCAGCAGTTGCCGGCGGTTGAATGTCAGGTGCAAAGTTCGGGATTCGCACCGCGGTCACGATGGTTTTTTCGGCGTCCGGACCTGATCTACCAAGCATGCTGCCCATGGCAATATCGCCACCGGACCGCGCGTCTGAGCCGAGCATGAGTTCCTTGCGGCCGGCCTTGAACCAATACACATCAGTGCCAGCGACTTTCAGCGTGCAGCTGCCGGGAATGCAGATCAAGGTTGCATCCCGCGAGGGGTCACGAAACGACACGGATTCAATGGACCGGCCATCTTCGCCGTAATCCGTGCCGAACAATGTTCCCTCGAACCGCTCGGGACCTGTCACTTCGGTGAAGTGGTAGTTCAGAACCACCGGTTCGTCGCCACTGCGATCCACCATGGTCCAGATGCCCCGCATGTCGGGATATGTTGAAACCCACAATGTGTCCCAGCCGGGGAGGTAGACGGAATAGGAGGTGTGGCCGAACCGGAACCGCGACAACCTGAGCGAGCGGCTGCTGCCGTCGTTCATTTCAACCGTGGCCTGCACGGCATCATGGTGCCGGAAATACATGGACAAGGTTCCAGCCGGCAGCGCATGTGCGCTGGCCTCCCATTCCCGTACTGCACAAGTCAGGCATGGCCCGCCGTCGAAACTGTACATTTTTGCCGAGAAGAGGTAGGTCTGCGGCGCCTGGTCATCCGTCACGACCAGCGCCCCCGAGGAAATCAGGTACGTGGGGTCGCCCGTGGTCGGTCCGTCGCTGTCCTTCTCGTGGGTGTAGATCATGGCGACGACGGTCTGGCCCTGGACCTCGATGTAAACGCCGAGCCCGGCATGGCCGGGAACTGTGTAAAGCCCGTTCTCGGGCAATGCTGCAGAGGCGTGCGCGGCCCATATCAGGGCGGCCATGCATGCAAGGAGGGTGGCGAGCTGTTTCATGATCTTGATCCTGGCAGGGGCGATTCGGGGCCCGATCGGCGAGCCATCGAGAACACTGACCTTGGCACGCGGCATGTGCAAAGTCCAATGTCCGGCCGGAAGACTGCCGAACCGCAGGGCAATGGTGCATGTCCCGGCGATCTGTCTGCCGGGCAAGTCACCGTCGCGCATGTCCGATCGCCTGCCATTCTTCGATGAAGGCGGTGCAAGCAGGCGCCGTACACCGATCGAACCGTTTTGGGCCGGCAACGGTGGCGTGTCAGAATGCGATTATTGTCACCGTGGGTGACGCAGCCATCGGAGAAGTGCATGATCAAGCATTGGGTCGCCCTGTGCGCGGCCATGCTGGTCACGGGTGCCGTGCAAGCGCAATCGCCGGAAACGATGCCGCCCGATGATGGGTCGCAGCCGGCGACGGCGGCCAGCGTGGCCGCAGCTGATCGCGTTGACCTCGAGGACATCCGCAGTTTCGTGCGCGTGTACAACACGGTCAAGGCCTCGTATGTGGATGAAGTCAGCGACCAGCGGCTGATGCAGGCCGCGATTCACGGCTTGTTGTCGCAACTGGACCCGCACAGTGCGTTGCTGGATCGTCAGGAGCTGCGTGCGCTGAGCGAAGACGCCTCCGGCGCTTATGCCGGCATCGGTGTCAGGATTGCACCCATCAACGGCCGCATCACGGTGATCGCGCCACTGGACGGCACGCCGGCCGCGCGTGCCGGCATCCGTTCCGGCGATGCCATCGTCGGCATCAACGGCACGCCGGTGACCGAGGCCAATCTCGACCAGATGATCGATGCGCTGCGTGGCAAGGTCGGCAGCCAGGTCACGCTGGCCATCCTGCACGACAAAGCCACGGTGCCGGAGGAAATGCAGCTCACACGTGAACGCATCCAGTTGCGCAGCGTACGCTCGCGCCTGTTGCAGCCCGGCTTTGCCTGGCTGCGCATCAGCGAATTCCAGGCCGCCACGGCACGCCAGTTGCGTGCCGCCATCGACAAGCTGGAAAACGAGGGTCCGCTGGCGGGCGTGGTGCTGGATCTGCGCTCCAATCCGGGCGGTCTGGTCGAGGCCGCCGTCAATGTCGGCGACCTGTTCCTGGACCATGGCACCATTGTCTCCATGCGCGGGCGCCTGGTGCAGGCCAATCTCGCCTACACCGCCGCGCCCGGCGATGTTCTTGCCGGTGCGCCGATGGTGGTGCTGATCAATCGCGGCACGGCGTCGGCGGCCGAAATCGTGGCCGGCGCCCTGAAGGACAACCAGCGCGCCATCATCATGGGCCAGCGCAGCTTCGGCAAGGGCACGGTGCAAAGCGTCCTTCCGCTGGACGAGCGCTACGCGGTGAAACTGACCACCGCACGTTACTACACGCCCGACGGTACCTCGATCCAGGCCGAAGGCATCGTGCCGGATATCACCTTGGGTGATTTCAGTGTCAGCCGGCGCGACGGCCCGCCCACGCCCATCCTCAGCGAAGCGGACTTGCCGCATCATCTTGCCAATCCCGACGGTGGCGGTTCCGCACCGCCGCAGGCGGGGAATGCACTGGTCGCGGAGGACTATGCCTTGTCCGAAGCCCTGCATGTGCTGCAGGCCATGGCATTGGCGCGGGATACAGGCGAGGACGGCAAGCCATGAATTTCACGGCGCCCTGGGGACGCTCGGTGAAGTTGATCACAATCACCGTGGTCACTGGTTTGCTCGCCCTGGTCGCCATCGGCCTGGCCATGGCCGACTACGGCACTGCCTGGCTGGTGGCCATGGTCGCTCTGCCCCTGGTCATCCTGCTGGGCACGGCGCCGTTCATGGTGCGCGGCTACCGGCTGGAAGGCGACCAGTTGCGCGTACGCCGCCTGGGCTGGACCAGCGCCGTCAGCCTGGCGGGCCTGCAGTCTGCCGCGATTGACGGGGAAGCCATGAAGTCTTCCCTGCGCGTGTTCGGGGACGGCGGCGTGTTCGGTTTCGTGGGGTATTTTCGTGGCTCCCGGCTCGGTCCCTATCGCGCCTGGGTCACCGACCGCAGTCGCGCCGTGGTGTTGCGCTTTCCCGATCGCGTGGTGGTGGTGTCGCCCGGTGATCCCGAGACATTCGTGGCGCGGCTGCAGGAGACATTGCAACGATGATGCGTCTATGGCTACTGCATCGACTCATTGGCACCAGCCTGTTGCTGGTTTTTGCCGCTGATGTCGTCGCGCAGCCGCGCACCGTGGTCCTGCCGGATTATCTTTGCGGCGGCACGGACAGCATTTTTGCCGATGGCTTCGAGACGGCCGGGCTGTACACCAGCGATGCCTCCGGTGGCACGGGTGGCGTCTGGCCGGGCAAGTCGACGGAAACCTTCTACGGCTCCAACTTCGGCACGCAGACGTACTACGTGTATGTGCCGCCGGCCTATGACCCGGCCAGTCCCATGCCGCTGATGGTGGTGCTGCACGGGGCGGCCGGCTCGCACAGCCAGGCATTCGCTGCCGCCAAGGCCGCGCGCGACAAGTGGGTGCCGGCGGCCAATGCCTACGGCTTCATCATTGCCGCGCCGGTTGGCAACGGCAACTCTGGCGCTTGGGTCACTCCTGCTGATTACACCCTGACGCAGTGGATGATCGACGATGTGGCTGAGCTGTGGAACATCGAGCGCAACCGCATCTCCGGCTGGGGCTTTTCGGCCGGCGGGCATGTGGCCTGGGACATGCTGCTGAATGCCGCGGACTATCCGCTCGTGCCTTTCACTGTCTCGCGCCTGGCATCCATGGCCATTTCCGGTGCCAATTCACAGTTCGCCTGCTACAACAATGCCGCGACCTGCGGCGGGCGTTTTGCGTCGCTGTCGCGCAAGATTCCGGTAGCCTTGTACATCGGCACCAGCGATCCCAACTACGGCTGGGCCGCCGGCGATTACCAGCGCTTGCTCAACAACGGCTGGGTCCAGGGCCGATCCCTCGACTACCACGCGTTCGCGGGTGGCCACAACTACACGCAGCTGCAGCTGAAGCAAATTGCAGGCTTCGCTTGCGGCTTTGCCGTGCAACCCTGAACGCCTGTTCATGTTGCGACCGTTGTTCCCGGCATTTCAGTGCCCTGCCTTGCTTGCGGCGCAATCCGCCGCACTGTTATAATTGTCGGACTTTGCAGGATGGTTTGGCGTTGGCCGGTACGGCGGGCGTCGCAAACCTGCCGGAAGTGAAATCACGATGCGCAATTCCAACGCGGCTGGTCTGAAGCTGGCGCTGGCTGTGGTTGTCTGGCAGCTTGTCGTCACGCTGGTTGCGGCAGCCCTGTTCTGGCTGTGGGTGCCGGCATTGGCGCCAGCGGCGTTGTTCGGCGGCATGGTGATTGCGGTACCGACGGCCTGGTTCGCGATGGCGGTGTTTGTACGTGGTGCAGCGGTCATGCCACGCAAGGCGGCCGGGGTGTTTTACCGGGCCGAGGCGATAAAATTTGTACTCATGGCGCTCGGGTTTGCACTGGGTGCTGTTTTGTTCGGTGAACGGTTTGCCGCGCTGATGATTGCCGCGATGGCTGCGCTTGCAGTGCATTGGGTGATGTTGGCGGTCAGCCGCAAAACATGATGGGTTGTTCCGGTTATGGCGCCTGAAGGCAGTCACGACAGTGCATCGTACATCCAGCACCACCTGGGTTATCTCGAGCTCGACCTGAAGACCATGCAGGTTGGCCCGGATGCGCATGGTTTCTGGGTGCTGAATCTGGATTCGGTCTTGTTCTCGGTGGCACTTGGCGTGCTTTTCATCGCCATGTTCTGGCCGATGGCCCGACGTGCCACCAGCGGCGTCCCCGGACGCTTCCAGACATTCATCGAGCTGTGCCTCGAATTCGTCGATGCCCAGGTGCGCGACGTCTTCCATCACGAATCGAAGTTCGTAGCGCCGATGGCGCTGCTGCTGGGCGTGTGGGTGATGTTCATGAACATCATGGATCTGCTGCCCATCGACTTGCTGCCCGGCCTCGGTGCGGCGGCCGGCTTGGATTACCTGCGCGTGGTGCCGTCGGCAGACTGGAACATCACCCTGGGCATGTCATTGACGGTGCTGGTCCTGGCGATCGGTTACGGTTTTTACTGCAAGGGCCTGAAAGGCATGGGTGCCGAGGCCTTCATGCATCCGTTCACGGCCAACAACATCGTCGTCAAGATTCTGTTGATGCCGTTGAACTTCGTCTTGAAGGTTGTCGAGGAGCTTTCCAAGCCGCTGAGCCTCGGCTTGCGACTGTTCGGCAACATGTATGCCGGCGAGGTGATCTTCATCCTCATGGCGGCAATGACCCTGAACTACCACGCCGCCAGCGTCGGCTCGAACGTCATGTTCGCCGCGCAGGTGCTGCTGGCTCTGGGCTGGGCCATTTTCCACATCCTCATCATTTCGCTGCAGGCCTACATCTTCATGATCCTCACCGTGGTCTACATGTCGATGGCCGCAGATTCGCATTAATCGTTCGATCCTTCACTCAACCACTCAACTCAAAGAGCACTACTGGAGCATCACCATGGAAATCATCAGCGCACTGGCAAGCGTCCAAGGCATGACCCTGATCGCCGCGGCCCTCATGTTGGCCCTGGGTGCCATCGGCGCCGCGTTCGGCATGGGCATGATGGGCGGCAAGTTCCTCGAAAGCGCAGCCCGCCAGCCCGAGTTGCTGCCGATGCTGCAGGCCCGCATGTTCCTGCTGGTCGGCCTGATTGACGCCATTCCGATTATCGGTGTCGGTATCGCGCTGTACCTGATCTTCGTCGACCCGTTCTCCGGCAGCTTCCTGCAGCACGCCGCCGAGCTGGCCAAGTAAGACGACCGATCCCGTTTCGCATCCATTCTGGCGAGGGCTGAACCGTGGAAATCAATGCAACACTCATCGCCCAGATGATCGTCTTCTTGCTGCTCATCTGGTTCACGATGAAATTCATCTGGCCGCCGCTGAGCCAGGCCATGGATGAGCGTACCAAGCGCATCCAGGAGGGGCTGACGGCAGCCGACAAGGCCAAGCAGGATCTGGCCGACGCCAGCGAACAGGTGGATGCCGAGGTGCGCAAGGCGCGCAGTGAAGCGGCCGCGATCATCGAGCGGGCCCAGAAGCAGGCCGGCGAGATTGTCGACAAGGCGCGCGTCGATGCCGAGGCGGAGGGCGCGCGGCAAAAGGCCCTGGCCGCCGAGGAGATCGCCACCATGGGCCAGCAGGCCCGGGACCAGTTGCGCGGCCAGGTGGCCACGCTGGCGGTCGAAGGTGCCGAGCGCATCCTGAAACGCGAGATCGACCCGGCAGCCCACAAGGCCATGCTGGACGATCTGGTCACGGAACTGTAAGGCCGGGACGATGGAAACAGCAACGCTTGCCCGGCCCTACGCACGTGCCGCCTTCCAGGTGGCGTCGGAGCATGGTGTCCTTGATGCCTGGTCCCGTTACCTGGCGGCGGCTGCTGCCATCGCCGCTGATCCGCGCATTGTGGGGCTCGGCAATGATCCGCAAGTGTCACCGGACGAGCTGGCCCGCCTGCACCGCCCGGATGGCATTGGCGATGATGCCCTGTTCGTTCGCCTGCTGGATGTCGTGGCAGGCAATCGTCGGCTGGCGTTGCTGCCCGAGATCGCTGCCCAGTTCGACCAGTTGCGTCGCGCCGCGGAGCGTCGCGTCAAGGTTCGTGTGACCTGCGCTGCCACGCCTGCGGACGAGCAGGTCGCTGCATTGGCGCGGGCATTGAATGATCGCCTGGAGCGCCAGGCAGACGTCGAGATTGCTGTCGATCCCGACATTCTCGGTGGTGCCGTCATCAGCATCGACGGCGAGGTCATCGACGGTTCGGTACGAGGGCGCCTGCAACGCCTGCACGGGGCGCTGGTGCACTGAAGTGATGCCACGCGGGCGGTCGTTGGCTGTCCGTTTCAATCCAAGAGTTCAAGCAGTGCCGTCCGTTGACGGCACGGGACAAGGGCAATAACGATGGAAAACACGCTCAATCCTTCCGAGATCAGCGAGCTGATCAAAAACCGCATCGAGCATGCCAAGCTGGATGCCGAGGCGCGCAACGAAGGCACGCTGATCAGCGTGTCGGACGGCATCGTGCGCATTCACGGTCTGGACGACGTGATGGGCGGCGAGATGGTCGAACTGCCGGGCGACACCTACGCGCTGGCACTGAACCTGGAGCGCGACTCCGTCGGCGCCGTGGTCCTGGGTGACTACGAGCACCTGCGCGAAGGCGACAAGGCCAAGACCACCGGCCTCATCCTCGAAGTGCCGGTCGGCGAAGCCCTGCTGGGTCGCGTCGTCGATGCCCTCGGTCATCCCATCGACGGCAAAGGCCCGGTCGATGCCAAGGAAACGTCGCCCGTCGAGAAGGTCGCTCCGGGCGTGATCTGGCGCAAGGGCGTGGACGAGCCGGTGCAGACCGGGTACAAGTCCGTGGACTCGATGATTCCCATTGG
>CAZOXZ010000120.1:0-7511 GCA_964583865.1 uncultured Rhodanobacteraceae bacterium | reverse complement strand
GGCGATCCACGCGCCGAACTGGTGCGTCGCTTGCAGGAATACGAGCGCTTCAAGCAGGCTGCCGAAGACATCGACGAACTGCCGCGCCTGGAACGCGATTTCAGCATTGCGCAGGCGGAGGTCAAGGGCCTGAAGATCGAGTACGATCCACCCGATGTGGCCCTTCAGGAAATACTCCTTGTGCTGCGTGATGTTCTGGTCCGGGCCGAGTTGCACGGCCATCACGCGATCCAGCGCGAGGCATTGTCGGTGCGCCAGCGCATGAGCGATGTGCTGAAGGCCCTGGATGACGGCAGCTTCCACCGCTTCGAAAGCTTGTTCAACGTCGAGGAAGGCCGCCTGGGCGTCGTCGTCAGCTTTCTGTCCATCCTCGAGCTGGCCAAGGAGCGCCTGATCCAGATCGTGCAAGAGGCACCACTGGAGCCCATTTATGTTCAAGCCGGCACCACCAACACCAACGAGTAAACCATGGCACCTGAAACACCGGAGCACCTGAAGTGCACCATCGAGGCCGCCTTGCTGGCAGCCAGTCACCCATTGACAATGGCCCGCCTGGCCAGCCTGTTCGAGGAAGATGACGAACAACCCGACAGCAAGGCCATTGCGACGGCGCTCGAGACTCTGAACGAGGAGTGCACCGGACGCGGCATCGAACTGGTGGAGGTGGCCTCCGGCTGGCGCTACCAGATTCGCAGGGACTACCACCCGCGCGTCGCACGCCTGTGGGCCGAGCGACCATCGCGATACTCACGCGCACTGCTGGAGACACTGGCACTGATCGCCTATCGCCAGCCCGTTACCCGCGGCGAGATCGAACAGGTTCGCGGCGTGGCGGTGTCGACCAACATCATGCGCACCCTGGAAGAGCGCGAATGGGTACGCGTGGTCGGCCATCGCGACAGCCCCGGAAAACCGGCGCTGTACGGCACGACCAAGGCATTTCTGGATTATTTTCAACTGAAGTCGCTGGACGAGCTGCCAACCCTGGCGGAGGTCCGCGACATGGAAAACTTCAACCCCGAACTCGAGTTCCGTGAGTCATCCGCCGATGACAACGCCACGATTGAAGACACCGCGACACCCGACGATGATGCCATGGCCGCGCAAGTAGCTGCGACTGACGGCGACACGCTGGACGAGAAACCCAAGCCGGACAACGATACACAGCCACCGGTGCCGGAAAGCACCCACGAGGAGGAGCGCGCATGAGTGCGCAAGAACGCAAGGTCCTGTCCCTGAACAAGAACAAGGCCAATCGCCATCAGGCCATTCGCGAACGTCTGCACAAGGTTCTGGCCAATGCCGGCCTGGGTTCCAGGCGGGCACTGGAACAGCGCATCCGCGACGGCGAAGTCACGGTCAACGATGACACCGCCGAAATCGGCTGCAGCGTATCGACCGGCGATCGCGTGCGCCTGGACCAGCGGCAGTATGTGGTCACCACCGACCATGGCGAAGACGTCAAGGTGCTGGCATACAACAAGCCGGAAGGCGAGATCACCACCCGCGATGATCCGGAACAACGCGCTACCGTCTTCGACAAGCTCGATGATCCGGATGGCCAGCGCTGGATCAGCATCGGCCGGCTGGACATCAACACCAGCGGCCTGCTTCTGCTGACCACCGAAGGCGAGCTCGCCAATGCCCTGATGCATCCTTCCGGTGAAGTAGAACGGGAATACCTGTGCCGCATCCACGGCGATGTCGACGACAACGTTTTGCAGCGGTTGTCCAGCGGCGTGGAACTGGAAGATGGCAAGGCACACTTCGACCAGATCATCGCTCTGGAAAAGACCTCCGGCCACGCATGGTTTCGGGTGGTGCTGCGCGAGGGACGCAATCGCGAGGTCCGACGCATGTGGCAGGCTGTCGGCCTGGAAGTCTCCCGCCTGAAGCGTATTCGCTACGGCTGCATCAGTCTGCCGCGCAGACTGCGCCGCGGCGACAGCCTGGCGCTCGACGCTGGTGACATCCAGGCCTTGCGCAAGCTGGTTGGCATGAAGGCACCGGCACGGACGCTCACCTTGAAGCCGGTCTCGGGCCAGCGCCGTGCCACCACGCAAGTCAAGGCACCCAAGACGCAAGGCGGCGCATGGGTCGGTGGGGCGCGCAGCGAAGCCCACGAGTTGGGTGCACACGACCGCCCCGGGCCAAGACGCGGCAAGCGCGACAGCGGCTTCCGGCCACGGCGCCACAAGGACATCGAAGGCAGCCAGTCCGCGCCGTACGGTGCCACACGCAAACGTGGCAACTCCCGTCGCAAGGCCGCTCCAGGGGAAGAACTTCCCTCCGTACGCAGCTGGTTTGCCGGCGACGACCGACGTGGCGGCAAAAACAAGGGCGGCAGCAAACGTCCCTCCAGCGATCGCCGTGGCGGGCGCGGCAAGGGCCCAGGCAAGGGCCGCGGCCCACGCTGACCCGCACCAGTCACCACAACCACTCAAGGCGACCGATCAATGCTTGAAATTCAGGATCACGACCAAGTTCGCGAAATTCGCATGAGCCGTCCTCCGGTCAATGCGCTCGACCCGAAGCTGGTATCGCAGCTGCGCCAGACCATTGTCGCGGCAGAAAATGACTCCGTAGCAGGTATCGTGCTCAGCGGCGGCGAAAACGTGTTCTCCGCCGGGCTCGACCTGCCCACCCTGCTCACACTTGATCGCGAAGCCATGCATGCCTTCTGGCGTGACTTCTTTGCCCTGTGTGCTGCCCTGGCCCGCTCATCCATGCCCGTGGTTGCCGCCGTCGGTGGCCATGCACCGGCTGGCGGCGCCGTACTGGCACTGATGTGTGATTACCGCATCATGGGTGAAGACCCCGAACAGAACTTCCGCATCGGCCTCAACGAAACCCAGGTCGGCCTCATCGTCCCCGAATGCATTCAAATCGCACTGCGTCGACTGGTGGGCCGTTACCCGGCCGAGCGTCTGCTGATGGCCGGCGCCATGCTGACTTCTGCCGAAGCCTTGTCGATCGGCATGGTGGACGAACTGGCCGCACCCGACCAGGTCCGTGCCCGCGCTTTGGCCTGGCTGCAGGAACTGCTGGCTCTGCCGCGCCACGCCATGCTGGGCACCCGCACCATGGCGCGCGGCGACCTGCGCGAAGCCTTTGCCGACACCGACAAGCTGCCCGTCGACGATTTCCTGGACGTCTGGTTCGCGCCACCTACCCAGGCCGTACTGCAACAGGTGGTCGCGCAGCTGAAGGGCTGAGCGGACGAGAACCGGGAAGCGGGAACCGCGCAACCCGGCCCGACTGTCCGCATGGATTACCTGAATTCCGGCTTGCGCCGCTCCAGGAAAGCCTGCGTCCCTTCGCGCATGTCATCACTGGCAAACAGCAGCGCAAAAGCGCGGGTCTCGAATGCCAGGCCCTGATCAAGTGGGCATTCCCCGGCCTCCAGGACGCAGTCGAGCACGGCGCGCAATGCCTCCGTCGGGCCGGCAGCCAGCTGCGTGGCAAGCGCATCGACACGCGCGTCCAGCTCCGCATCGGCCACGACCTCGCTGACGATGCCGAGCTGGTGCGCCCGCGCCGCGTCGATACTGTCGCCTTGCAGGCACAGTGCCAGGGCGGCACCCTGCCCTGCCAAGCGCACAAGTCGCTGGGTACCGCCAAAGCCGGGCACCAGGCCCAGCTTCACCTCGGGCTGACCGAACTGTGCCTTCTCGCCAGCGATACGCAGATGGCATGCCATGGCCAACTCCATGCCACCGCCCAGAGCAAAACCCTGGATGCGCGCGATCACCGGCTTGCCAAGGCGCTCGATCTTGCGCATCAGACGCTGGCCAGCCGCCGAAAAATCCATGGCCTGAGCCGGATCGAGCCCGGTCAACTGACTGATATCGGCTCCGGCAACAAATGCCTTGTCGCCAGCACCGGCAAGCACCACCACGCGCACCGCGTCATCGCCGCGTGCCTGATCAAACGCCACCTCCAGCTCGGTCAGGGTCGCACGATCCAACGCGTTCAGCTTGTCAGCGCGGTTGATGGTAATCCGTCGTACGCCGCCGGTATCGAGCGTTTCGAGGTTCTGGTAACCCATGTGGGATAATCCAAGTGTGGAAAACCCCGATGATAACCCTGCCGCGTCGAAAGCCGAACCAGCCACGGCAACGCCTTGCATCGGCGTGTGCCGGCTGGACGCTGACGGCCTGTGCGTGGGCTGTCTGCGCAATGTTCATGAAATCACGCATTGGGCCGACATGACCACCGTCGAGCGCCACCGCATCATGCATGAAGTACTGCCCTTGCGGCATCCGGCGGATGGCCCATGAAGACAACCGCCTCCAGCATCCAGCCATGCCTGCGACCGTTGTCACACCCACCGGGCAGCCCATCCTGGAACCGGCCCTTGCTGCAACGCCTGGGTGTTGCCGAACCAGCCCGCGAGGCGGCGGTGTTGCTGGCCATCGCCGACGGGAGCGACGGACCGGAAATGATCTTTACCCGGCGCAAGGATGATCTGGTGCAACATCCCGGCCAGGTGAGTTTCCCCGGCGGCGGGCGCGAGCCACAGGATCAGACTTCCATCGACACTGCGCTGCGCGAGGCCAGCGAAGAGATCGCCCTGCCGCCATCGACCGTCACACCGCTGGGCTATCTTGATCGCCTGGATACCAACTCCGGATTTCACATCACCCCGGTCGTTGCCAGCATTTCGGGGCAACCAGACCTGGCGCCACAGCCCGACGAGGTTGCAGAAATATTCCGCGTTCCTGTCGCCTTCTTGCTGGACGCCGGAAACTACGGCGTCAGGATCATCGAAACGGATTCCGGCACATACCAGCTCAGCGAAATCCGCCACCAGGGCCACGCCATCTGGGGTGCCACGGCGATGATCCTGCGCAACCTGATGCAGCGTCTGGGTATCATCGAGAGCGCTTTACCATGAACACCCAAGCCATTGTAACCGTGGATGAAATGACATCCATTCCCGCGGACAATCTGTTGCTTCTGGATTGTCGCTTCAGTCTCACGACACCTGCGCAAGGTCATGCGGACTATCGAAGCGCGCACATTCCGGGAGCACGATACGCCAACCTGGACCAGGACTTGTCCGCACCTGCCGACGATCCAGCTCGTGGGCGCCATCCCATACCTTCGACCAGCCAGTGGGCTGATCGCCTGGGAGTCTGGGCGGCAGGAACCATGCGAGCGAGGCACAGCCATTGTGAGAACGATTTTTTGACCATTTGAGGCGAATACTGGTTGCTATTCAACGAAAATGGGCGGGAAATCGGGCCAAAAGGGCGCAGCCGCAGCCGCTTGTGTTCCTGCTGCCCAGGCTCCTCGCCCATGCCCGCCAACGGCCTGGTCGACGTGACGCTGGATCGCAACCGCCTGGTGGACGTACAGCATCTGCAACAGGAATTGCGGACGAGGACCTGCCTGTTGCTGGACGCGCGTGCCAGCGAACGCTACCAGGGCAAGGTTGAACCCATTGATGCGGTTGCCGGTCATGTTCCGGGCGCCGCCAACCGGCCGTTCATGCAGAATCTCGATGCCCACGGCCGTTTCAAACCGGCGGCACAGCTACGTGACGAGTTTCAGGCATTGATGGGCGCATACTCGCCCCGGCAGGTGATCCACATGTGCGGCTCCGGCGTCACGGCCTGCCACAACCTGCTGGCGATGGAGCACGCCGGGCTGTCCGGATCGCGCCTGTTCGCGCCATCCTGGAGCGGTTGGATCAGCGATCCCGGACGAGCTATCACCAGCAGTTGAAGCCGCGACGAATCAGCGACCCAGCGTATTGCGCAGCCGCGACATCACACTGCCCCGACCTCTGGGCACGTCGCCGCCATCATCGTCGGGTGCAGCGTACACCGGCTCGATCAGGCCGACGGCATCACAGGCATTCATGAAGTCGGCGACGTCGTCTGCAGAGGCACCGGACATTTCCGCCAGTTGCAGCAACGTACCGCCTTCCTTGAACATCGCCGTGGCAATGCGGAAATGCCGTGGGTATTCACGCTCGATACGCGGCCAACGCGTCAATTTGTACGCAACGCCGACTTCCAGACGATCGTTCAACCGGCCCGGGCTGGACAGCAGTCCTGCCAGCCAGCGCAAGCGATCCAGCGAATGCGATTCGTTGTTGCGCAAGGCTTCAAGCTCAGTGTCGTCAAGCCTGCCCAAGGCACTCGCGGGCTCGTCCAGCATCGCAACCAGAGGTTTGATGACGGCAGGGCCGTAGTACACGTCTTCGGCGGGATCCAGACTCCAAACGGCCCCGGCAACGACCAGGGTTCCGGGCCGGTCCAGTGCCCGCGACAACAAGGCCTCAGCCAGCGACATGCGGGCCAGCCGTGAAGCAGGCCCATCGTCCCGGCCCGCGGACTTGCCACCGTCAGCGGTCATGTCAGACACGCGACGAGGCCCGCTGGGCACCTCAGCGGTCGGGATCAGCTCCGACGGCACTTCGCGCTCGAACAATGCATCAAGGCCTTCAGCCACGGATTCGCCATTGTTCCCCGGGCCCATGGGACTGCGCCCGTCGGCACCACGCAACGGGCCATCATCCGGATGCGCCTCCAGCCAGGCTGCCAGTCCCATTTCACTGGGGAGGGTGGCGCCTTCGGCGCTCCCTGAGGCCTCCCCCAGCGCGGCTGTCGTCTTGTCTGCCGGCTCAGGCTTCGCAGTGCCTTCTGGCGCAGACTTGGCTGTGCCCGCTGCTGCGGATGCTGCCGGTTGCTCGGCAGCGGCATCCTGGTCCATGACCTTTTCGAACTCGGCCGTCAAGGTCATGTCGAATTGCCGCAGAGAATCTCCGGAACGGCCCTCCAGCCACACTTCCTGCTCCGGCCACATGTACTCCTCTGACGCAGGCACATCGGCCGTGCCGTCCTGCCCGGTGTCGCTTTCGGGGGATACCCCCAGGGTGGGCGTCACCAGCGGAATGCCGGCCGACGAGAGCTGCGCTGCCAACTCGGGGTCCACCCCGGCAGACGCCGATTCGGGTGTGACTTCAGGTGGCCGGTTTTTCGCTTGCGCGCTTGTGCCAGATGCGTCGTGTTGGCCCGCGGTCGCCGCTCCCGCATCATCGCGCCCTTCTTCCGCCGTGGCATCGTCTGTTCCGGCTTGCGGCTTGGCAGGCACGACGCCGTGCTCGGAGGCAACGGCATTCAGCACGGCAACCAGCTGGCCCGAACGCAGCGGCTTGCTGAGGACCAGTTCGTCCTCATGTTCATATTCGGCGGTGGTATACAGCGCCGTGCGCTGTCCTTCGCTCGTCAGCT
This sequence comes from uncultured Rhodanobacteraceae bacterium, assembly GCA_964583865.1. GTDB lineage: Bacteria > Pseudomonadota > Gammaproteobacteria > Xanthomonadales > Rhodanobacteraceae > DASSBG01. The sequence continues at coordinate 267 of CAZOXZ010000120.1, read as the reverse complement.
GCAACCAGTCCATATGACCGTACATGCTGTCGATATCGACCACATGCAGGTCGGCGTCGCCTTCATCCACCAGGCGCCAGTTGGTTGTCAATTCGTTGCGCAGTTTGCCGAAAGCCCGCCGAAAGGCTCGAACCTCGCCGCCTTCCAGGCTGGCCAACGAAAGTCTCAGTGGTTTCATCGTCGCGAAATCCCTCGTCCAGAACTACCCTGCCAACCAGGAGCCTGGGCGGCAGAAACACAAGCGGCTGCGGCTGCGCCCTTTTGGCC
>CAZOXZ010000119.1:0-7559 GCA_964583865.1 uncultured Rhodanobacteraceae bacterium | reverse complement strand
TCGCCTCAAATGGTCGAAAAATCGCTCTCAAAATGGCTGTGCCTCGCTCACATGGCTCCTACCGCCCAGGCTCCTGAGCCTCTATCATTACGCCTTTCAACCCGGCGATGTGCCCCATGTCAGATGGACAACAACCTCTCGATTATCGTCAGGCCGGTGTCGACATCGACGCCGGCAACGAACTGGTCCAGCGCATCAAGCCACTGGTCAGGCGCACCCACCGACCCGGTGTCATGGGTGGCCTTGGCGGCTTTGGCGGCTTGTTCGATCTGGCTGGTCGCTATCGCGAGCCGATTCTGGTGTCCGGTACCGACGGCGTCGGCACCAAGCTGAAGCTGGCGCGCCAGCTGGACCGCCACGACAGCATCGGCATCGACCTGGTGGCCATGTGCGTCAATGACGTGCTGGTGCAAGGCGCGGAACCGCTGTTTTTTCTTGACTATTTCGCCACCGGCGCCCTGGACGTCGACCTTGCCGAACGTGTCGTGGCCGGCATCGCGGCCGGTTGCGAGGAAGCCGGGTGTGCCTTGATCGGCGGCGAGACGGCCGAAATGCCGGGCATGTACGAAGGCAGCGACTATGACCTGGCCGGCTTCACGGTAGCCGCGGTGGAAAAGGCCGACCTCATCGACGGCAGTCGCGTGGCCGCCGGCGACGTCCTGCTGGGTCTGGCATCCTCGGGCCCGCACTCCAACGGCTACTCGTTGATCCGGCGCATCCTGGAGCGGGCGGCACCGGCAGCCGACGCGCGTGTTGGCGACCAGCTCCTGAGCGACGCGCTGATGGCACCGACCCGGCTGTATGTGAAACCGATCCTGGCATTGCTGGGACGGCCGGTCGGCGATCCGCCACAGCCATCACCGGCAATCGACATCCACGCCATGGCCCACGTTACCGGCGGCGGGCTGCTGGAAAACATCATCCGCCCGTTGCCCGACCATCTGGGCATCCGTGTCGACAGCCGGAGCTGGCCACGCCCCCCCGTGTTCGACTGGCTGCAACAGGCCGGCAACGTGGCCGACGAGGACATGTGGCGGACCTTCAACTGCGGCATCGGCTTCGTGCTGGTATTGCCCGAAAGTGTTGCGGACGCCGGCATCAAGGCGCTCGCGCGGCATGCCATCGATGCCTGGGCCATTGGCACGGTCGTCGAGGCTGCGGGCAGCAAACGGGTGCACATCACGTGATGCGGCAGCTGTCCGAGCCGATGCGGGTGGCGGTACTGGCCTCCGGACGCGGCAGCAATCTGGAAGCCCTGGTGGCGGCACGTGATCGCGGCGAGGCCAACATCGAGTTGGTGCTGGTGGGCAGCAACAAGGCCGATGCGCAGGCACTGCAGCGCGCCGCCGGTCACGGCATACCCAGCCTGCATCTTGACCCGCACGACTTCCCCGACCGTGCCAGCCATGATGCCGCGCTGCTGGATGCCGCCGCTGCGCATGGCGCTGAAATCGTGGTCCTGGCGGGCTACATGCGTGTTCTCTCCGCCACCGCACTGCAAGGCTGGCAGGGCCGCATCATCAACATCCATCCCTCGCTGCTGCCGCGCCATCGCGGCCTGCATACCCACCAGCGCGTACTGGACGCCGGTGAGCGAGAACACGGCGCCAGCGTGCACTTCGTCACCGCCGAGCTGGACGGCGGGCCGCTGATTGCCCAGGTCCGCATGGACGTCCGCGCCGACGATGACGCCGCCAGCCTCGCGGCCCGGCTGTTGCCGCTGGAGCATCGTTTGCTGAGCGCCGTGGTTGCAATCATCGCCGACAGGGCGCTGGTCTGGGCAGCACAAGGGCCGGTTTTCCATGGCCGGCTGCTGGACCGGCCGCTGTTGCTCGGCAAGGACGGCTTGGGCCTGCATTCAGCTCCGTCCGGCCAAGCTGGCGGGTCATGAGAATCCTGTTGCCATTGTTGCTGCTTGGCGTGTTGCTGTCTTCTGCGGCGGCTGCGGTCACGCCGCATGCCTTTGTGGCCCGCTACAACGTGCTGAAATCCGGCAAACCGGCAGGCACGTCGGTCATGCGCCTGCAGCGCGACGGCGAGAACTGGAGCTTCAGCACCGCGATGGAAGCCACGCGCGGGCTGGCAAGCCTGGCCGGCCTGAGCGTCCGGGAATCCTCGCGCTTTCGTCTGCAGCACGGCCAGCCGGAAGTGCTGCAGTACCGTTATCACCTCGACTCTCGCCTCACCGAACGCCGCCGGCAGGTTGATGTCGACTGGCCAGGCATGCAGGTGCACGTGGTCGACGACGGCACCGAAGCGACCTATGCGGCCGTGCCCGGCCTTGTCGACAAGCATATGCTTGCCCTGCTGCTGGGCTGGCGTCTGGAGGCGGCCCCGGCGACACGCGAACTTGCCATCCGCGTCACCACGCGCAACCAGGTCGAAGCGCAGCACTTCCGCATCACCGGCCCGGAGACCATCACCGGCCCGGCCGGCACGCATGCCGCCATTCGCCTGGAGCGCACCGATCCGGGCAAGCATTTCATCGCCTGGTATGTTCCCGGCCGCTATGCCCTGCCGGTGCAACTGAAGCACGGCGAGTACAGCCTGCAACTACGGGCTTTCGAGCAGGACGCGGGACTGGCACAACCGGTCGATTGAGCCCCGGGAGCCTGCATTATTCACCTGGTCAATTCGGCAGGCGGCGGATGTGTGCGCCGAGCCCGCCCAGTTTCTCCTCGATGTTCTCGTAGCCACGATCGATGTGGTAGATGCGATCGATGACGGTCTGGCCATTGGCGACCAGCCCGGCCAGCACCAGCGACGCCGACGCGCGCAAGTCCGTGGCCATCATCGGCGCACCGGTCATCTCGGGTACGCCATGGACGATGACGGTGTTGCTCTCAAGCTGGATATCAGCCCCCAGACGGCGCAACTCGTGTGCGTGCATGAAGCGGTTCTCGAAGACCGTCTCGGTGACCACGCCCACGCCCTCGGCAACGCAATTGAGGGCAGTGAACTGCGCCTGCATGTCCGTCGGGAAAGCCGGGTACGGCGCGGTGGTCACATTCACTGCCCGCGGGCGGCGGCCTTCCATGTCCAGCTCGATCCAGTCCTCGCCCATGTTGATGCAGGCACCGGCCTCATCCAGCTTGGACAGCACCGCATCCAGCGTTCGCGGGCGGGCATTGCGCGTGCGCACATGGCCCCCGGTCATGGCCGCGGCCACGAGGAAGGTTCCGGTCTCGATGCGATCGGGCAGCACCTCGTAATGCGTGCCATGCAGGCGCTCCACGCCATGAATGACGATGGTCGATGAGCCGGCACCCTCGACCTGGGCACCCATGCTGTTGAGGCAGGCGGCCAGGTCCACCACCTCCGGCTCCTGGGCGGCGTTCTCGATGATGGTCGTGCCCTTGGCCAGGGTCGCCGCCATCATCAGGTTCTCGGTGCCGGTGACGGTGACCATGTCCATGGCAATGCGCGTGCCCTGCAAGCGGTCCGCCGAGGCCTTGATGTAACCGTTTTCGACCACGACATCGGCGCCCATCAGGCGCAAGCCGTGGATATGCTGATCAACCGGACGCGAGCCAATGGCACAGCCACCCGGCAGCGACACTTCGGCCTGACCAAAACGTGCCACCAGCGGTCCCAACACCAGGATCGATGCGCGCATGGTCTTGACCAGGTCGTAGGGTGCAAAATATTTGTTCGCGGGCCGCGGATCGACATGGATCTGCATGCGCTCGTCGATGATCAGCTCCACGCCCATTTGCCCCAGCAACTCCATGGTCGTGGTGACATCATGCAGATGCGGCACATTGCCGACGCACACCGGCTCGTCGGCCAGCAGGGTCGCGGCGAGAATCGGCAGGACGGCATTCTTGGCGCCGGAGATGCGCACGTCGCCGGTCAGCGGTCCACCGCCATTGATGACAATTCGGGCCATGGCGCGTCAGGCCTCGACTTCGTCAGGCGTGTGCGTGGACAGGCTCAGCGCATGAATGTCACCGCCGATACTGTCACCGAGGGTCGCGAAGACCAGCCGGTGGCGTGCCAACGGTGCCTTGCCGATGAAATCCGGGCTGACCACGCGAGCGTGGAAATGTACGCCGTCGTCGCTGGTCACGCTGACGTCGGCATCGGACAGGGCTTGCGCGATTGTCGCCTCGATGGTTTTGGCGTCCATGATTTTCCTGGTCTGGGGTGACGGCCGACAATGGCAGAAGGCGGGCAAGCGACAGCTGAACAAACGCTCATGCCGCGTCGCGCCAGGCCCCGTCACGCTGGTGGATACAGTAGAATAGGCGCCCATGGTACCCAGTTTGCACGGCTGACGGAATGTTTCGTCGCGCGTGGCAACTGGTGCCATGATGTCGTCGCCTTGTCCGACAACCCTGAACGGAGAGTCCATGGAAGCCCGTGCCACAGCCATCCGGTCCATAGCCGACGGGCTCGACCACGCCACCATCCGGCGCAGCGCCCTGGATGTGATCGACAACGAAGCGCGGGCCATTGCCGCCCTGCGCGACCGCATCGACAGCAACTTTCATGCCGCCTGTCGCCTGATGTGGCAATGCCCCGGCCGCGTGGTGGTCACGGGCATGGGCAAGTCCGGGCATATCGGCCGCAAGGTCGCCGCGACCCTGGCTTCGACAGGCACAGCCTCGTTTTTCGTGCATGCCGGCGAAGCCAGCCACGGCGACCTCGGCATGATCACCGGCGACGACGTGCTGCTGGCCCTGTCGCACTCCGGCCAGAGCGAGGAAGTGCTGGCCATCTTGCCGACGATCAAGCGTCAGAACACGCCATTGGTGGCGATGACCGGCAACCCGCGTTCCAAGCTGGCACGCGAGGCCGATGTCCACCTCGACGTCAGCGTCGACAGCGAAGCCTGTCCGCTGGGCCTTGCACCAACATCCAGCACCACCGCCACGCTGGTGATGGGTGATGCCCTGGCCGTGGCCCTGCTGGAAGCGCGCGGTTTCACCGCCGAGGACTTCGCGCGCTCGCACCCGGCCGGCTCGCTGGGACGGCGCTTGCTGCTGCACATCGACGACATCATGCACAAGGACGAGGACATTCCACAGGTGCCGGCGGATGCCACGCTCAGCCAAGCGCTGGTGGAAATGAGCCAGAAGGGCCTCGGCATGACCGCGGTGGTCGACGAACAGCAACGGCTGGTCGGCATCTTCACCGACGGAGACCTGCGCCGCGCCCTGGACGATTGTGGTGTGGATCTTCGAACCACGCCGGTGACCGGCCAGATGAACCCCGAGCCCAAGACCATCGGCCCCGGCAAGCTGGCAGCCCAGGCCGCGCAGCTGATGGAAACGCACAAGGTCCATGCCTTGCTGGTGGTCGACAGCAATCGCCATGTTGTCGGCGCACTGAACATCCACGACCTGCTGCGCGCACGCGTGGTGTGACGGTTTTCGCTGCTTCCCCGACCATGGACCAGGCACCCACGGACCCGACACACATCCAGCACAGGCTCCTGGCAGCCGTGCCGGACGCCGTCCGGCAGCAGGCCCGGCGTGTACGCTTGGTCGCCTTCGACGTCGACGGCACCCTGACCGATGGCAGCCTGCATTTTGCCGGCGACGGTCGCCAGTCGCGGGTTTTCCACGCGCGCGATGGTCTCGGCCTGAAGCGGGTGCAGGCGCACGGCATCGAGGTGGCATTCATCAGCGCCGGTATCAGCCACGCCCTGGCGCTGCGAGCCGAGCACCTGGGCATCACCCATCTTTACCAGGGACAGACCGACAAGCGCGCCTGCCTGCAGGAACTGTTGCAGGCACTTGGCCTGACGCCCGATGCCTGCGCCTTTGTCGGCGATGACCTCACCGACCTGCCGGCACTGCGAACCGCAGGCCTGGCCGTGGCCGTGGCCGACGCTCACCCGGCGCTGGATGACTGGGTCGACTGGCGGACGACGCTTGGCGGTGGCCACGGTGCCGCGCGCGAGGTCTGCGACATGATCCTGGCCGCCCAGGAGAAGTACGCCGACGAGCTGGAACACTGGCTGTGAACTGGTATCGCGTGGCCGCGATTGGACTGCTGGTGGCCGCAAGCCAGTTGCTGTTGTGGTGGCTGACGCCGAAAAGCGAGCCGCCGCAGGTCCAGGGCCCGCCGCGTTCCGGCTATTCGCTGGACAATTTTTCGCTGGAGCTGCTGAACAGCAACGGGACCATCGCGCTGCGCGTGCAAGCGCCCCAGCTGCAGCGCCGTAATGCCGACGGCGCCCTGTTCATCACCAAACCACAGTTTCGCGTGCCCGGCGGGCCGACAATGGACTGGTTCGGTGAGGCCGGGCTGGGCTGGATCAACAGCGACGGTGATACGCTGAAGCTTTCCGCCGGCGTGGTCCTGCAAAATGATGCCCAAACACGTATCGTCACCGATCACCTCACGGCATGGCCCGGCAAGAGGCAGGCAATGACCGATGCCCTGACCCACATCCGCCAACCTGGCCGTACCCTTGCCGGTGTCGGCATGCGTGTTGATCTCACCCGACATACCCTGGAGCTGCTTGCCGATGTCCATGGCACCTTCCATCCGTAACCATCCCGGCAGTGCCGTCCTGCTGGCTTGCGTGCTGCTGCTCGCGGCCCTGCCCTTGTCTGCCCGCCAGGGCGACCGCGATCAGCCCATCGAAGTGACCGCCGACCACTTCGAGGCGTCCCGTGACCACGGACGCACCGTGCTGACCGGCAACGTCCGCATCATCCAGGGCAGCCTCGAAGCCGTGGCGGCCAGCGCCGTGGCCCACAGCAACGCCGCCGGCAAGGTCGAGCGCATTGTCCTCACCGGTGACCCGGCCAGGCTGCAACAGCGCATGGATGATGGCAGCCTGATGCAGGCCCGCGCCGCCGAGATTGATTATCAGGTCAATGGCGACACCATCATCCTCAGCAAGCAAGCGCACGTCGAGCAACCCGGACGTGGCACTTTCAGCGGCGCGCACCTGGTCTACCATCCCTCGACCGGCGCCATCCAGGGCCGCTCGAATGGCCCGGGCCGGGTTCATCTGACGCTCGAGCCGCGCCAGCAGGACGACGGTTGAATGCTGCGCGCCACCGGCCTGAAAAAGAGCTTCCGCTCGCGTGCCATCGTCACGCACTTCAGCTTTGAGGTGAATCAGGGCGAGGTCGTCGGTCTGCTGGGCCCGAATGGCGCCGGCAAGACGACCTGCTTCTACATGGTGGTGGGCCTGATCCAGGCCGATGCCGGCAGCATCCGGCTGGACCAACGCGACATTACCGGCCTGCCGATGCATGCGCGCGCGCGCATGGGCCTGGGCTACCTGCCACAGGAGCCATCGGTGTTCCGCCGCCTGAGCGTGGCCGACAACATCCTCGCTGTGCTGGAGCTGCGGCGCGACATCAAGCGCTCACAGCGCGACGACCTGCTGGCCGACCTCATGGACGAATTGAAGATCACCCACCTGGCCGACCAGAAAGGGATCAGCCTGTCCGGTGGCGAGCGCCGGCGCGTCGAGATCGCCCGCGCCCTGGCGCTGGCGCCACGTTTCATGCTGCTGGCCTGGCCCTTTGCCGGTGTCGATCCCATTTCGGTTGGGGAGATCCAGCGCATCGTGCGCCATCTGCGCGACCGCG
>CAZOXZ010000118.1:0-7598 GCA_964583865.1 uncultured Rhodanobacteraceae bacterium | reverse complement strand
GGGGAAGCTCGTGGCGCGCGCCGCGAGCGGCACGAAAAAGGGCACACATCATAGCATGGCATGCTGCAGCAATACGACGCGAGAGAAGGTCAATGGGTGGACATTTCAACATCACTGACAGGCTGTGGGTGTCCATAAAGGAAGCCCTGGCCGTAGTGACAGCCCAATTGGAGCAAGGCCTGTTGCTGGGCTTCGGTTTCGATGCCCTCGGCAACCACTTCCATGCCCAGGGAGTTTGCCATGGCGAGAATGGCGCGGACCACGGCCGTATCGGTCTCGGTTTGGCCGGGCCCCAGCTCTTGAACAAAGGCGCGGTCGATTTTCAGTGCATGCAGTGGAAACTGATGCAGATACGAGAGTGAGGAATAACCGGTGCCGAAATCGTCCATGACCGTCAGCACGCCGGCCTCGTGGAGTTGCAGCATGGTGCGACGGGCTTGCTCGGGGTCGTCCAGCAGCACGTCTTCGGTGACCTCGACACGGATGCAGTCGGCGGAAATGTCATGGTTGTCCAGCATCTGGAGCAATTGGTCGGCCAGGTGCGGCATGCGGAAGTGGCGGGCTGAAACATTGATGTGCACATGGCCGAGCTGTTTGCTGGTGACTGCCAACAGGTTGCAAACGTGGTTGAACAATAGCCAGTCGATCTGTTCAATGGTGCCGGATTCTTCGGCCGCATTGAGAAACTGGCCGGGTGTCAAAATGCCGCGCTCGGGGTGGCGCCAACGCAGTAGCGCTTCGTGGCCGACGGTTTGGCCGTTATCCAGCCGCACAATGGGTTGCAGGTACGGCAGGAATTCGTCCCGGGTCAGCGCGCGTTGCAAGTCATTTTCCAGATCCAGGACCTGGACGGCATGTTCGTGCAGGTGGCTGCTGAACAGTTCGTAGCGCTTGCGACCCATGACCTTGGCGCGATGCATGGCGACATCGGCATCACGCAGCAATTCTTCAGCCTGGCGATAGTGGCTGCGGGCCAGCGCAATGCCGATACTGGCGGAGGTGTAAAGCTCCTTGTCGTCCACGTGAATCGGGTTGAGGAGTGAGTCGAGTACGCTGCGCGCCACGGCACGGGCATCAGCCGTGCCTTGAATGCGATTGAGCAGGATGGCGAACTCATCGCCGCCCAATCGGGCCAGAAAATCCTTGCCCCGAATGCAGTTGGCCAGCCGCTGGCCGGTTTCCAGCAGGACTTCGTCGCCCACCGAGTGGCCCACCGAGTCGTTGATAATCTTGAAACGGTCAAGGTCGACATACAACAGTGCGAAGGCGTCGCCATGCTCGTGGTATTTCCTGACCGCCTGGGCCAGTTGACGCAACAGGGCCGTGCGATTGGGCAGGCCGGTCAAGGCGTCGTGCAGTGCCTGGTGCTCAAGCCGTGTTTCGGCCTGCTGGCGGACGTCGATCTGGGCGCGCAGCTCGGCGTTGAGTTGCTCCAGGTCGTGCGTACGTTGCTGGACACGGGCTTCAAGTCGAATATTGGCCTGACGCAGACTTTCGCGACTGCGTTTGCGCTCCAGTGCGGTGGCAATATGCTGTGAGGCAAACAGCAGGATGTCGCGATCTTCGGTGGTGTAACGGCGTGCGGTGTAACTTTGCACGGCAACCACGCCAAGGCATTGATCGTCCATCAACAATGGTACGCCAAGCCAGCATTTTGGCAGTTTGCTGCCGGTTTCTTCATCGGCCTTGAGCAATGTCTGCAACTGTGTGGTGTCGGCCAGCAAGGGCTTGCGGCTGCGCATCACGGCGCGACAAATGGCGTTGTTGATCTCGTCGGAATCGTTGGCCTGGTAATGACCGTCGGACAGGTAGGTGAACGCCAGTTGGCCGGCATCGGTGAGCAAGGCAATCAGGAAATTGCGTGCGTCGAGCAACTGGCCGATGGTCTGATGCAAGCCGGAATAAAAATCCTCAAGATTGCCATGGTCGCTGGAAAGTTCCGCGATTCGGAACAACGCGGTTTGCATGTCGCGGCCATGTCGGAGTTCGGTGACTTCGCTGCGCAGCGTTTCTACATCTTCCCGCAGGTTGCGGGTTTGTTCGCGGATACGGTTCTCGCGCTCGTGGTTGGCCTGTTGCCGCCGCAGCGCCAGCAAGGTGTGCTGGGCGACCAACACCATGGTGGTCAGGTCGCGGTCATCGTAATGGTGACGTGAGTCATAACTTTGCGTGACGATGGCACCGTGGACACGGTGGTCATCCATCATTGGTACGCCCATCCAGTCCTCGCTTTGCTGGCCAAGTCGACGATCGCGGCCCAGGCCCATTTTCTGTAGCAGCTCGAGGCTGGAGCCATGGAAGGGATGGCCATAGCGCATCAGCGCCAGGGTCAGGCTGTCGGGGAAGTCCTCAACCGTGTATTCGGCATTTTCATGCAAGGCGTCGGGGCTGTAATGGTCCACGTAGTACAGCACCCGCATGGCTTCCCGGACCGGGTCGAAGCTGGCGACAATGAGGTTGTCGGCGTGCAACAGCTGGCGGAGCTGACGGTGAACCTGGGCCAGCATGGGCCGGATGCCGAGATCGCCATGGGCCAGGTCGGAAATGGTGTAAAGGGCTTGCTGAAGCTTTTATTCGTGCGCGGCTTCTTCGGCAGGTTGCCTTGATGGCAGGGCTTGCAACTGCGTCAAGCGTTGCTCGAGCAGCTCGGCCAGTTGGTTCAGCGCCGGCCACTGCTGCTGCAATGCCGAGGGGCTGCCGGGAAACATGAATTCCAAATTGCCCATGTCTGAACCCAATGGCCAGATGACCTGCAGGCCGGATGAGGATTCGTCGATCTGTGGCGAGGTATCGATATGCGGGTGGCTGGTCACCCATCGGGCCTGCTGGCAATTGAGGTGGGCCAGCAGCCGGGGGATGACCTGACTCAGCTCGCGCCGGTTGCCCAAACGCAAGATGTCGAGCAGCGCCGAAGCCGGCAACAATGGGCCGTCCGCACCGGGTTGCGGTGTGGTTTCGTGGTCGGTTGCAGCTGTGTGACTGGAATCCATGGTCCTGTCCCCCGACGACAGCTTACATGCTGCGGCCGGCGAACAGGAAGTCCGTTGCCGTTGATGATGCGTCGGCGTTCTGTTCAGATCGCGTGCCACGGTATTTTGCGACCCCGCGATCGGGTAAACCCGCAGGATGTGGATTTACTCAAATACTCTGAGCCATGCGGAGCGGCTCATGGTTCGGCGGCTTTCAGGGCACGCATGTCGCGTGCGACGACGCCGAGGCCGTGCCAGTTGTCCGGGTGGCAGCTCAGCAGCAGGATCTGGTGGCGCTGGGCGGCGTCATGGAGGATTTTTTTCATCTGCTCCAGGCGCGCGGCATCGCTGTGAACCAGGGCATCGTCGAGAATGACGAGGGTCGGCTTGCCGGCCTTGTGCAGCAGATCGGCGTAGGCCAGACGGCTGATGAGGCCAAGCTGTTCCCGGGCTCCGTAACTGAATTGGTCGAAGTCACCCGTCTCGCTGGCACCCTGGTCCGAGGGCCGGATCAGTGTTTCCGGGATCAGGGCTTCGTCCAGACGCAGGCTGGCGCCTGGAAAAAGCGGTTTCAGGTAGTGATTGAGGCGCGCCTGCAATGGTGCCTGCAGCTGGCGGGTCAGTTCGCCGCGCGCGGCTTCCAGCGTGTTGAACAAGAGATCCAGCGCCTCGGCGCGTTGCTTGAGCTCGGCATGACGCCGCTTGAGCTGCTGCAATGCCTGGGCTGCGCTATCGCGTTTCTCGTCCAGTCCGTCGGCGCCCAGGGCTTCCAGCCGGGTACGCAGGGTGTTGATGCGTTCGCGCCGTGTGGCGGCCTCGGCCTGCAAGGCCTGGGCCGATTTTTCGTGGCGTTCAACGTCCTGGGCCAGGAAATCGGGGGCGGCCGCGTCGATCTTCTGCTGGCGTGCCTCGATGGTTTGCTGCAGCCCGGCCCGGCGAGCTGTCAGCTTTGCCTGTTTGGTCTGTGCCTCGCGCTCGCGTTGCTTGCGGTCGCTCGAGGCCAGCTCATCCGCCAGTTGTTGCCACTCGCGTTCGGCCGCTTCCAGCGCCTGGCGCGTGTTGGCATCGGCCAGCCGCCAGTCCTGCATGGCTTGCTCGGCATCAGAAAGGGCTTGATCGGCGGTGTCCAGCGCGGCTTCGGCGCTGGCTTCGTCGGGTAGTTCCTCGTCGAGCGCGGGGCCGGGGGCCAACTGGTCGGCCAGGGTTGTCACCTTCGCCTTGTCCAGCTCTTGTTGCTGCAGCAAGGCGTCCAGACCGTGGGGCGCCATGGCTTCGACGTGGGCTTGCTGCTTGTTGATCTTGTTGCTGCGCTCGGTGTCGGCGGCCAGGCGTTTCCGGGCTTCGTCGAGCGAGCGGACGCCAAGCCGCTGGTACAGCTCGGCGAGGTCAGTTTCCGTGTCCTGCTGCCGGCGGGCCAGTTCGGCCACATCATCGCCGCCGGGCGACAGTTGCAGGTGACCCAGCCCGGGCAGACGAATATCGGTGGTCCGCACCAGAGCGCGCTCGCCGGAGCCGCTGACGTTGTCTTCGCCGATGGTTATTTCACGGTCGTCATCCAGCGCCCAGCGCAAGCGCGTGGCGACGGCTTCGCGCCGCACTTTCAGCTCGCGCAGCTCGGTTTCGAGTTGGCGCAGGTGCTCGACCTGGGCGACATCAAGTGCCGTGGCCTGCTGCTCTTCCCGCAGGGCTTGCAGGATGGTCTGGCGCTCGCGTACTTGCGTGATGGTGGCCTTGCGCTCCTCAAGTTGCGCGGTGAGCCGGTCGTGCTGTTCCCTGATACGGGCCTGCTCGGCCTGTTTGCGGGTCTGACGGAATTGGCCGTTGGCCTGGTCGCGGGCTTGCTGGCTGGCCTTGAGTCTGGCTTCCAGCTGGGCTTTGCGGGCCTGGCAGGCTTCGTGTGCCTGGCGTGCTTCGCCGCGGGCTTGATCACGCTCGGCCAGGCGCGTCACGCCGCTGGCAAAGTCGGTCAGCTGCTGCTCGAGCAGTTTCAGGCTCTCCTCGCAGCTGGCCAGTTCGGCGCGGTCCTTGTCCTGCTGTGCCTGCCAGCCATGCACCTCATCCAGGCGCAGTTGCGCTTCCTCGGCCCGCTGGCGTTCGACAAGCCAGGGTTTGTTCTGGTCGCTGGCTTGTTGCTCGGCTTGCAGGCGACCGAGCTCGTCAACTTGCTGGCGGTAGTTGGCGATGCGCTCATCCAAACCCGCAAGATCGTTCTCGGCAGCCGTCTGGTCCTCGATCACCTGTTTGAAGGTGCCTCGGGGCTTGCCAGTCTTGGTGATGAGCTCGTCACGCTCGCCTCGCACAGTCTCGATAAGGGCATCGCCGTGGCTGCTGGCGACTTCACCCAGGTCTTCGCCCAGGGCGGCCTGCAGGTACTGATCGGCGGATTCGACCGGCGCCTTGATGTCCTGCACGCGGCCTTGCTGCACCCACAGCAGGCCGGGAATACCCCAGTGCTCGGGTTTGCTGGTGCCACGGCCGGGGAAGTCGAAGCCCAGCAGGGTGGCCAGCTTGTCCTCGGCGTCCTTGCCGCTCCAGCTCTCGGTGCCGCGGCGCAGGTCGCAACGCGACTGCCTGAGGAAGCGTTTTTTCAGTGACCAGTGCGCGTTGTCCCAGTCGAAATCGATCTCGACCTCCGGTGCCACGCCGCTGTCGCCCCAGGGCTGCAGGTCGGTGAGCGTGCTTGAGTTGAAGCGCTCGAAGAAGGCCGCGCGGATGGCGTGCACCAGGGTGGTCTTGCCCGATTCATTGGGACCGACGAAAAGGTTGATACCATCATCGAGCGCGTCGACCTCGAAGGGCTGGCGAAACTGGCGGAAGTTGGACAGGCGGATGCGGCGCAGCTTCATGGACTGGCCTCTGCTTGCTCGCGCAGCCGTTGCGCCAGGATCACCAGCGCTTCACGTGCGGTCTCCGGGTGCTCGTCGCCGGCCTGCTGCTCGCGCAGATCGGCGATGGCCTCGGCCACGTAGCCGTCAGCCTTGAGCTCGGCCAGGTCGTCGTCGGTGGGCTCGACGCGCAGGTCCTCGTCGTTGACTTCCAGCACGCGCTGTCGGCCACTGGCCCGGGCCAGGGCTTGTTGCAGCCGGTGGTGCGCGGCAAGATCCAGATGGCCGGATAGCGCGAGGTCGATGACCGAGGCCTCGGGGCGTTCGTCCAGCCAGCGCAACAACGCGTCCAGATCGCTGGCCACGGCGAATTCGTGACGATGTTTGATCCAGCGGTGCTGTCCGATGAGATGCGGCGTGACGTCGGGTTCGGCGCCGGGCGTGGTGATGTCGACGATGAGGGCGTGGCCCGGATCGTTGTCCTTGAAGCGTTCGGGCTCGGGTGTGCCCGAGTACCAGGTGCGGGCATCGATTTGTTTCAGGCCATGCCAGTCACCCAGCGCCAGGTAATCAAGGCGGGCGCGGGCGGCACGGTCGGCGGCGATGGGATTGGGCGAGTCCAGATCTTCGGGCAGCAGACCGGTGACGCCACCGTGCGCCAGGCCGATGCGCAGCAGGCCGTCGGGTGTTTCGGCCGCGTCGAACCAGGCCGTGAGGTCGTCGTGGGTGTGGCGCTGGACCAGCGGTGCGGGCAGGGCGGCGAAGCCGATGTCCTCGAAAAAGGCGACTTCAGGGGTCAGCAGCAGGTGCACGTTGTCCGGCACGGCGCCGAGGCGCTCGGCCCGCGTCCAGACGCTTTCGGCCAGGGCGGCATCGTGGTTGCCGGGCAGCAGCAGCCAGGGCAGGGTGGTGCCGCCAAGAATGCCGAATGTCCGGTGCAGGCTACGGTCGGAGATGCCCTGACTGTCGAAAACGTCGCCCGGCACCAGTACCGCGTCGACATTCTGCTCCGCAGCCAGCGTCGCCAGACGCTCCACGGCGACGAAACGCGCCTCGGCCAGCATGGCGGCATCGTCGGCAGGAAATCGATCGTATTGCCGACCGAGCTGCCAGTCAGCCGTGTGCAGGAGGCGCGTCATGGGCGTCCCTCTGCATGCTCGGAAGCCGTTCTGGCCGGGATGGCTTGTTGACTGATGTGTTGCATGGTGCCTCCCCCTCGTGAGCTCGCCGATGAGTGTGCCACAGCTGCTTGTGTGGTGCGGATTGCCGGGCGGTTCGGGTCTATTGCAGCATGAGTCCGTCTCACCGGCTGAGAACTTGTGAGATTTTCAAGCTCGAAGCCAGTCGTGCGACCATTTCGAGGCGCACGCAGGACCCCAACACTTGTCATTCTGCGTGGAAGGCGAAGCCCTCAGTCGCGGAATCTATTCACCGGGGCGCCATGATGGAGATCCTGCGATTTCGCTCGCTGCGCTCGCTCCACGCAGGATGACGGCTGGACTTCACGGCAGCGTCGATGGGCATGGACCGGTTTCGCGCTTGGAAGAATCTCCAAGACGGGGATGTCTTCATGGACTTTGAGACAGCGGGCACAAAAAAGCCCGGGCGGCGGCTGCCGTCCGGGCTTGGCGCTTGGCAGATAGGTCAGGCCTGGGAGCCTGGGCAGCAGAAATACAAGTGGCTGCGGCTGCGCCCTTCTGGCCCGACTTCCCGCCCATTTTCGTTAAATAGCAGCCAGTATTCGGCTCGAATGGTCGAAAAATCGTTCTCAAAATGGCTGTGCCTCGCTCACATGGTTCCTACC
>CAZOXZ010000117.1:0-7641 GCA_964583865.1 uncultured Rhodanobacteraceae bacterium | reverse complement strand
CAACCGGCCGGTGGACGCCGGTCTCGATCTCGGTTTCAGTAGCCAGGCCGGCTCGATCGACACCACGGCTTTGGTCACGCTGCGCCAGCCGCTGACCCTCGCCACCGGCAAGCTGCATATCACGCTGACGGTCACCCGCCCCGGCCGTTGAGTGGCCACGTCATGACGGCCCCCGCCGCGGTCACCGTGCCGCGGCCCGATTCGCGTGCTGCGCCAGGCGTTCTTCGAGGTTGGGCAGAGTGATCGTCACCCAGCTGGCCACCAGCAGCAGTGCGGCCGCCGCGCCGAAGGCCAGCCAGTGCGTGCCGAACATCTCATAACCGAAGCCGCCCAGCCAGGCGCTGACCATGCCGGCCAGCTGCTGGCACAGGTAGGCAATGCCGTACAGCACGCCGAGGATGCGCACGCCGTAGACATCGGCCATGATGGCCGAAGCCAGCGCCATCGCTCCGGCCCAGACCAGCCCGCCGACAATGGCCACGCCGTAGAGCTGCCAGGTGGTGGCTGCCAGCATCAGGCCGACGAAGGCCAGGCCGCGCACCAGATAGATGGCGGCCAGCATGCGCCTCCGCGGAATGACATCGGCCATGCGCCCGAGGATGACGGTGCTGCCAATGGCCACGAAACCGATCAGCCCCACGCCCCAGGCACCGGTCAGAGCATCAAAGCCATGGTCGATGAGCATGGGAATGGCATGCGTGCCCAAAAGCGTCATGCTGAAGCCGTTGGCCAACAAGCCGACGGTGACCTTCCAGAACACCTTGCCGCCCAGGGCATCGCGCAGGCGCATGTCCGGCCCGGCCTCGGCCGCCCTGCCCGACCCGCTCATGGCGCCGCATGCGGCATCGCTCTGCCCGCCAAAGTCCGCACCGGGTGGTGGCGTCTCGCGCACCAGCAACACGGCGCCCGGGATGGCCAACAAGGCCACGATGACGACGTAGCCGACGAGACTGGTCTGCCAACCGAAGCGCGCGATGGCCCAGGTCAATGCCGGCGTGACCACCGCCAGCCCGGCCATGCCGCCGGTGGAAAGAAAGAACAGCGCCATGCCCCGCCGGCGTACGAACCAGCGGCTGACAATGGGGGTCAGCGTCACCGGGCTGGCGAAGGCCAGGCCCACCGACAACAGCACAGCGAAGCCCAGCGTGAACAGCCAAGTGCTCGTGGCCATGGCGGCACAGATGGTACCGGCCAGCATCAGCCCCGTGGCCATGAAAATCATCACGCGCACGCCCAGCCGCGCCACCAGCCAGCCGGCGCCTGGCATGGACAGCGCGTACACGCCCATGGCCAGGGCAATGATGGTGGACAGCTCGCTGCGGTCCAGGCCCAGGCTCGCGGCCATGGGGAAGAAGAACGGCCCCACGCCAAGGCGCAGGCCGATGGTGGCCAGTGTCAGAACCGAAGCGAAGGCGACGATGTTCCAGCCGAAATACCAGCCGCCGCGCCGTGCCTGGATGCTCTCGTGCATGTCTTGTCCTGCCAACGTCAGTCGTCCGCCAATGAGCGCCACAGGGCAATGGCGGCATAAGCACGCCACGGCCGCCATGCCTCGGCTCGCTTGCGCGCTTCTGCCGGCTTGCTCATTCCCAGCGCCTTGAGGATGCCGTAGTCGGCCGCCGGGAAGGCATCGGCCCAGTGCAAAGCGCGCATGGCGGCATAGTTGGCCGTCCAGTCGCCGATGCCATGCAATGCCTTCAGGGATTTCATGGTCGTCATCACATCGGCCTGCGGTGTCAGTTCGATGTCGCCGGCTTCGTAGGCCACCGCCAGACCGTGAATGGCACGGATGCGGCTGCCGACAATGCCCAACCCGCCGAGGGTGTCCGCCGGCGTGGCCGCCAGCACGCCCGCCGTCGGGAAGGTGTGGCTGAGCTCGGCAAACGGCGTGTCGATGGGCTCGCCCAGGGTTTGTGCCACGCGTCCCGTCAGTGTACTGGCCGCCGCCACCGTGATCTGCTGGCCCAGAATGCCGCGCACTACCACCTCGAACCCGTCGAAAGCCCCGGGCACGGCCAGTCCCGGCAAGCGGGCCGCGTGCTCACCCAGCGCTGCGTGAATCTCGCCGCGTGGCGCATTCAGATCAAATTGCTGGCGCAGACGCGCCCGCAGCAGCTCACACGCGGGGCGCAGCGATGGCGACAAGATCACCTCAAGCGCTGCGCCATCGTCGCAGGCGACCCGCAGCCAGCCACGCAGGCGCCGGCCTTCATGCCTCAAATCCACCGTGCGCACATAGGCCCCGTCGACCACGGCTTCGACACCGGCTATGGCGCGCGTGGCAAAGAATTCGCGCAGCCACGCCCAGTCCAGCGGCGGCGTGAACGGCAATGTCATCGGCAGGTCGGGCACAACGACTCTTCCCGGCGGCAAAACGACCATTATGGACTTTCGGCACTGAACATTCCGAATTTCGGGGCCACGGTCACCGCACACGTGCTGCATTTCGCAGCTGCTCCGACAAGTCGATCGTTGCGGTCGACCCCGCGAGTAATGCGGGTTAGGCTTGGCCCTTCGACATCCGGTATTGCCAACCTCGCGTTCACAAGCGGATCGTGGGCGCCATACGCGGCCCTGCGGCTCGGATGCCTGTACCCATACGCCCACCTGGAGGCAAAGCGATGCGCATTGATTCCGACACCAAGACTGCCCTGCCGGAAAATTTCGAGGCTCATTACAGCCATACCATCAAGCCGGAGCTGGAGCGTCTGGACGCCAGGCGCCGCAAGGGCATCAAGGCCTTCTGGGGCCTGGCCGGCGTGGGCGTACTCGGCCTTCTCCTGGCCATCGCCAGTCGCTTCGTCGACAACGGCAACATCCTGGTCGGCGCGGGCATCGTGCTGATTTTCGCCGCGGCCGGCCTGGCCGTATGGCTGCAATTTCACCTGCGCAAACTGGTGAAACAGGCGCTGGTTGCACCGGTATGCGAGTACCTGGGCTGGGAATACCAACGCAAGCCGGCGGACTTTCCCGTCGAGCGCTTCTACGACTTGCGCCTGCTGCACCACCGATCCCGAAGCGACACCCGCACCGAAGACGGCATCAGCGGCAAGCAGAACGGCCTCGCTTTCCGCCTGTGCGAAGTGGAAGTGACCGACACGCGCAGCAACGACGAGGACAACCGATCCAGCAAAAACAACGTGCTTTATCGCGGCATCTTGCTGACGTGCCAGTTTCCGCGGCCTTTCACGGGCGAAACCCGTGTGTTGCGTTCACCCGATCGCAGCCTGATTCCGAAAAAGGCCGGCGACGGCACGCCGATCGAGAGCGTGCAGCTGGAGGAATCACGATTCTCGCGCGCCTTCCACGTCTATGCCAGCGACCAGGTCGAGGCACGCTACCTGCTGAATCCGCTGTTCATGGAGCACCTGGCTGACCTGGTGGCGCATTTCAGCCCGGCAACACAGGCCGCAACGGACATGCCCGATGCCGCATCCGGCATCATGGACAAACTGCTCAGCATGACCAATCCATTGTCACTGGCCTTCGTGAACCAGGAAATGTTGTTGTCGATCCGTTGCAAGGAAAACCGCTTCGAGGGCGGCAGCCTGCGTCAGCCCCTGACCGATCGCAGCCGTGTCGAGGCACTGCTGCAGGAGCTGAAACTGGTGCCCGAGATCCTCGACGCCCTGGAGCTGGAAAAACGGGATTGAAAACGGGCTGGAAACGGGGTCAGAACACCTTTTGGCCGGATGCCGGCACGCCGGGAAGTTGTTCTGACCCCGTTTTGCGCGGCCGTCAGTTCTGACGTCCGCTCATGATGCTCTGCAGCATGCCGCCGAGGTCCTTGGGCTTGGCCGGCAACGCGAAGTAATCGGCCGACGGCACATCCGCCGAGATCGACTGGATGGCATAGCCATCGCCGCTGGCGAGGATGCCCTTCATGTCACCCGGCAGGGCCGCCATGGTCTCCTGGAACTTATCGTCGCTTTCGGCAAAAGCTGACATGAAACCACCGAGATAGGCGCGCGTCATTTCCACCACCAGCGGGTTGTCCGTCAACACGGTTTCCGTGGTGCGCGTGGTGCCGTCGGCATCCACCGCGGTGACCTGGTACACCTTGCCGGTGATACCGGCCACGGTGCGGGTCTTGCCGGTATCCACCACCTTCTCGACATGCGCATCACCGAAGGGGCTGTTGCCGCCATTTTGTTGCGCCGCGGCGGCACCAAAAGCCTTCATCATGCTGGTCAGGTTCATCACCCGCGGCGTGCCGCTGGTGTTGGTCACCGAATAGACGCTGCCGTCGCGCAGCAGCATGTAGCTGTCGGCCTGGCCGACTTCCATGCGCACGGTCTGCTCGCCCTGCCAGGCAAGCTGCATGCTCTGGTCCTCGTCCAGGGCAATCGTGGCCACGCCATCGGCCATCGCCAAGCCCGGAAGACACAACAACAATGCGGCGATCAGAGATACACGCAGTTTCATCAACTCTTCTCCAAGTCAGTATCAACAATGGCCCACAGGGTATCGAAAAGCCACGCACACAAGCCATGCAGCCACGACAACCCGTCAGGCCAGGTTCACCTCAATACACGGAGCCGACGGCAAAAAGCGGACACACTGCCCGCACCGGCACAGCACATGTCCGGTTTTCGCGCACCGCTCCGTAACAAACACGAGCATGGGCCGCGAACGGCCACGACGCTTTGGCCTGGCAACAAACGTAACTTGTTGCATGGGGATCGGCCGCAAGGAGGCGGCGCCAGGCCTTTTTTCAACCCGTTCGCACCCTTCCGTGAAAGCCGGACACGGCCTGTTGGCTGCGCAAAACCACGTGATTGCGCTCGATGATGCGACGAAAAGCCTCGGACGTGGTCGCCCAGTCGACGACATCCACGCGCCACGGCAGGTCGGACTCGGAAAAGGCCTCGGCCAGGGCAGCGCCGGTAGCAAGGTCGAGCGGTGTATCGCCCATCACGGCCAGATCAAGATCGGAAAAAGTACGCGCCTTGTCGTTGGCACGGGAGCCAAACACCCAGACTTCACGATCAGGCACGTGGCGCGCCAGAATCGCCTCGACCATGGCACGCTCATGCGGGCGCATGTCAAGCGTGGCATCAGCCATTGCGGGCCTCCAGGCTTTCCAGCAAGGCTCGTGCATCGACCATGAAATCACCAATACCAGCGTAGACCTCCCTGGCCTTGGCACGATCGTAGGTGTGCGAAGTGAGGTTGCGCATGTGACGGTAGCCAAACCACGGCTCGACCCGTTCGATGAGCCCCAATTCCCCCGCAATGCGCAGCATGTCCCGAAAGCTTGCCCGTGCCACCTCATCCGGCGTAGCACTGTCAAGCAGCAGTCGCCGCCGCAAGAGCTTGACCGCCAGCTCGTAGACAAACTCGAAGTTCTGGATGGTTCCGGCCACCAGCGTCTCGCGCACGGCGTCCTCCTGGCTTTCAAACCAGACGGAATCCCGCACCAGTGCCGTACTTTGCTCCAGCGCATGCAGGGTATTGCGCAACGAGGAAAGGTCGAGCTTGTCCACCATGGGAAAACCTGAACTGCAAGTTGCCGTCCATTGTAGCGCCGGTGTGGGAGCTGGCCAGAAACGGATGGCCACCCATCGTCGTTCCGGGGCCACAGGGCGGCTCATGATCCCAAACAGGTCCGTCACTCCGGGGCTGGTCGCGGCTTTCGGCGGCCAGAACCCGGATCTCGCTACGCTCGTCCGGGGTGACAAAATTGGTAATGGCGCTCGTCCGGGGTGACGTCATCCTCGTCATTCCGGGGCCGATCGCGGCTTCTTGCGGGCGGAACCCGGAATCCAGTGCCTTTTGCCGCGCCGCCGGTTCATTGGAACAAGAGGCGCTGAGCGCCGTCCCGGCTCGCGCTCCGCTTGGCCGGGATGACGAATCGCTGCGATCGTCCGGGGTGACGAAGTGATGATGGCACTCGTCCGGGATGACGGGGTGCGGCGGCTGCGCTCGTCCGTTTTTTTCAGTCCCCGACACCCTGCGGCAGCACCAGCATGGCGTCGCCGTAGGAGAAGAAGCGGTAGCGTTCTTCGACGGCGTGGCGGTAGGCCGCCAGGGTCAGCTCGCGGCCGGCCAGCGCCGACACCAGCATGATGAGCGTGGATTCGGGCAGGTGGAAGTTGGTGATGAGGGCATCCACGCTGCGGAAGCGATAGCCCGGGTAGATGAAAATGTCGCTGTCGCCGCGGAAGGACTTCAACTCGCCGCTTTGGCTGGCGGTTTCCAGCGAGCGCACGGCGGTGGTGCCGACGGCGATGACGCGGCCCCCTGCGGCACGGGTGACCCGGACCTGTTCGACCAGTTTTTCATCAACTTCCAACCACTCGCTGTGCATGTGGTGGTCCTCGATGCGCGCCTCGCGCACGGGCTGGAAGGTGCCGGCGCCGACGTGCAATGTGACGTAGCCGATGCCGACGCCCTGCCCGGCCAGCTTGCCCAGCATGGCCTGGTCGAAATGGAGGCCCGCCGTCGGCGCGGCCACAGCGCCGGGTTCGCGAGCAAAAACCGTCTGGTAGCGCTCGGCATCGGCTTCGGTGTCGGGCCGCTCGATGTAGGGCGGCAAAGGCATGTGCCCGGCGCGTGCCAGTAGCGCTTCCAGCTGCTCGTCGCTAGCGACTTCCAGCTCGAACAACTCGCCCTGGCGGCCCAGCATGCGCAGCGCACCGCCGCCGTCGACCTCAATCAGCGTGCCCGGCGCGGGTTTCTTGCTGACGCGCATGTGTGCCAGCAAATGCCCTTCGCCTAACACCCGCTCGATGAGGATTTCCACCTTGCCACCGGTCGGCTTGTGGCCGAACAGCCGCGCCGCCAAGACGCGGGTGTCGTTCAGCACCAGCAGGTCGCCGGCACGCAGGAAGCGCGGCAAGTCGGCAAACTCGCGGTCCTGCCAGCTCGCCTGCGCCGCATCCAACACCAGCATCCGGCTGTCGCCACGGCGCTCGGGCGGGCGCTGCGCGATCAGTTCCTGCGGCAGCTCGTAATCAAAATCAGTTTTGTCCATCCGCACATTATCGCCAAAACGGCAATCGAAACGGCAAAACGAAGGTCTTCAGCGCCCTGGCGGCAACAGCACCTCACGTACGCCGTTGCGATTGGGTGCACTGACGATGCCTTCGTGCTCCATGCGCTTGATGAAACGCAGGCCGTGGTTGTAACCGATACGCAGGTGACGTTGGATGTTGGTGATGCTGGCGCGGCGCGTGCGGACAACGACGGCCACGGCTCGCTTGTACAACGCGTCATCGTCACCGCCAGAGCCGTAGCTACGTTTGAACATGCCTGCTCACTCCGTCTGCTTCAATCCTTCGGCGGCGGCGGCGCCAGCACTTCGCGTGAGCCGTTGCGTTCCGGGGCGCTGACGACGCCGTCTTCCTGCATCTGCTCGACCAGGCGGGCGGCGCGGTTGTAGCCGATGCGCAGGTGGCGCTGGACGCTGGAAATGGAGGCCCGCCGGGTCTTGGTGACGATGGCGACGGCCTTGTCGTACAGGGCGGCGTCGCTGTCGTCGTCGCCAGCATCTTGCGGGATGCCGATGTCGGAAATGACCCGGCCATCATCCATGGTCTGTTCTTCTTCCAGCACGCCCTCGATGTAGTCCGGCTTGCCCTGGGCCTTCAGCCATTCGACCACCTGGTGCACCTCGTGGTCGTCGACAAAGGCGCCATG
>CAZOXZ010000116.1:0-7689 GCA_964583865.1 uncultured Rhodanobacteraceae bacterium | reverse complement strand
GCGCGGTGATGGACGAGAACACCGGCGCCACCTACCTCGGCGCCAGATACCTCTACCACAAACGCTTCACCAGCCCCGACCCGGCGCCGCTCAACCCCTTGAGCCCCGTCGGCCTTAACCGCTATGCTTATGCCAATGACAACCCCGTGCGGTTTACGGATCCGGATGGGCGCCGCTCAAAGGTGGCATGGCTCGTCCGATTGACCGCTAAAGGGATGAAAAAGGTTGCCCGCTTGACGCGGGAGCAGGCGATAGAAGCACGAAGGGCAGAGAAAAATGTTGTCGCTGATCGGCGTCAGATCGGCAATGGCATAGAGGGTGCAGCTCAAGGATCAAAAGGACGCATCAAACATGCAGGACATGAGCTCAAGGATGGTTCAAAAGGGCTGCCGCACTATCAAACAAAAGGCAAGTCTGGTCACACTTTCTGGGGCAAGATCAGTGTGGCTGCTGCGAGCCTTGCTGGTGCGCTCGATCAAGTAGCGGAAGCAGCGGAGTACATTCCTGACCCTGTTCCTAGACCTGCCGCGCAGGGTGACATTGATAGGGCGAATAGCGTAATCGATGCTATCAGTGATTCCACCGGGATCCCATTGCGGACTTATCCTGATATTCCGGAAAATAGACCGTTCCCGTTCCCTCGTGACAGGCCTGATCACTAGGATGCCCTTGAGAAGACGCTATGACCGCATATGAGGTGTTGGTGGAAGGAGTGTTTGTGAGGATGCCGGAGGAACATGGGTGTCGTTATGGATTCCACAGCACTTTCTTCTTGGAGGCTAACAATGCTCCCAATGCAGCCCATCGAGTGGGCCCTCTGGTAAAGGATCGGCTGGAGTCTAATGGAGTGAGGAAACATGGCCCCGGTGTGTTCGAGTCCTACTTCTGGGTCCATGACATATGGGAGGTCGCTGACGAAAGGTTACCGGAGGATCAAGCGCACGACCTTGGATTCACCTTCTTTCGAATAGGACTTTTTGAAAGTATTTGGCTATACCTACGGCGGTTACTCTTGTCGAAGTTCAGGCCATGGCTACTGGTGTACTTGCAATAACAATTCCAGTTCATTTCCTGACGTCTATGACGAACAAGGCCCGCACGCGGCGGGCCTTGCTGTTTGTGCGCTTGGGAAACGCAGCTACTGGTGCGCCGCCAGCACCGAATCCAGCACTTGGGTGATGGCGCGCTGCTTGGCCTTGGGCAGCGCCTGGATCTGTTCGAGCTGGTGCTGCAGTTTCGGTGCCGGCCCGCGCTTGCCCGGCTCGGCAGCCGGCAGTGCTGAGCCTTGGTCGATCAGCGCGTCAAACGTGGTGCCCAGAATCTGCACGATCGGTGGCAGCAAGGACACCGGCACGCGGCGTCGGCCCTTCTCGAACGAGTTCATGGCCTGCTGCGAGATGCCCAGGCGCTCGGCCAGTTCCACTTGCGTGAGGTCCTGGTGCTTGCGCTGGGCGGCGATGCGTGCGCCCAGGGCAACGAAGAATGCATGCTCGTCTTTGGGGCTGAGGGGGGTCAGGTCTTGTATTGCTACATCAACGACAAGCGGCCGTATGCACACGGCCCACCGCGACCCCGGCACCGGCAGCCGCCCCGCCAGCACCTGGACCTACCACTACTTCAGGGCCACAGCTTCACGCTCGGCTACGACTACAACGCCTGTGACCAGCTCAAGAGCACCGACTACCCCGGCACCCCCGCCATCGACCTTGTGCCCGACGCCCTGGGTCGGCCGACCCGGCTCGGCAGCCACGCGACCGGCATCGCCTGGGCACCCAACGGCAAGCCAACCGGCCTGACCTGGGGCAATGGCGTGCAGGCCAGCTGGAGCTGGAACCTGCGCGGCCTGCGCAGCCACACCACCTACGGCAACGCGGGCTAGGCCTACACCGACCGCAGCCTGTCCTGCGATGCCGACGGCAACCTGATCATGGTCGAGGACAGCATCAGCCCGGCCAGCGGCTGCGCCGGTATCGACACGGTCTTCTGCAACGGCTTCGAGGCGCCCGTCGGCAGCGGCGATCGCAGCTTCAGTTACGACGCCCTGCAGCGGCTGACCGAAATCGGACGGATTGAGTGTCACCGGGCCGATGGGGTTCCAGTCGCGGGTCTTGCCGCTCCAACGCCGGGGGTTGCGCCTGCTGGCCTGTTCGTAGAGCTCTGCCCGCGCCGACAGTAGCGTGTGATCATCACCGGCGTGGCGTTGCGACGTGGCGTAGGCCGGATCAAGCGCGCAGCGCGGATGCGGCACCGGTTCCATCTTCGCGGCTTCGGGCTCCCCGGTCCTGATTCCCGGAACCGCGCCGCGCTGCGGCCAACGCGGTATGATCAATGCTCCTGCAAGCGGAGGTGCGCCATGATCGAAACCATCAAGGATCTGCCCGCCGGTGTCGTTGGTTTCCGTGCCCACGGTGTGGTCACACAGGCTGACTACGAGGACATCATCATGCCCGAGGTCGCGGCGGTCATTGCCGTCGGCGAAGGCCTGCGCATGCTGTACCACTTCGGCCCGGACTTCGAGCGATTTGACGAAGGCGCGTTGTGGGAAGATGCCGTGCTGGGTTTTCGCCATGCGCTGGAGTGGAACCGCATTGCCATTGTCTCGGACAACGACTGGGTGCGTTTCGCGGTGCAGGCCATGCACTGGATGCTGCCGGGCAAGGTGCGGTTGTACCGCAACGATGCCATGGCCGAGGCGCGCGCCTGGCTGGAAGAGGGTCTGCCAGCCTGATTGGTGCATGTTCATCCCGTACGGTTTGGCCTTGGGAACAAGGCAGGCGTCCAGCGGGCTCAATACCAGTTCAGCAGCGTCACACCGAGGCCGAAATAGGTGGCCTCGTGGTTGTAATCGATGAGGCTTTCACCGTAGCCGTTGAACAATTCCAGGTAGCCGCGGATGCCGCGTTTCAGCGGAAAACTCCAGGTGAAGCGCCGGGCGCCGTAACCGGTGGAGAAGTTTTGTCGCAGCATCAGGCTGAACTCGTGCTGGCGCCATTCGTGCACCACGCGCAGGTCGCCATGGCCGAGATAATCGATGATGTCCGGATTGTCGTCGCTTGCGGCGTCTTCGGAGACACGTACCCATGGCCGGTACATGATGGTCCAGCCGGGGCGCTCCAGACCGATGCGCCCGATGATGCGGTTCCAGCTGCGTGACAATGGCTTGCCGCGACCGTTGGACTGGTGGTTGAAGCCGACACCCAGCATGCGCAAATCCCAGCCGAACAATGGCACGTCCGTGCCGAACACCAGCATGACTTCGGGCTCGTAGTTGGTTTCGCGAAACGGCCGCGACAAGCCGCCGTTGTAGACCTGCCAGCGCGAGGTCTGGGTGTAGCCTCCCCACAAATCGCCATGGCCCGCCAGCACGCCTTGCACCAGCTTGGTCTTGAAGCTGATCTGGAATTTGGCTTCGTGCTTCTGCAGGCCGATGTCATCGGCAACCACGTTGTCCGGGTTGGGCGTGGCCGGACGATTGTTGTCGTCGCTGGTCACGAAGACCGGCTCCAGGAACAGTGGTTGGTAGCCGCGGATATTGAAAGTGCCGAGTTTGCTGGCTCGGCTCAGCTCCCAGCGGCTGTCCAGCAGCGAGACGCCGCGCTGCTCGGCCTCACCAGATTGCGTGCCTTGTTCCACGTCATGGCGGAACATGCGGGTCAGGAAGTTGCCACGCGAAGGCTTCCTTTGTGCCGTCGGAGCCGGCTCCGGCGCAGGTGCTGGTTGCTGCCGTCCGGCCAGCTGGTCGTAGCAGGCCAGGCGCATGGAATCGGTCTCGATGACGGCACAGGCCTCGAGACTGGCTGGCTCGATATCCGCGGCCAGCGTTGCCACACAGGGCAGCGCAAGAAGCGCGACAAGCACGGCCGGCATGGTGATACTGGCACGCTTCATTGGCCATGCTCCAGGGTCACGCGGCTCAGCAGTCCGCGTGCCACCAGCACCACTTGTTTGCGTTGCAACAGCAGCTGCCACTTGCGCCCACCCAACTGGTGCCAAAGCACGGCGGCGCGGATGCCGGCCAGGAGGTTGGCGCGAATGCGGGCCACGCGCACAGGGTCCTGCAGCAACTGCGGGTTGCCGGTGACCATGATTCTCGGGCGCAGCAGGGACACGGTGTGCTCGTACAGCTCGCCGAGGCGGCTGGCGACGGTCGCGTGCAACACGTCGAAATGTTGCCGCTGCCGGTCGATGGAGCCGATGCCGCCGGCCAGTTCCTGCATCAGGTCGCGCCGTCGTACCAGCTTGCGTTCCAGCTGCAGCATGGTGAACACAATGCGTGTGGTTTCCAGGTCGTCCGATGGGTTCTGTGACAGGCGGATCACGGCATCAAGTCCGAGTCGTATGCCGGCGGGGCCGCCGAACACTTCGGCAGTGTCGTCCGCGTCAATATGGAAAATGCTGTCCAGGCTGGCGCGCTCGGCGTCGGTATCGACCGTCTCACCCTGCGCCACGGCACGTGCCAGCGCGGCTGATTGGTAACACCCGGCCAGTGCCAGGACTTGCTCGGCGTTCACTGCTGTTGATCTCCCTGTCTTGTCTCGTCTGCGCCGGTGGCGGCGATGATGCCACCGCCGAGGCATTGTTCGCCGGAATAAAAGACTACCGACTGGCCCGGGGTTACCGCACGCTGCGGTGCCCGGAACGTTACCATGCAACGGTCGCCTTCGACCTGAACACGGCAGGCCTGATCCGGCTGCCGGTAGCGGGTCTTGGCGTGGCAAGCGAACTCGACCGCCGGTGGCGCGCCCGCCACCCAGGACAGGTCGGTGGCTGTCAGCCGCCGTGACATCAGCAAGGGATGGTCATGGCCCTGGGCCACCACCAGCTCGCGCGTGTCCAGATGCTTGGCGACCACGTACCAGGGCTGGCCAGAGCCGTCCCGACGGCCACCCAGGCCCAGGCCCTGGCGCTGGCCGAGGGTGTAGAACATCACGCCGTCGTGACGGCCAAGCTCGCGGCCGTCCGGGTCGACGATGGCGCCGGGCTGAGCCGGAATGTATTGGCCCAGGAACGCACGAAAATCCCGTTCGCCGATGAAGCAGATGCCCGTGGAATCCTTTTTGGCGTGCGGCGCCAGACCGGCCTCGCGCGCCACCTGCCGTACCTCGGGCTTGGTCAGCTCGCCCAGCGGGAACAGCGTCGCCGCCAGCTGTGCCTGGCTCAGCGTGTGCAGGAAATAACTCTGGTCCTTGTTGCCATCCGTGGCCTTCAACAAGCGGTACTCGCCATCCACCTCGGCAATGCGGGCGTAATGGCCGGTGGCGATGCGTTCGGCACCCAGCGCCCGTGCCTCGTCAAGAAACGTGGCGAACTTGATCTCGCGGTTGCACAGGACATCCGGATTGGGCGTGCGCCCGGCGCGGTACTCGTCCAGAAAGTGCTGGAACACCTGCGCCATGTACTCGCGGGCAAAATTGCGCGCATGGAAGCGGATGCCGAGCTGGGCGCAGACGGCTGCGGCATCCTTGCGGTCGCGGTCGGCCGGGCAGGGCGAGGCCGGGTCGGCTTCCTCCCAGTTGGTCATGAACAGGCCTTCCACATCCACGCCGGCCTGCTGCAGCTGCATCGCGGCCACGGCCGAGTCCACGCCGCCGGAAATGCCGACGATCACGCGCATGGCGTGTGCTCCGGAGCCGGCAGGCGGCATCCGGCCGGGGCAGGTCGCAGGGGGTGAAATCGAGACGGCATGGACTTGTGTCGGCGGCGAAACGCCCCATTTTGACAGCTCACGGCCCGTTTTTCAGCGTTTTCCAGCCATTCGCAGGCTGAATGACAGCGGGCTTATTTCTGCGCCGATCACGACTATAATCAAGCCATGAGTGAAGACACGGAACATGAACAAGGGCACGGCGTCGTCGTGGCGCCTGCGCGACCGGAGCTGTCGCCGCCGCCGATGTTTCAGGTGGTGTTGCTCAACGATGATTACACGCCGATGGACTTTGTCGTCGACGTGCTGCGAGGATTCTTTGGCATGACCCAGGAACGCGCCGTTCAGGTCATGTTGCACGTACACACGCGCGGCAAGGGCGTGTGCGGGGTGTTTTCCCGCGAAGTGGCGGAGACAAAAGTGGCGCACGTGAACGAATACGCACGTTCGCACCAGCATCCGCTGCTCTGCTCCATGGAAAAGATGTAGCCCATCCCGATATAGTGAGGTACAAGCCCGGAGAAGCCTGATGTTCAGCAAAGACCTCGAAACCACCATTGGCGATTGCTACAAGAGCGCCCGCAAGCAGCGTCACGAGTTCATGACTGTGGAACACCTGCTGCTGGCACTGCTGGGCAATGCCTCTTCCAACGCCGTCTTGCGCGCCTGCGGGGCGGATCTGGACAAGCTCGCCGGCGACCTGCGTCACATCATCACCGAGACCGTGCCGCACCTGAGCCAGGAGGACGAGCGCGATACCCAGCCGACGCTGGGCTTCCAGCGTGTGCTGCAGCGTGCCGTGTACCACGTGCAATCTTCCGGGCGCAAGGAAGTCACCGGCGCCAACGTGCTGGTGGCGATCTTCGGCGAGAAGGATTCGCACGCGCTGTACTACCTGCACCAGCAGGAGATTACGCGCCTGGACGTGGTGAACTACATTTCGCACGGCATTGCCGAGGCCAGCGACAAGGCTGCCGAGGCGAGCGGCGACGAGGTCGCGGAAAAGACCGACAACGCCGTCGGCCAGAAAGACAACCCGTTGGCCGAATACGCCACCAACCTCAACGAAAAGGCCATCATGGGCAAGGTGGACCCGTTGATCGGCCGCGAGCTGGAGGTCGAGCGCACCATTCAGGTGCTCTGTCGCCGGCGCAAGAACAATCCGCTGTACGTCGGCGAGGCCGGCGTCGGCAAGACCGCACTGGCCGAGGGCCTGGCCAAGCGCATTGTCGAGGAGCAGGTGCCCGAGGTCCTGGCAGGCGCCACCATCTGGGCGCTGGATCTCGGCTCGCTGGTGGCCGGCACCAAGTACCGTGGCGACTTCGAGAAGCGTCTGAAAGCCGTGATCGCGCAGATCAAGCAGGAGGACGATGCAATCCTGTTCATCGACGAGATCCACACCATCATCGGCGCCGGTGCGGCCTCGGGCGGCACCATGGATGCCTCCAACCTCATCAAGCCGGCACTGGCTTCCGGCGAGCTGCGCTGCATCGGCTCGACCACCTACGAAGAATTCCGCGGCGTGTTCGAGAAAGACCGCGCACTGGCGCGGCGTTTCCAGAAGATCGACGTGGTCGAGCCCAGCGCGGCCGAGACGGTGGACATTCTGCGCGGCCTGAAGAGCCGTTTCGAGGAACACCACCACATCACCTACAACGAAGATGCCCTGCAGGCCGCGGTGGAACTGTCCATCAAGCATCTGCCGGACCGCCTCCTGCCGGACAAGGCCATTGATGTCATCGACGAGGCCGGCGCACGCCAGAACCTCATGAGCGAGGATGAACGCAAGGACACCATCGACGTCGAGGAAATCGAGATCATCGTCGCGCGCATGGCACGCATCCCGACGCGCCAGGTGTCGGCTTCCGACCGCGACGTGCTGCAAAAGCTCGACCGCAACCTGAAGATGGTCGTTTTCGGGCAGGACCAGGCCATCGATGCGCTGGCCAGCGCCATCAAGATGGCGCGTTCGGGCCTTGGTGATCCGGACAAACCCATCGGCAGTTTCCTGCTGGCCGGCCCGACCGGCGTCGGCAAGACCGAGG
>CAZOXZ010000115.1:0-7904 GCA_964583865.1 uncultured Rhodanobacteraceae bacterium | reverse complement strand
TGCATTATTCACAAGGTCGAACGGCACTTGCCAGAAAACATTGGAAATTCAATAGTCTGTGCACATTTTTGGGCTAAATCAACATTCGCAGCGTGTTTTCGTGCCGTTCTGTCGCGGCCCTTGCGGTTTCTCGCGGCGCCACACTCGGTCCTCAGTCAAACCGTAGTCCCCGCTACGCTTTTCCTTCGGCCCTTCGCGTGGCTTGCTGCGAATTCCGCAATCATCCGCGACCCTCATGAATTATGCAGGCTAGCGTCACTCATTGCAGGTAATCGTGCACCACCTCGCCCAGGTTCAGGGTGAGATCGGTGAGAAGGTGCGTGGTGCTGACCACTTCCAGCACCGGCAGCCGCGCCAGCGGCGCCATGACATGCTCGAACAACTGCAGGGCACCCGGTCCTTCCCAAGCCCCGTGGATGACCACGTCCTCGCAGTTGTAGCGCACCAGCTCGCAGATGCGCGGCGTGCAGTCCACGTGCGGGATGATCTTCAGCAGGTAGGCATCGCCGGTGATGGCGGCCAGCGCCTTGGCCTCATCAAATGGGCGGTGCTTGTAGCCCATGGTTCCAGTGGCCACACGGATGCCCTGGTAGTCCAGGCTGCCGACCAGCACGTCCTTGTCCACGTGCAGGTCCGGCTCTGCCAGCTTTTTCGGGAAGCCCCAGATCTCGCGCCCGCCGGCGATGGGCGAGTCGTCGTTGAGGAACATGTTCTGGTAGTAGGTGCCCGGCTTGCCGCGAAAACTCACCGGAATCACCTGCCCGGCCTCGCAGTAATCGCCGAAACCGGTGGAATCGGGCATGCGCATGAACTCCATCTTCACGATGCCGTCGCCGGCCGGCAGCAACGGCTCGGGGACAACCTCATCGAGCAACGCAGGGTCGGTGCGGTAGCTGATGACCAGGTACTCACGGTTGCGGAAGCGGTATGGACCGCGCGGGTAGATGGGGCTGGTGAGCGGCATGGCCCAGGCGGTCTCGCGTACCTTGTTCTCGTTCATTGGCAAAGCTCCGATGATGATGTGTTGTGGCTCACAGGCCAGGTACGGTAACAGGTTTGCAAACCATGACTTCTGTCCGTTGCCCACAGCCGACGGTTCGCTATGCTGTACGTTCTCAGTCCGCATCGGGGAAATCATGAACTGCCAGCGACTTGTCGGCCTGCTGCTCGCAGCCCTGGCCAGCCTGCCTGCCATGGCAACCACCCAGTCCACCGCGCCGCAACATGGCATCAGCGACCGCACGCCCGGCCTCAAGGCCTTCGTCCATGCCAGACTGATGCTGCGCCCCGGAAAAATCATCGAGGACGGCACTCTCGTGGTTCGCAACGGCGTCATCCAGGCCGCCAGCGAGAAGGTCAACGTGCCCGCCGGTGCGGCCGTCATCGACCTGGCCGGCAAGACCATCTACCCCGGTTTCATCGACCCCTGGACCGATTACGGCCTGGCCCCGAAGAAGGCGAACAAGACGGACGAGGACGAAGCACACAGCCGTGGCCCGCATTCCTGGAACCCGCGAGCGCATCCGGAGCGCTCGGCGGCGGACCTGGCCACGCCGGACGCCAAGCGTGCCGCGGCGCTGCGCAAGCTGGGCTTCACCGCCGTGGCCAGCGCGCCGGACAAGGGCATCTGGCGCGGCCAGGCCGCGGTCGTGAGCCTGGCCAATGCCGACAATCTCAACGCCGTGCTGCTGGCCGGAGATGTGGCCCAGTTTGCCGCCTTCGAGACCACCGGTTGGGACTCGTCGGGCTACCCCAGCTCGCTGATGGGTTCCATTGCCCTGGTGCGCCAGACATTGCTGGACACCGGCTGGTACCGCAAGCGCCGCGCCTGGGAGCGTCGCCATCCGGATGCCGCCCGCATCGAGATCAACCATGCCCTGGAAGCCCTGCAACCAGTGCTGGATGGCAAGCAGCCGGTGTTTTTTGCCACCGACAACGAGCTGGACTATGCCCGCACGGCCCGCGTCGCGGCAGAATTCGGCTTGAAGCGCGTGCTGCTGGGCGACGGCCACGAGCATCGCCGTGTCCAGCAACTGAAACAGGCCGGCGTGCCGGTGGTGCTGCCATTGAAGCTGCCCGAGGCACCCGCGGTGGAAAACCCGGACCGCGGCCTCGACATCGACCTGGCCACCCTGGCGCACTGGCGCATGGCGCCGTACAACGCCCGCATCCTGGTCGGCCACGACGTGCCCATCGCCTTCACCACGCATGGCATGGACAAGCCCGGCAAGCATTTCCGCGCCAACCTGCGCAAGATGATCGAGTCCGGCCTGTCGCCGGCAGACGCCCTGGCCGCGCTTACCATTGCGCCGGCACGCATGCTGGGCGTGGCCGACCGCCTCGGCACGCTGGAGAAAGGCAAACAGGCCCAGTTCCTGGTGGCGGACCGTGACCTCCTGCGCGACGAGGATGCCCGCATTTACGCCGTGTGGATCGACGGCGAACGCTACCCGCTGGCCGACCGCGAGGCCGCCGACCCACGCGGCAAATGGCAGTTGGTCTGGCAGGGCGCCAAGGGCCCGACCACGCTGGAGATCAACGGCAAGGACAAGCTCAGCGCCAAAGTCGGCGAGACCAGCTTCCCCGTGCGCGTGGACGACGGCCGCCTGCTGCTGTACGTGCCCGGCAAGCTGTTGGGCGTGGACAACGCGCATGTCGCCGTCAGCGCCACGCTGGGCCAGGGCCGCTGGCATGGCAAGGCCGCCCTGCCCGGCGCCTCCATCGCGGTGACGGCAACGCGCAGCGCCGAGCCCGAACACAAGCCGCTGCCCGCCTGGACGCAAGCGCCGCTGCCCGATCTCGATTACCAGCGCTGGCCGGCCGGCGCCCACGGCCGCCACGGCCTGCCCGAGCAACCCGATGCGGTGCTGGTGCGCAATGCGCGCATCTGGACGCAAGGGCCGAAAGGCATCCTCGAGCACGCCGACCTGCTGGTCGAAAACGGCCATATCAGCGCCGTTGGCCAGAATCTTGATGCACCCGCAGGCGCCGACATCATCGACGGCACGGGCAAACAGGTCACACCCGGCATCATCGACGCGCATTCGCATATCGCCATCGCCGGCGGCGTCAACGAGGGCACGCACGCGGTCACCAGCGAGGTGCGCATCGGCGATGTGCTCGATCCCACCGACATCACCATTTATCGTCAGTTGGCCGGCGGCACCACCACCTCGCAACTACTGCATGGCTCGGCCAATCCCATCGGCGGGCAGAGCCAGATCATCAAGTTGCGCTGGGGCGCCGATGCCGCGGGCCTGAAGTTCCGCCGCGCGCCAAAAACCATCAAGTTTGCCCTGGGCGAGAACGTCAAGCAGTCCAACTGGGGGCCGAAGTACACCAAGCGCTACCCGCAAACCCGCATGGGCGTGCCCGAACTCATCAGCGACAGTTTCCTGGCCGCCCGTGACTACGGCGAAGCGCTCCAGGCCGGCCATGCCGATGACGGCGGCCCGCTGCGGCGCAACCTGCGCCTGGAAGCCTTGTGGGAAGTGCTGCAAGACGAGCGCCTGGTGCAAATCCACAGCTACCGCCAGGACGAAATCCTGGCCTTCGTGCGCGTTGCCGAACGCTTCGGCATCGTGCCCACCTTCCAGCACGTGCTGGAGGGCTACAAGGTGGCCAATGCCATCGCCGAGCTGGGTGCCGGCGCCTCGACCTTCAGCGACTGGTGGGCCTACAAGATGGAGGTTTACGACGCCATCCCGTGGAACGGCGCCATCATGGATCACCAGGGCGTGACGGTGTCCTTCAACTCCGATTCCGGCGAGCTGGCGCGGCGGCTGAACACCGAGGCCGCCAAGGCGGTGCACTACGGCGGCCTGGCACCGGCCGAGGCGCTGGCCTTCGTCACCATCAACCCGGCGAAGCAACTGCACATCGACGACTACGTCGGTTCGCTGGAGCCGGGCAAGGATGCCGATTTCGTGATCTGGAACGGCAGCCCGCTCTCGCCCCTCAGCCGCGCCGAGCAGACCTGGGTTGACGGGCGCAAGTATTTTGATCGCCAGGCCGACCGCAAAGCCAACGCGACCATCCGCGAGCGCCGCAGCCGCCTGATTGCCGCCGCCCTGCCCGAACGCGTCAAGGCCTTGGACAAGGACGACAAGAACGCGAAAGAAGACCAGGACGACAGCACGCACACGCCAGCGCCCAGCCGCACGGCCCTGCTATGTGCCCGCCTGGCCGAGATCGGCATTTACCACGACAGCCTGCCCGTGGCCGCCTGCGCCGAAGGAGAAGTCCAATGATGAAGTCCATTCTCGCTACCCTGGCGCTGCTGCTGGCCGCCGGCGTCCAGGCCGCGCCGGTGCTGATCGAGCACGCCACCTTGCACACCGTCAGTCACGGCATCATCACCGACGGTGCCCTGCTGATCGAAGGTGACAAGATCGCTGCCCTCGGGCCGGACGTCACCGCCCCGGCCAACGCCACGCGCATCGATGCCCGCGGCAAGCATGTGTATCCCGGCTACATTGCCGCCAACAGCGTCTTGGGACTGACCGAGATCGGCGCCGTACGCGCCACCAACGACATGGCCGAAGTCGGGCCGTTGGACCCCAACGTGCGCGCGCTGGTGGCGATCAACCCGGACAGCGAGTTGCTGGGCGTGGCCCGCGCTAACGGCGTGCTGGCCGCCTTGATCGTGCCGCGCGCCTACAACCATGGCCTGCTGGCCGGCCAATCGGCGCTGGTGAAGCTGGACGGCTGGACCGCCGAGGACATGCGCATCGCCGGCGCCGTCGGCGTGCACCTGTACTGGCCAAACACGCGTGTGCCGAGCTGGCTGCCGGACGAACGCGCAAAAAAAGCTCGCGAGAAAGCCGACAAGCAGCGCGCCCTGCTGGAACAGGCCTTCCGTGACGCCCGCGCCTGGACCGCGGCTGTGGAAGCCGGCACCATGGACACGCCCGACCTGCGCTGGCAAGCCATGCTGCCGGTGCTGCAAGGCAAGCGCCCGTTGTTCATCCACGCCGACCACATCGTCGCCATCCGCGAGGCCCTGGCCTTCGCCAAACGACACCAGTTGGACAACATCATCCTCGTCGGCGGCCGCGACGCCTGGCGCCTGGCCGACGAACTGGCCAAGCGCGACATCCCCGTCATCCTCGGCTCGGCCAACAACCTGCCGCGCCGCCGTGATGCGCCCTACGACAGCGTGTTTCGCAGCGCCGCGCGCCTGACCGAGGCAGGCGTGCAGATCGCCATCGCCAACGACGGCTCCAGCATGGACGCAGCCAACGCCCGCAACCTGCCCTGGCAGGCGGCGCGCTACGCCGCCTTCGGCCTTGGCCGCAATGCCGCCCTGCGCGCCATCACCCTCGGCCCGGCCGAGATTCTGGGCGTCGCCGAGCGCATGGGCTCGCTGGATGTCGGCAAGGACGCGACCCTGTTCATCGCCGATGGCCCGGCCCTGGAAATCACCAGCCGCGTCCAGCGTGCCTGGATTCAAGGCCACGAAATCAGCCTGGAGAACCGCCAGACCCGCCTGCGCGACAAGTACCGCCGCAAATACAAGGGCCTGCCGAAGCGTTGACCTGAATTTTTCACAACGTCGAACGGCACTTGCCGGAAAACAACGGGAATTCAGCAACCCGTGTACATTTCACGGCTGGCTCAATGCGCGCAGTTTATCCCCGTGCCGATCGACGTTTCTCGGCGCGCCTGCAACCATTGTACGGCGACGCAGTACTTGGCTTGCACTGTATCGGATACCGATATACGATCATCTCGTGATCAAGACGTTCGCCGACAGGAACACGGAACGATTGTTCAACGGATTGCGGGTCCGGGGCTTTGTCAGCATCGAGCGCGTAGCACGGCGCAAGCTGACACAGCTTCATGCGGCAGCCAAGCTGGATTTCCTGCGCGTTCCGCCCGGCAACCGGCTGGAGCGGTTGAAAGGTGATCGTACCGGGCAGTACAGCATCCGGATCAACAGCCAGTACCGGCTGTGTTTTCGTTGGCATGACGGCGATGCATTTGACGTCGAGATCGTCGACTACCATTGAGGAACCTGCCATGTCCGACAAACTTGCCCCGATTCATCCCGGCGAGATCCTCCGCGAGGAGTTCATGGCGCCCCTCGGCCTGTCCAGCAATGCACTGGCACGCGCCATCGGCGTCACGCCGGCACGCA
Organism: uncultured Rhodanobacteraceae bacterium; assembly: GCA_964583865.1. GTDB lineage: Bacteria > Pseudomonadota > Gammaproteobacteria > Xanthomonadales > Rhodanobacteraceae > DASSBG01. The sequence continues at coordinate 1,765 of CAZOXZ010000115.1, read as the reverse complement.
TCAACGAAATCGTGCGTGAACGCCGCGGCATCAGTGCCAACACGGCGCTGCGCCTGGCACGCTACTTCGGCACCGACGCGCAAAGCTGGATGAACCTGCAGAAGAACTACGAGCTGGACCTCGCCGCACGCGAGCTGGGCGACGCTCTCAAAGACATCCAGCCACGCGCCGCGTAACACACCCGCCTCACCTGCCGTGATGGACAATGCGGAACGCCCCGACGCCACGCAGCGAGAACCGCCATGAACTACTTTGTCACCAATGCCACCGACCTTGTCGACAACCGGGTTGCACGCAGCTTGCGCAGCGATGACCTGATCATGACACGGTCACAATCCGTGCTGGAACCCTGAACCATGAGCTTGCAAGGGCTTGCCATCCGCGAGTACAGCGACGCGCTGGCGCATCACTTCCACGACATCAACCGCGAATGGGTTGAATCAATGTTCGAGGTCGAGGCCACCGACCGCGAGGTGCTGGAGAACCCACGCCGCCACATCATCGACCCGGGCGGTGCAATCCTGTTCGTCGAAGCCACGGATCTCGGCATCATCGGCACCTGTGCACTGCAGAAGACGGGCGATCGCAGCTTTGAATTGACCAAGATGGGCGTGCGCCAGTCGGCCCGCGGCCTCAAGGCCGGTGAATTCCTGTTGCACGCCGTCATCGAACGCGCGCAGGAGCTTGGCGCCGCTCCGCTGTACCTGCTGACCAGCACCAAGTGTGCCGCCGCCATCCACCTGTACGAAAAAGCCGGTTTCCAGCACGACCCTGACATCATGGCACGCTACGGTGCGCGTTATGAGCGCTGCAATGTCGCCATGCGCTACGCCCCGGTGGCGACCATCGCCGCAACGCCGTCGACATGACACCCACGTAGGTCGAGATCGGCGAAGCCGAACCCGACACGACACTACACGCCAGTGCAACGGCCGCCAGCCACGTCAGATCAAGACGACGACAAACCGGACCGCAGGCTCGCCTTGTCCGCCACGGAAAGCCCCGCCGCCCGTGCCAACCGCAGAATGACCGCCAGCAGAACGCCGTAAACCGGCACGAACATGGACAGGCTGACGATCAACTTGATGGCATAGTCCACCGCCGCGATCTCCACCCAGTGTGCCGCCATGAAGGCATTGCTGCTGGCCGCAAAGGCGACCGAGAAGAACAACGCCGTGTCCACGGCCTGACCAACAATCGCCGAGCCCGCCGGCGCCGCCCACCAGCGGCGGCTGCGCTGGCGCAAACGATCAAAGACATGGACATCCAGCAGCTGGCCGGCAACATAGGCCACGTAGCTGGCCAATGCTACGCGAAACACCAGCAGGTTGAACGCGGCCAGCGCCACCCAGCCATTGAAGCGGCCATCGTGGAACAACACGCCCACCACGTAGGATGCCACCAGCGCCGGCAACATGGCTCGCGCGATCACTCGGCGGGCAGCCTCCTTGCCGATCAAGCGCACGGTCAGATCCGTGGCCAGAAAGATCAAGGGAAATGTAAACGCGCCCCAGGTGCTGTGCAGGCCAAACAGCGTCACGGGCAGCTGCACCAGGTAGTTGCTGGCGATGATGATGGCGATGTGCAAGGCCACCAAGGCGGCGACGATGCGCCCGCGACGACCCGCGGGCAAGGACAGGGAAACCATGAAAGACCTTTTTGGCAATGGGGTAAGGGAACCCACGAACACAACGCGCCACGATGGCGCCACTAGCCTGCATTATTCACAAGGTCGAACGGCACTTGCCAGAGAACATTGGAAATT
>CAZOXZ010000114.1:2186-8049 GCA_964583865.1 uncultured Rhodanobacteraceae bacterium | reverse complement strand
AAGGCGGTTCGTGGCAACATCCCGGCCCATCTTCTCAAGCAGGTGAGGGACGCATGATGACAACAATGACTGGCGAAGAGCTTGGTGCAAAATTGTTGCAGTCGGTAAAACAGATGCAGCGTGGACAGCCAGCGCGGACCACCCGTGTGGAGGGGAGTCGCGCGATCGAGGCCCGCACTCGCATGGGTTTGTCCCAGACTGAGTTCGCTACCTTGATGGGGGTGTCACCGCGTACCTTGCAAGACTGGGAGCAGGGACGGCGTGAACCCACGGGTGCCGCCAGGACATTGCTGCGCGTCGCTGCAACGCACCCGGAAGTCTTGCTGGAGCTGCGTGACTGAGCTCTTGCCTCATTGATGGTAAGAGGTCGATCAGTACGCACGGTCACTTCACGCCGGCAGGGCCTGCTCTTCGTCCTCCAGCCCGGCGTCGTACTCCGGGTTCTTGCCGTGGTGTTCGCTGGCCAGCAGCAGGTAGAAGGCCGGCACGACAAACAGGGTGAAGAAGATGCCGATGGCCATGCCGGTGAAAATCACCAGGCCGATGGAATGACGTCCGGCGGCGCCGGCACCGGCGGCCAGCACCAGCGGCAGAACGCCCAGCACCATGGCGGCGGTGGTCATGAGGATGGGGCGCAGGCGCACCGCGGCGGCTTCCTCGATGGCCTCGCGCTTGGACTTGCCGGCGCGTTGCAGGTCGTTGGCGAACTCGACGATGAGGATGCCGTGCTTGCTGATCAGGCCCATCAGCGTCACCAGGCCGACCTGGGTGTAGATGTTGATGGTGGCCAGGCCGAGGTTGATGAAGATCAGCGCGCCGAACAGCGCGGTCGGCACCGAAACCAGGATGACGATCGGGTCGCGGAAGCTGTTGAACAGGGCCGCAAGCGACAGGTAGACGATGATGACCGCAAACAGCAGCGTGAAGGCGAAGCCGCCGGACTCGTTCATGAACTGGCGTGACTGGCCGGCGTAGTCGATCTGGTAGGCATCGGTGGCGACCTTGCGCACGGCGTCAGCCAGGAAGGCCAGGGCTTCGCCCTGGGACACCGCCGGCACGCCGGAAATGGTGGCCGAGTTGAGTTGCTGGAAACGGTTGATGGCCTCGGGCACGACGTCGTGCTCGAGATGGGCAAACGTCGAGGCCGGCACCAGCTTGCCGCTGCCGGTGCGCACCTGGTAATCCAGAATCTGGTCGGGATTGAGGCGGTCCACCTGCTTCACCTGCGGCATGACGCGGTAGGAGCGACCGTCCATCGAGAAGTAATTGACGTAGCCACCGCCGAGAGCTGCGCCCAAGGTCGCGCCGACGCTTTGCTGGGTCATGCCCAGCGCCGTGACCATGTCCTTGTCCACGACCAGGGTGGCTTCCGGCTTGTCGATCTTCAGGTCGGCATCGACGAAAAAGAAGCGACCACTGGCGCGCGCCTCGGCCAGCACCTTCTGCACCACCTGATCCAGCAGCTGGAAGGGTTCGGTGGTCTTGATGACCAGTTGCACCGGCATGCCCTGGGCGCCGGGCAGGGCCGGAAACTGGAAAGCAGCCACGCGCGCGCCGGCGATGCCGTTCCATTGGTCCTGCAGAACCTGTTGCAGTTCCGTTGCGCCGAGCTCGCGTTGGTCCCAGTCCTTGAGGATGACGCCACCGATGCCGGCATTGGCCGACGGCATGCCGGTCAGCTGGAACATCTGCTTGAATTCCGGCAGATCCTGCGCCGTGTGCAGCACCTGATCGGCGTAGGTCTGCATTTGCTGCAAGGTGGCATTCGGCGGGCCCTGGATCTGGGCCAGGACCACACCTTGATCTTCCTGGGGTGCCAGCTCGGTGCGCGAGGTGGCGAACAGCCATGCCGTGGCGCCCAGCAGCAGCACGCCCATGACCACCGGCACCAGGTGCGTGTCCAGCGTGCCGTGCAGCACACGCTGGTAGCCATGGTGCAGGCGCTCGAACTGGCGATCGAGGAATTGCACGAACCGGCCATCTTCCTGGTTTTCCTTGAACATTTTGGCCGTCAGCATGGGCGAGAGCGTCAGGGCGATGACAGCCGAAACCGTGACCGCACCGGCCAGAGTGAAGGCAAACTCGGTGAACAGGGTGCCGGTAAGGCCTCCCTGGAAGCCGATGGGCACGTACACGGCGATCAGCACCACCGTCATGGCGATGATGGCCCCGCCCAGCTCGCGGGCGCCCAGCAAGGCGGCCGTCAGCGGCGGGCGGCCTTCCTCCTTCATGTGCCGGTCGACGTTCTCCACCACGATGATGGCGTCATCCACCACCAGGCCGATGGCCAGCACCAGCGCCAGCAAGGTCAGCAAGTTGATGGAGTAGCCCAGCGCCAACATGATGAAGAAGGCACCGATCAGGGACAGCGGCATCGCCAGCAGCGGTACCATGACCGCGCGCAGGCTGCCCAGGAACAGGTAGATCACCAGCATCACGATCACCAGCGCCTCGATCAGCGTTTTGATGACCTCGTAAATGGAGCTGGAAATGAACTCGGTGGCGTCGTAGACGATCTCGCCGCGGATGCCGTTGGGCAGTTGCGCCTGAATGGCCGGGAAGGCGTTGCGCACGCGCTCGATGACGTCCAACACGTTGGCATCCGGCGCCACGGTGACGCCGATGAACACCGATTGTTCGCCATCGAAAGCCACGCTCATGTTGTAGCTTTCCGAGCCCAGCTCGACGCGGGCGATGTCGCCCAGGCGCACGGTGGCGCCGTCCTGGTGGCGGATGGCCAGATCGCGGAAGGCATCGACGTCATGCAGCGAAGTGCCGGCCTTCAACGGCACGCTGACCATCTGGCCCTTGGTTGAGCCGAGGGCCGCCAGGTAGTTGTTGCTGGCCAAGGCCGCGTACACATCGCTGGCGGTCACGCCGTAGGCGGCCATCTTGTCCGGGTCCAGCCAGGCCCGCAGGGCGAACTGGCCGGAGCCGAAGATGTCCGCGCTTTGCACGCCTTCGATGGAATCCAGCTTGGGCTTGACCACGCGCAGCAGGTAGTCGGTGACCTGGTTGTTGTCCAGTACCTTGCTGCGAAAGCCGATGTACATGGAGGCCAGGGATTGGCCGGTGTCCACTTGCAATACCGGTTGCTGGGCTTCGCGTGGCAACTGGTTCAGCACCGCGTTGACCTTGGTGTTGATGTCGGTGAGCGCCTTGTTGGCGTCGTAGTTCAGCCGCAGCGTGGCCGTGATCATGGACATGCCGCTGGTCGAGGACGAGGACAGGTAGTCGATGCCCTGGGCCTGGGCGATGGCGGCTTCCAGCGGCTGGGTGATGAAGCCGGCCACGGTCTCCGCGTCCGCGCCGAAGTAGGCCGTGGCCACGGTCACGGTGGCGCTCTCGGTCTTGGGATACTGGCGCACGCTGAGGTCGGTCACGGCGCGCAGGCCCAGCACCAGGATCAGCAGGCTGATGGTCACCGCCAGCACCGGCCGGCGGATGAAAAGGTCGGTGAAGTGCATGGGTTTCAGCCTTCCACGGGCGTGGGCGCCGGGTTGTTGGCCGGCACCACGCTGTTGTCGATCCTCACGCGAGTGCCGTTGGCGAGCTTCAACTGGCCGCTGGTGACCACCTGGTCGCCTGCTTCGATGCCGTCCACGATGGCCACCTGGTCGCCGCGTGTGGCGCCGGTCTCGACGAAGTGCTGCTCGACCACCTGCACGGTCTGCGTCTTGCCGCTTTCGTCGGTGACTTGCTTGTCCTTGATCACGAACACGGTGGCGCCGTAGGGGTTGTAGCTGATGGCCGTCTGCGGCAGGGTCAGGTGCTGCCGCGGCGTGCCAGTATCCACGGTGACATGCGCGAACATGCCCGGTTGCAGGTGACCGTCGGGGTTCGGGATGCGCGCCTCGATCATGACGTTGCGCGTGGCCGGGTCCACCTTGGGGCTGATGGCGGTGATCTCGCCCTGGAAGGCAGGCCCTTCCATGCCCTGCACCTGGAGATGCACACTCTGGCCGACGGCCAGCTGGTCCAGTGCCTTTTGTGGCAGGTGGAAGTCGGCCAGCAACGGATCAAGCTGCTGCAAGGTGATCACCGGCGTGCCGGTGTTGACCCAGGCACCGGGACTCAATGTGAGGATGCCGACACGGCCGGCGAAGGGTGCGCGCAGGCTGTGTTTGGCCAGCAGCGCCCTCTGCAAGGCCACCGCGGCCTTTTTGGCATCGAGGTCCGTGGCAGCCTGGTCGAATACGGCCTGGGCGATGGTGTGGGTCTTGATCTGCTTCTTCGCCCGCTCGAACTGCGTGCGGGCCAGCGACAAGGCGGCTTGCGCCTGCGCCAGGGCGGCGCTGACATCATCATCGCGCAGTTTCAGGATCAGGTCGCCCTTGGCGACTTCCTGGCCGGACCGGATGGCAATGTCCGAGACCACGCCGGCGACGTCCAGCGCCAGGTCCGCGCCGCGTGCCGCACGCAGGGTGGCCACGGCGTCCACGCCCGGCTGCCAGCTGCTGTAGGTGGCTTTGGTGGCACTCACGGTTTGCGTCGGTGAGGCCATGGCTGCCATCATCTGCTCGATCATGTGGCCCTTGAAGACGTTGAACCCCGCCAGAAGGGCAATGAGGATGGCGACCACAACAAGCATGATGAACATGCGCTTGCCGGTTTTCGGATGCATGGACAGGGTCTCCGGGCGATCGCAGGAAGCGTGCCGATACTAAAAGTGAACTGTCAAGTTTATAATTATGCCTTTTGACGTGACATCGTGCAACCCTTGGCAACGTCCGGCAGCGAAGATTGCTGCAGGATTGGCAATGTCGAGGCAGGTGGCCGACAATGATCCTCTCCCAATCGTCGTGGAAGGCAGTTATGGAAGTGATGCTGGTACCGGTCTCGCCCGGTGAGGTGCTGGACAAGATCACCATTCTGGAAATCAAGTCCGAACGAATCGACGATGCGGCCAAGCTGGCCAATGTGCGCGAGGAATTGCGGCTGCTTGAGGCCACCTGGAACGACGCCACGGCGGCGTTGCCGGCCGTCGAGGACGAAAAGCGGCGGTTGAAGGCCGTCAACGAGGCCTTGTGGGAAATTGAGGATGCCATTCGTCTGGAGGAAAAAGCCGGCAACTTCGGCGAGCGCTTCATCGAGCTGGCACGCTCGGTGTATTTCCGCAACGACGAGCGCGCAGCGGTAAAGCGCGAGGTCAACCTGAAACTGGGCTCGACGCTGGTCGAGGAAAAGTCCTACCAGGATTACCGGCGCGGTTGAGCTTCAAGTTCCTTGCGCTTGCAGGAATGCCTCCAGCCGCGCGATGACGTCATCGACAGTGACCAGATTCATGACGCCGGGCTTCTCGATCTTGGTGCCCCAGGCCAGGGCATCGGCGGGCTTGCCGAGGTACTTGCGTGCCGCATCGTCGTAACGATCGACACACCATTGGCGGTCACTGAAGGGCCCCGAGCGCTGCGGATTGGATGCCGCGTGCAGGCCCAGCACAGGCGTACCCATGGCATTGGCCATGTGCATGGGGCCGGAATCGGGCGTCAGCAGGATGTCACCGCGTGCGTACAGGGCCAGCGCCCGTTTCAACGTGTCCTTGCCGATCAAGTCCAGCGGCTGGTGCCGCATGGCGGTGACGATGGCATCGCCGGCCTGACGCTCGGCCGCACTGGGTCCGCCGGTGAGCACCACGCGCATGCCCAAGGCCGCCAAGGCATGGTCGGCCACGGCGGCGCAGCGCGCGGGTGACCAGTTGCGCAGCGGGTGGCTGGCACAAGGGTTGATCAGCAGGGTCGGCTTGCCGTCGTCGGGCCATTGCAGCATGGCCCAGTCGCGGTCTTCGTCACTGACGGGAATGGCCCAGCGTGGCGGCGCCGGCTCAAGGCCCAGAAAGTCACCGAAGCTGCCGATGGCCTCC
>CAZOXZ010000114.1:0-2176 GCA_964583865.1 uncultured Rhodanobacteraceae bacterium | reverse complement strand
GCATGCTGACCATGGGCTGCGGGAATGCGTTCGTGGACGAACAGGCCGTGCAGATCGCGTGAGCGGGCGCGGTCGTAGCCGATGCGGCGGCGCGCGCGTACGGCGCGGCTGAGAATGTTGGCCCGCAGTGCCACCTGCAGGTGCAGCAGCACGTCGAATACGCGGCCGGCCAGGGCGGCACGAACCTCGCGCCAGCCTGCCAGCCCGCGGCCCTTGTCGAAGATCACGAACTCCACGCCCTCGATGTCGCCCACCAGCCTGTGTTCCAGCTTGCCGACGATCCAAGTGGGCTGCGTTTGCGGCCATTGCGCCTGAATACGGCGCAGCAACGGCAGCACGTGGGTTACGTCGCCCAGCGCCGATGTCCGCAGCAGGCACAGACTTTGCGGTACGGTGCCGCTACGGCTTGTTAAACTGGCGTCATGCAAACGGGTTTCGGAACGGTTCATGTCAGGGGGATAAAGGTCATGGACAATGAGCGCATCGTAGCGGACGCGAGCGGCGGCGTCGTTTTCGACCCCCGCCATGCGCCGAATGTGGATCTGCGCTGGCTCGATCCCGGCTATTGGCGCGACCAGGGGTTGCTGCAGACGCTGGATGGCGGGCGTGGTGGTGTGTTCCGCGTTTCTTCGTCGCTGGGGCCGGTCATCCTGCGACCGTATCGTCGAGGCGGCATGGCTGCCCGCGTTTCACGTGATCGCTTTATCTGGGCCGGGCGTGACAAGGTTCGCAGCGTGTGCGAATTTCGTCTGTTGGCGCGCCTGCATGCGGCCGGTTTGCCGGTGCCGCGACCGGTGGCGGGCGGCTGGAGGCGCCATGGCCTGAATTACACCGCCGACCTGATGACCGCCTTCCTCAAGGGCACGGCCAGCCTGGCGGACACGCTTGTTGGTGGGCGCCGCGACGTCGATCTCGCGCGCGCTGTCGCGGCTTGCATCGCACGGTTTCATGCCTTTGGCGCCTGGCATGCCGATCTCAACGCACACAATGTCCTCATCGACGGGGAGGGTACCGTCAGCCTCATCGACTTTGACCGCGGCCGGCTACGCCAGCCGGATCCTCGCTGGCAGCAGGCCAATTTGCAGCGCCTGCGGCGCTCGCTGGTCAAGGTCATGGGCGACAATGGCCGCGAGCCGGGCTGGTTGCCGGCATGGTGGTCGGCACTCACCGCGGCTCATCGCGATGCATTGGAGCGGGCATGAACTGGTCACTGCACTTTCTCGGCACGGGCGACTCCGGTGCCATGCTGGAGCTGGGCTCATCGGCGTCCGTCATCGAGCGCGACGGCAAGCCGTGGCTGCTGATCGATTGCGGCCCGGACATCGTTGATCGCTACATCGCGCGCTGGCACGAGCCCCCACGTGCCATGTACATCACGCACACGCACATGGACCACGTGGGCGGCTTCGAGCGCCTGTTCAGCCTGCGCCAGTTCGGTGGCCCGTGGCGACACGCAACGCGCGTGTTCCTGCATCCGGACATTTTGCCGCTGCTGCATGCGCGCGTGGCCGACCATCCACGCGTCGCGGCCGAAGGCGGCGCCAATTTCTGGGACCCGTTCGATCTGGTACCGTGCCGGCGCGGCTTCTGGCTGGATGGCATGTGGCTGCGCATGTTTGCCACCCGGCATCACAAGCCGGGCACCTCATACGGCCTGGTGCTGCCGGGCTCACTGGTTTACACCGGCGACACGCGGCCCATCCCCGAAGCCCTGAAAGCCGCGGCCGGGCAGGGCGAGTTGATCGCGCACGACTGCGGCCTGGTGGCCAACCCGTCACACACCGGCATCGACGATCTGGAACGCGAGTATCCGGCCGATATTCGTGATCGCCTGCTCCTCTACCACTACGCTTCGGCCGAGGCCGGTCGCCAGATCGAACAGGCCGGCTGGCGCATCGCCCATCCGGGCGAAAGCTTCGAGCTGGCCGAGCCCTTGCCGGTGGCCGAGGATGCCGGCTGACGGTTGCCTGCGTTCGGACTTGATGACCCTGCCCGAAACCGGAAAGAGCGTGCCCGCGCGTGGTTGGGCACAAGCTGTCGTGGTGGTAGCAATGGCCACGTGACAAGGTTCCTGCCAGGGGTCGCCAGTCTGGCCATCCATGGCCAGCCGTTCGCCGGCTGCGGGATGCCACACGTCGGAACGCCCGTCACCTCACGCAAACGCGGGGGGCCTCGG
>CAZOXZ010000113.1:5852-8283 GCA_964583865.1 uncultured Rhodanobacteraceae bacterium | reverse complement strand
CGGCGACATCACCGCCGGAGACTTCCAGAAGCTCGGCCTTCCAGCCGCGGTGTTCGCACCAGCGCAGGTACATGCGCAGCAGCATCTCGGCCCAATCCTGGGCTTCGGTACCACCGGCACCCGCCTGGATGTCGAGGAAGGCATTGTTCGGGTCCATCTCGCCGGAAAACATGCGCTGGAACTCCAGCTTCTCCACGCGTGCCGCCAGCGCGGCCACGTCCTCGGCGATGACCTCGGCCGTTTCCTGGTCGTCGTCGGCATCGGCCAGGTCCAGCAGGTCGCCGGCATCGGAAAGCCCCGTGCCGATCTCCTCGATGCCGCTGACAACCTCGTCCAGGCGCGCCCGTTCGCGGCCCAGATCCTGGGCGCGTGGCGGATCGTCCCAGATGGACGGGTCCTCGAGCTCGCGGTTTACCTCTTCCAGGCGTTCTTTCTTGCCCGGGTAGTCAAAGATACCCCCGAAGCGCGTCGATCCGTTCGTTCAAGTCGGTGATCTGTGCATGCAGCGGATTGGTCTCGGTCATGATCTCGGGCAATGTGTGGACAAGAACCTGCCATTGTAACGTGCATCATGGGCGAGAGCGACAGGTGCATGGCTGGAAAATGACCGCTCCCATCCGTATCAGGCAACGCGTGAGACTCGTTGCGCTGCCAGCGCCTGTGCCAAGTCCTGCCACAGGTCCTCGACATGCTCGATACCGACCGACAGGCGGACCAGGCCGGGGCTGATACCGTGTTCGGCCCGGGCCTCGGCGTCGACCACGCGGTGCGTCAGTCCGGCCGGGTGCTGGATCAGCGTGTCCACCGAGCCCAGGCTGACGGCCGGCGTCATCAGCCGCACATCACGCATCAGGCTGGCTGCGGCAGCGTGGCCGCCTGCGAGCTCAAAGGCCATCATGCTGCCCGGCCCTGTTATCTGCGAGCCGACGAGTGCGGCATTGGCGACCGTGCCCAGGCCCGGATAAAAGACCTTCGCTACCGCCTTGTGTTCGGCCAGCCGCCGGGCCAGCTCACCGGCGTTGGTCTGGGCCTTCTCGATGCGCAGCGCCAGGGTTTGCAGGCCGCGGTGCAACAGATACGCACCCAGCGGATGCAGCAGGCCGCCGGTCGCGGCACGCACCTGGCGCAGCATGGCGGCCCACTCGCCATCGCAAGCCACCACGCCGGCGATGACATCGCCGTGGCCGCCGAGGTACTTCGTGGCGCTGTGCAGGACCAGCGTGGCACCGCAACTGGCCGGTTGTTGCAAGACCGGCGTGGCAAAGGTCGAGTCGACCATCACCGGCACCGTGCCGGCGGCGTCCACCACGGCGCGGATGTCGACCAGGTCCAGGGTCGGGTTGGCCGGTGTCTCGATGATCACCAGCGCCGTGTCATCCCGGACTTCGTCAGCGATGGCATCCGCCTCGACCCAGCGCACCGGCAGGCCCAGCAGGCCGGATTCCAGTACATGGTCGTGGGTGCCGTACAGCGGCCGCACCGCCAGCACATGCGAACCACGCTGACGGGCCGCCAGCAAGCAGGCACTGGCCGCGGCCATGCCCGAAGCGAATGCCACCGCGTCGCTGGTGCCCTCGAGGTCGGCCAGGGCCTTCTCGAAACGCGCCACCGTGGGATTGAACAGGCGCGCATAAATCGGATTCTCGGCCTCGGCGGCACCGCCCACCAACGCATCGAAACTGGCGCTGCCGGCGTCCAGGTCCGGCACCGGGTAGGTCGTCGACAGGTCGATGGGCGGCGCATGCACGCCAAGCTCGCTGAAGTCTTCTCGGCCGGCATGGATGGCACGTGTCTGGAAGTGGCGCATGGCAGTTGCCTGTACGGGATAACTGCCAAAGTATAGAATGCAATTTGACGTATTTATCTTGTACCGAACAATATTTTCAACAAAAGCCATTTCATGCAACTGGATCAAACAGACTTCGAGATTTTGCGCCAACTCCGAAGAAATGCGCGCCTGCCCAACAAGACGCTGGCCAACAAACTGGGCGTAGCGCCATCAACGGCATTGGAAAGAGTGCGCCGGCTGCGTGAGGCCGGCGTGATCCGCGGCTACCATGCGGAAATTGATTCGGCGGCCATCGGCATCGGCCTGCAGGCCATGATCCGGGTACGCCTGGCGCGGCATTCACGCAAGGAAGTGGCACAGTTCCACGATTACTTGGCCACCCTCAGCGGGGTCATCGGCATCTACCATGTTGCCGGTGCCGATGATTTTCTGGTGCATGTGGCCGTGCGTGACAGCGATGCGCTGCGCGACTTTGCCCTGGATGCCTTCACCACCCGGCCTGAGATTGCCCATATCGAGACCAATCTCATCTTCAGCTTCACACGCAACCTCGCGCTGCCGGGCAGCCAGGACTGAGAGGCTGTGATTTTTTTTCAGCCTCAAAGGCCGGTCCAGAGGTGAGGCGCAGTACGCCGAACGCCG
>CAZOXZ010000113.1:0-5752 GCA_964583865.1 uncultured Rhodanobacteraceae bacterium | reverse complement strand
TATCAGGCCACCCAGGCCGCTGACGCGGCCATGCCGGCGAGACGCCGGCGCTCCAATCGCCCATATTGAGACCAATCTCATCTTCAGCTTCACACGCAATCTCGCGCTGCCGGGCAGCCAGGACTGAGAGGCTGTGATTTTTTTCAGCCTCAAAGGCCGGTCCAGAGGTGAGGCGCAGTACGCCGAACGCCGATGCAGCGGTGGCCGTTCGCTCCTTTGTAGATGCCCTTCGCTTCGTCCGTGCGGGGCGCCCGCGCACCCCGGACCGCGAGCATCCTGCTCGCATCACGGTGATATCAGGCCACCCAGGCCGCTGACGCGGCCATGCCGGCGAGACGCCGGCGCTCCACTTGCCGTGCCGGTGAGACGTCTACCCAGAGTCGGCAGATGTCCCGGCCCCGCGACTGCGTCAATTCACCAGACGGGGATCTTCCACAGCATCCGGACCCTGGAAGGCGTGGGAGTCAGCCCGGATCGAGTTCGTGCGTCACGAAGGTGTGCTGTCCGCCGGGAAGTTCCAGCCATTCCGGATGCGCCAATGCGCGCGCCGCGTCAGCCACGCCGGCCTTCCAGTGGGTCTGCATGGCGGCCATGCCGAAGCGGTAATCCTTGAAGTGCCCGATCTCGGCGTTGTCGCGGTACACCAGCTGCACCACGCTGGTGCGATTGTCCTCGGCCAGGCGTTCGGCATGCTGACACCAGGCTTCGGATTCGCGCCGCTCCGGCGGCACATGCTCGAGCACTTCGCGCAGCAGACGGCGAAAATGCCGTTCCCGGCCTTCGGCCGAGGTCACGCGCTGCGTACGGCTGGCGTAGCGGATTTCCTTCTCGCGCTCGAATACGTCCATCATGGTGTGCGGCAGCTCGCCGTCAGCGTTCCACAGGTCCACCTGGAACACCAGCGAGTCGCAGCGCGGTTCCTGGTCCAGTACCCAGGCCAGCGGCGTGTTGGAAACCAGGCCGCCATCCCAGTAATAGCGACCGCCGATCTCGATGGCCGGAAAGCCGGGTGGCAACGAGCCGGACGCCAGGAAATGGCGGGCATCCAGGCGTGTTTCGCGATTGTCGAAGTACACCAGCTTGCTGGTGGCCACGTCCACGGCGCCGACGGACACGCGGATGTCACCGTCGTTGATGCGGTCGAAATCCACCATTTCCTCGAGCGTCGCCAGCATGGGTGCGGTGTCGTAGAAACTGGCCTTGTCCGGCCCGGTGGCCAGCATCGGTGGCCTGCCCAAGCCGTAACGCGGGCGAAAGAATCCGCGTTGGCCCTCGGTCAGCGCACGCCAGGCGTCGATGCTTTCCAGCCATGCACGTGACAGGTCACCCCAGGAGCCATTCGGCAGGCCATTGGCAACCGGGGTGCCGGGCAGGTTCACGGGCTTGGAAATGGTCTCCCAGAACTTGCGCAACGCGGCCACGCGCTCGCCCGGTGCATTGCCGGCAATGATGGCCGCATTGAGTGCGCCGATGGAAATGCCGGCGACCCAGTCGGGCACGATACCGCCCCGAGAAAGCTCTTCGTAGACGCCGGCCTGGTAGCTGCCCAGGGCACCGCCGCCCTGCAGCACCAGAGCGGTACAACGCGGACGGCGGACTTGTGACTTGGAATCGGCCACGGATCAGTTCATGTGCCAGCCGTGGCTGACGATGATGCTTTGCCCAGTGAGCGCGGCGCTGGGGAACTCGCACAGGAAGCGCACGGTGGTGGCGACGTCCTCGACGGTGGTGAAAATGCCGTCCACGGTCTCACCCAGCATCACTTCCTTGACCACTTCCTCCTCGCTGATGCCCAGCTCGGCCGCCTGCTCGGGGATCTGCTTGTCCACCAGCGGCGTGCGCACGAAACCGGGGCAGATGACGTGGCTGCGGATGTTGTTCTTGCCTTCCTCCTTGGCCAGCACCCGGGCCAGGCCCAGCAGGCCGTGCTTGGCCGTGCAGTACGGCGACTTCAGCGGCGAAGCCTCGTGCGAGTGCACCGAGCCCATGTAGATCACCGTGCCGCCGCCCTGCTTGTGCATGTACGGCAACACCGCGCGCGTGGTCAGAAAGGCGCCGTCCAGGTGGATCGCCAGCAGCAGTTTCCAGTCATCGAACTTGAAGCTTTCGATCGGAGCAACGATCTGCACCCCGGCGTTCGACACGAGGATATCGATGGCACCAAACTTCTGTGCCACCTTGGCCGTGGCCTCCTCGACCGCGTCTTCCTTGGTCACATCCATGTGCACGAACATCGCCTGGCCGCCCTTGGACTCGATGTTGGCCACCACGTTGTTGCCGCCCTCGTCATTGATGTCGGCGATGGCGACGCATGCGCCTTCGGCAGCCAGGTTGTGCGCGATTTCCTTGCCGATGCCGCTGGCCGCGCCGGTAACGATGGCGACCTTGCCCTTGATTGATGTCATGGCTGCACTCCGCTTGAAGGTGGAAGTCGGACATTATCCGTTTCCGGGGCTACTGACCGCAAGCAGATGGCGTCGACCGGTTCACGGATCATGGTCCTTTGTTGGCGTAGACTGGCCATGGCACGGACAAAACAGGAGCGGATCATGATTTTCTCTTGTCGTCGCACGTGGCTTGCAATGGCCACATGGTTTGCGCTGGTCTGGTTTCTTCCGGCCTGCGCGCAGGTGACCGTCCCGACGGTGACGCTGGATCCTTTCGTGACCAGCGGCATCAATGGCCCCATCGCCATGGCTGTGCCGCATGATGGCAGCAAGCGACTGTTCGTGGTCGAACGCACAGGGGCCATCAAGGTTGTCGACGGTGGCTCCGGGCAAGTTGTCGGCACCTATCTCGCCATCGATGTCAGCACCGGCAGCGAACGTGGCCTGCTGGCCATGGCCTTCGATCCCAACTTTGCCGGCAATCCCCTGCTGCCGGGCTACGGCGAGTTCTACCTGGCTTTCACCGCGCCCTCGAGCGCACCGAGGCTGGGCGACGATCCCGATCAGGTGCTGCGACGCTACACGGTGGCCGATCCGTCGTCCAATGACGCCAGTGGCGCCACATGGGTCGATGTGATGCGCATTCCGGACCTGTACGGCAACCACAATGGCGCCGACCTGCACTTCGGTCCGGACGGCTACCTGTACTATTCCATGGGCGATGGTGGCTCGGGTGGTGATCCCAACGACTTTGCCCAAAACACCGGCCGCAAGACCGTCGGCGGCCATGAGTACTATCTGCTGGGCAAGATGATGCGCATCGACGTGCATTCGCGCGGCGGGGCCATTGCCAATGACATGTGCGGTGCCAGTTTTGCGGCGGCCACGCCCGGCGCCACGGCCGAATATGCCATTCCACCGGGCAATCCGTTCATTCTCAGTGTCGGCAGCTGCAACGAGATCTGGCTGTACGGCCTGCGCAATCCCTTCCGCTTCAGCTTTGACCGTGCCAGCGGCGACCTGTTCATCGGCGATGTCGGCCAGAATGCCTTCGAGGAAGTGGACATGATCCCGGCCGGCCCGGTGGCCAACCGCAACCTCGGCTGGAAGCTCTGCGAAGGGTTCCACTACTACGGCTTTGGCGGTTCCACGGCGGACTGCCCCGTCGTGACCGGAACCGTGCCGCCCATCATCGAGTACCCGCAGTCGCCGGGCTGCGCCGTGACCGGCGGCGTCGTCTACCGCGGCCCCATCGACAGCTTGCAAGGCGCCTACATCTACAGTGACTCCTGTTCCAGCCAGATCTGGTTTGCCCGCAAGGTGGGTGGGCTCTGGAACAGCATCGAGTTCACCACGTTGTCTGCCGGTTACGGCACGGTGGTGGACTTCGGCGAGGACGAGGCCGGCAACGTCTACGTGGTGCACATGGACGAGAATCGCATTTATCGCTTCAACGGGGACCACATCTTCGCCGACGGCTTCGAGCTTTGAACTGCGTCAGCCGCCCAGCTTCTCAAGCGCAAAAGCCGCCAGGAAGCCCAACACCGTAACCAGCCCGGTGTCAACGCGTGCTTCCTCGAAAGCCTCGGGGATCATGGTGTCGGCCACCCACGAGGCCCCGCAAGCACGCTTGCAGCCACAGCGGCATCATCACACTCGCCTCCCCTGCTTGTGGAGATCATCCGCCGGCATGCTCGATTCAAGCATCTCCCGACCTGCACGCAAGCGCGGCAAAAAGACCGCCAGCAAGCCCAGCAGCGGCAAGAAAGCACAAACGTTGTAGACGAACACGATGCCGAAGTGATCAGCCAAGAGGCCCAGCCCTGCCGCCCCGAGGCCACCCAAGCCGAAAGCCAGGCCATAAAACATGCCGGATACGGTGCCGATACGCTGCGGCATCAGGTCCTGAGCGTAGACCACAATGGCCGGAAAGGCCGAGGCCAGCACCACGCCGATGATGACGCTGAGCACACTCGTCATGGCCAGGCCCACATGCGGCAGCAGCAGCGTGAACGGCGCCACGCCCAGGATGGACACCCAGATGACCAGCCGGCGGCCGATACGGTCGCCGATGGGCCCGCCGATCAACGTGCCCGCGGCCACCGCCGCCAGGAAAACGAACAGGTGAATCTGGGCGCTGTGCAGTGACACGCCAAAGCGGTGCATCAGGTAGAACTCGTAGTAGGTGCCGATGCTGGCCATGTAGATGAACTTGGAGAAAATCAACACCATCAATACGGCCAGCGTGCGCCGCACCACGGTCGGTGAGCGGATGGGCGGCGCGGCAGGCGGCGCCTTGGTCCGCCGGCGTTCGGCCACATGCCGGTTGTACCAGCCACCGACCTGCACCAGCACGACGATGGCAAGCAGCGCCGCCAGGGCGAACCAGGCCACACTGCCGCGACCGTTGCGCAGCACCACCCAGGCCGCCAGCAACGGCCCCAGCGAGGAACCCAGGTTGCCGCCGATCTGGAACACCGATTGCGCCAGGCCAAAACGTCCGCCCGAGGCCATGCGCGCCACGCGCGCGGACTCGGGATGGAACACCGACGAGCCGCTGCCCACCAGCGCCGCGGCCAGCAGCAGCAGCGGGTAATTCGGCGCCACCGACAGCAGCAACAGCCCGCACAAGGTAAAACCCATGCCCACCGGCAACGAATACGGCAAGGGCTTGCGATCGGCCACCCAGCCCACCACCGGCTGCAGGAACGATGCCGTGAGCTGGAAGGTCAAGGTGATCAGGCCCACCTGCAGGAAACTGAGGTCAAAACCATCCTGCAGCAGCGGATAAATCGCCAGGATCAACGACTGGATCATGTCGTTGAGCAGATGCGAGACGCTGATGCCGCCCAGCACCCGGTACTCGGTTGCGGACGCCCGAACGGGATTCACTGTGGTCGTGCTCTTGTCTGCCCGGGCATTCATCGTTCAAACCTGCAAATGATCCGGACAGCATACGCTTCGAGCCGGATCAGGTCGATGGCTCGCGGTTACTGAAGATCTGCATCTGTCGGTGCAGCTTTGTGCGGATCGCAGGTGCCGCTTTGCTGCAAGTCGCTGGATCCCGGGTATCGCTGCGCGATTCCGGGATGGCCGGTATTTGGCGCCGCGGTCGCGAGAAGAAGACTCATGCGATGACTCATACCATCGGCAGCTTCAGGCCGTTTTCCTTCGCACACTGGATGGCGATGTCGTAGCCGGCGTCGGCATGGCGCATGACGCCGCTGGCCGGGTCGTTCCACAGGACGCGGGCGATGCGCTGGTCGGCGGCTTCGCTGCCGTCGCAGACGATCACCAGGCCCGCATGCTGACTGTAGCCCATGCCGACGCCGCCGCCGTGATGGAAGCTGACCCAGGTCGCGCCG
>CAZOXZ010000112.1:0-8298 GCA_964583865.1 uncultured Rhodanobacteraceae bacterium | reverse complement strand
GGCGCAGCAAGGCTGAAGTACGGGAATCGGGAATCGGGAATCGGGAATCGGGAATCGGGAATCGGGAAGCGAGAGTCGGGAATCGGGAATTGGTGCCGGATCCGCGCGGACGCGCTTGATCCGGCCTGGGCGGGGCCATACGCCACAGGCCCGCTCAAGGAGCGCAGCGACGGAGCGGGCAATCGTGCGGGAATTCGGAACCCGGTACCCGATACAACCGCGCCACCTGCCAAATCCCTGTCAGCCGAGCGCGGCAGTTTGTTTTATAGTGCCCGTTTGCCCATCGTCCGGATCACTGCGCCATGACTGCCGACGCCCGTCGCTACTTCAACCTGCCCTCGCCTTTCGCGATGCACCGAGGTGGCGAGTTGCGGGATGCGCGGCTGGCCTACGAGACTTGGGGCACGCTGGACGACAACGCCGGCAACGCGGTGCTGATCCTGCCCGGCATGTCGCCCGATGCCCACGCCGCCAGCCACGCGGACAACCCTGCCAAAGGCTGGTGGGAAGACGTTGTCGGCCCCGGCAAGGCCATCGACACCGAGCGTTTCTTCGTCATTTGCGTCAACTCGCTGGGCAGCTGCAAGGGCTCAACGGGGCCGGCCAGCATCAATCCGGCCACGGGTGAACTTTATCGGTTGGACTTCCCGGCATTGACCCTGGAAGACGTGGCCGACAGCGCCCATGCACTGGTGCAATCACTGGGCATCACGCAATTGGCGGCGCTGGTCGGCTGTTCCATGGGCGGCATGGCGTCGCTGGCTTGGCTGTTGCGCCATCCGGACAGCGTACGCAGCCATCTGAGCATCTCCACGGCGCCGCGTGCACAACCCTTCGCCATCGCCATCCGCTCGTTGCAACGCGAGGCCATCCGCCTGGATCGCAACTGGATCGACGGCCATTACAGCGAGGAGGCTTACCCCGTCAACGGCATGGCCGTGGCCCGCAAATTGGGCGTCATCACCTACCGTTCAGCCATGGAATGGAATGGCCGCTTTGCGCGCATCCGCCTGGACCCCGAAGATCAGGGTGACGAGCCATTCGGCCTGGAGTTCCAGGTCGAGTCCTACCTCGAAGCCCATGCGCGCCGCTTCATTCACAGTTTCGATCCCAACTGTTATCTGTACCTGTCACGAGCCAGCGACTGGTTCGACGCCGGTGATTATGCCGACGGCAACGTCCTGACAGCGCTGGCCAGCATCCACATCGAGCGTGCCCTGGTACTGGGCGTGAGGTCCGACATCCTGTTCCCGCTGCAACAACAGGAAGACATCGCCACCGGTCTGGCACAGGGCAAGGCCGATGTTCGCTTCTCGGCCCTGGACTCGCCCCAGGGCCACGATGCCTTTCTGGTCGACATGGACCGGTTCGTGCCGGAAATCAAGCACTTCATGGCATCCGTGCAAACAAGCTGATTTCACTCTCGACCAATGGCCCGGATTGCTGCATAATGCGCGCTCGCACATGCTGCCCATGCCGAAGTGGCGGAATTGGTAGACGCAGTGGATTCAAAATCCACCGGTGGAGACACCGTGGGAGTTCGAGTCTCCCCTTCGGCACCATCGATCAGCAGGGCCTGCGCTCAGGTCGTTCACGGATTCATTTCTATCCGTGTCTCGTTGCCGTATAGTGAAACTACACACCAACGGGGAGTTTCACCATGCCGCGCACCAGCAGCCCGCATCATCCTTGTCGCCGCCTGACCCCGCTGGCCGCTGCGCTGGCACTCGGCCTTGGCACGGCCGTGCCAGGGCACGCCGCCACGGTTCAGGTACAAAATTGCAATGACAACGGCACCGGCAGCCTGCGCTGGGCTGTTGGCCTGGCACAAAGCGGCGACACGGTCGATCTGCGTTACCTTTCCTGCACGCCGATTGCCCTCACCAGTTCCGTCGTCACCAGCGTCGACGACCTCACCATCCTTGGCCTTGCGACACCCTTTGGCCCGATGCCGATCATCGATGCGCCGAGCGACGGCACGGCCTTGGTCCATCAGGGCACGGGCACATTGACCTTGAATGGGGTCTACCTGGTCAATGGTTCGAGCCAGAGTGGCGATGGCGGCTGTGTCTCCACCAGCGGCAACCTGGTGATGAACCAAGCCACGTTGAAGAAGTGCAATGTCACCAACAGCCTGGGCGGTAATGTACGCGGCGGCGGCGCCTTCGTGGCTGGCAATGCCACCATCACCAACAGCGACATTGTGCAGAACAAGGCAACCACGGTCGATCCCGGCGCAGACGCCATGGGAGGTGGCTTGTTCGTGGGCGGCAACCTCACCCTGCTGCCCGGCCAGGGCGGCTTGACACCGAAAGTTGTCATCGAGGGGAATCAGGCCACAGCCGGGAAATCCACGGCGCAAGGCGGTGGTATTCATGTTGGCGGCACGCTCATCACCAAGGGGAGCATCATCAAGCAGAATGTCGCCAAGAGCGACGTCAACGATGGCACCAGCATCGGTGGCGGTGGTTATGTCGGCGGCAACATCACCAGTCCCGGAGGCGGCACGACAACGATCGAGAACTCCGAAATTCGCAACAACAGTGCCGAGGGCAAATATGCGTACGGCGGCGGCTTGTCCGTGGCCGGGAATGCGGTGATCACCGGTTCGATCATCAGCGGCAACGCCAGTGACGGATGGGCTGGCGGCCTGATTGCCTATGACGCACTCGGCATGGACAGGGCCACGATCTCGGGCAATGATGCCGCGATCGCCGGAGGACTGATCGCCCTCGACAACGTCGACATCCACGCCAGCACGATTTCCGGCAACACCGCAGACGACATCGCCGGGGCTTACCTGGGGCTTTACGCCAGCCAGCCCGTAGTCGTCGCACAGACGACCGTGGCCGGGAACACGGCCACAGGTTCCGATCTCGGCGCGGGCTTGTATCTTGGCCACGACAGCGTCGTCCACAACAGCACCATTGCCGGCAACCAGGTCACCTCGACCAGCGCCCCGATGGGCGCAAGTGCCGGATTGACTTTGGCCGACGGGGCCCAGGTGACGCTCTCCAGCACCATCGTCTCGGACAACAGGGTCGGCACCACACCGGCGGACATCGGCCTGGTTTCAGGTGCCACAAGCGGCTCTCTGGCCGGAGACCACAATCTCATCGGCACATCGACCTTGCCCACGCCGGCAGACACCTTGCACAGCAACGATCCGGGATTGGGCCCCTTGCAGAACAACGGCGGTCCGACCGAAACGCGCATGCCACAACTCGGCAGCGACGCCATGAACAACGGCGCAGCCAATGGCTTTGCCACCGACCAGCGCGGTGCGGGCTTTGCGCGAGTACAGGGCATGCAGGCTGACATCGGTGCCGTGGAGGCCTACGACGACACCATTTTCGCTGACGGCTTCGATCCTTGACGGCTTCGGTGCGGCCGTGAGTCCTGTCAACGTACGGGATGCAACTTGCCATCGCGCAGCTCGAGCACCCGGTCAGCCAGCGCCAGGCTGGCTGGCCGATGGGTGATGAGCACGATGCTTTGTTGCGCCAGTGTTGCGTGGCAGTGCGAGACAAAACATTCCTCGGCGGCCGGATCAAACATCGCCGTGGCCTCGTCCAGCACCAGCACCGCCGGCTTCTTCAGCAAGGCGCGCGCCAGGGCCACACGCTGCTGCTGCCCGCCCGACAGCTTCACGCCGCGCTCGCCGATACGCGTGTCGTAGGCGTCCGGAAGCGCCGTGATGAATGCATGCGCCTGCGCCAGGCGCGCCGCCGCCTCGATCTGTTCCGGCCCGGCATCGACGCAACCATAGGCAATATTCTCGGCCACGCTGCCATCGAACAGCAGCACCTGTTGCGACACCAGACCGATATGGCGGCGCAGGCAGCGTAGCCGGAACTGACGCAGGTCCGTGCCATCCAGCGTGATCCGGCCACTGTCCGGGTCGTCAAAACGCATCAGCAGGTGGACCAGCGTGCTCTTGCCGGCGCCGTTGACACCGGTGATGGCAACCGTCTCGCCCGGCGCAAATTGCAGGTCCAGCCCGCGTAGAACGGGCGCGTGCCCCGGATAGGCAAAAGTCACGTCGGCAAAGTTGATCTCGCCGCGTACACGCCGGGGCGCATGCCTGCCTTCGTCCCTCTCCGGTGTTTCACGCAGCAGCGCAAGCAAGCGCCGCGCCGCGCCGCGCGCCACGTGCACTTGCCCGTACACATTGGCCAGGCGCGACACCGGCTGGGTCAGCAGCAGGCCATAAAGCAACAGGCTGACAAGGTCAGCGGGCGCCAGCGTGCCGGCAATCACTTCTCGGCTTGCCAGCCACAGAAACAGCAGGATGGCAGCCGCCGAAACCAGCCGCACCAGCGGCGCAATCGCCGCCGATTGGTGCGACAGATTGATCTGGCTGTCGCGCAGCTCATGCGCGGCATGCTCGAAACGCCGGGACTCCGCAGGCTCGCCGGCAAAGGCCTTGATCAGCAACAGCATGCCAAGACTCTGCCCTGCGGCGGCACTGCGGGCGGCAAAGCCGCTGGTGACCGCTTGTCCAAGCGGACGCAGCCGTCGCCCGGCAAGCCGCATCGCGATGAAGATTGCCGGGATCAGGATGGCCGCCGCAAACGCGAACCACAACGCTATGGACGCCATCATCAACAAGGCGCCCACACAGGTAAGCAATAGCGGCAACAGCGGCGTCAATGTGCCGGTCAGAAAGTGCCCCAGTTGCTGCACGTCTTGGGTGATGAAGGACAGCACGTCGCCATGCTGACGATCACGATGCCACGCCAGCGGCAGGGATTGCAGGTGATCGAAAACCTGTGTTCCGAGATCGGCGTTCAGCCGTGCCGTGGTGGTCTGCAGGCATGTGGCGCTGGCCCATGCCAGCAGGCATTGCACGGCGATCAGCACAAACCAGGCCAGCAGCAGTCCCATGACTGCGCGCTGATCGAGCACCGCCGCCGCAAAGCGACCGGCGAGCCATGGGTTGACCAGCGCGGCCACGCTCTGCAACAGCAGCAAGCCGAGAATGATGGCCAGGCCCGACCGATACGGCGCAAGCAGGTGCAGGAAGCGACGATAATCCGTGTCACCGGAGGCCTGTCCCAAGCCTGCCGAACCCGTAGTGGGCGCGCCATTCACGGGGACGCGCCATCAATGGCATGGCGTCGGGCCCACCAGTGGCTCAGGCGCACGATGACCAACGCCACGGCGAGGCCGAGCAAATCGTTGGCCACGTCGCTGAAGCGTGCCGTACGGCCCGGGACCAGCAGCTGGATTGCCTCGGACAAGCTGCAAAACAGCGCCAGCAGCACCAGCCACGGGCCATGTCGGCGCATCGGCGTCAGTGCCAGCCACAGGCTTCCCAGGAGCGCATAGAAGACCACATGTGGCAAGTTTGATCCGGGGATGGAAAGGATCAGCGCATCCCACACGGCCGCCAACCACGGCAGGGACTCACGCAACCACGCAATCACCGAGGCTGGCGCTACCGTTGCCAGCAGTGCCACGACCAGCCCCACGAGCAAGCCACCCCAACGCCATGCGCTTGCAGGCATGCCATGCATCTCGGCCGGTCCCGTCGTCATGTGTGATCCAGCTGCATTGTCATCACTCCCGCACTTGCACGGCCTCGATTGTACCGGAGCCAAAGCCGCCATCCGCCGCTATGATGGCAGGTGATGACTACATCAATCCACGTCCCGCCATTGCGTCGATGGCTCGCGACGGCATTGCTGAACCCTGCCCCGCCCTTGCCGGAGGATGCCGCTCTGCAACAACTGCCGGCATTGGCCGCCCACGAGGGCGTCACTGCCCTGCTGGTCGAGCGCCTGCGTGCCGACGGCACGGACGAGCACTTGCCCGCAGCCGTGTGGCGGGCGCTGACAGCCGGGGCCCGACAGCAAGCCGTGCTGGCCCTGTACCAGCGCAATCGGTGTCAGCAGATCCTGAACCACCTGACTGCCGCTGCCGTCCCGACGTTGGTATTGAAGGGCATGGCGGTTGGTCAATGGGCCTGGCCGCGTCCGGAACTGCGTCAGTGCGGCGACATCGACTTGCTGTTCCCCGACCGTGCTGCCGCCGATGCTGCCGCTGCCGTGCTGGCCGACCTCGACTATGCCAGACCGTCATCCCTGCCACCCGGCGACCTGGTAGCCTTCGAAATGACCTGCCGCAGCACATCAGGGCCGGCCAGCGGGCTGGAAATCGACTTGCACTGGCAATTGTCGAGCACGCCAATTTTTGCCTTCCGGCTGGTCTGGGGTGAGTTGGACAGCGCCGCCATTGCCCTGCCCGGCCTCGCACCGCATGCACGCGGCCTCGCTGCGGTCCACGCCTGGCTGCATGCTGCCATGCATCGCATGCAAAACCGCAGCGCGGGTGCGGTGGACTCCATGCGCTGGTTGCTTGATCTGCTCTTCATGGCGCGCCATTTCGATGATCGTCAGTGGCGGCAACTGGCCGATCTTGCCATCGCCCGTGGCCTGGCCGGAACCTGCCTTGATGCGGCCGCTGCTGCTGCCGGCACGTTCCACGATCCGTTGCCGTCGTCGATACGGATACGCCTCGCCGCAGCGGCTGCGAACGAAGCACTGGACATCGCCCGCATTGATCGCTGGTGGTATCTGCAGCGCCAGAACATGGTGGCCCATGCTTCGCCGGGGGACAAACTGCGCTGGTTGTGCCAACGCCTGCTACCGACGCGCGCAGCCTTGCAAGAACGTTACGGCGAGGATGCCGGCCTGGCGCGCCTGCTGGCACGACGTGGCCTCGCCGCCTGCAAACGGCTACCGCTTGCCCAGCGGTTCATGGCGTGGCGTCGTTGAACGGTGCGATCCCGGTCAGCGTTGGCGCGAACGGCTGTTGGCACTGGCCACGGTGATGCCGGCAAGAACCCCTGCCACCACCATCAACGCGGGCGTGCGCAGCGGATAGTCCACCGTCGAGTGCAACAACAACACCAGCACCCCTGAAAATGCAGCCAGACCCAGCCGTCGGTTCCGCGATCCGTGGCGCATGCCCAGCAAGCGCCATGCCGCATGCACCAACAGGCCGATCACCAGCAGCAATTCCAGCAAGGCCGGAATCCCGCCTTCGAGCAGCCACTGGATATAGTCGTTGTGGGCGTTGTTGATGTAGCCGTGGTGCATCAACGCGCCCTGGGTGCCCTGCTCGAACATGCGCACGAAACTTCCGAAACCTGATCCCCAGGGCAGATTCTCCAGCGCCAGCCGGGCCGTCGCCACCGTCATGGCCCAGCGCGAGCCCTCGATGCCACTATCCGCCTGAACCCAGGCAAATGCCGACCACATGCCTGCCGCGATCACGGTCAGTGCCAGCAGTCCGGAAATGCGACTGAGCCGCGACCCACGCCAGTTGGAGGGAACAAGTGGCCCGGTATGCAGCAACACGAATGCGCCCACGATCAGCGCAATGATCAAACCGGCGCGTGAATTGAGCAGCGGCATTGCCAGCAGGAACAACAGCATGATCATGCTGCATGTTGCGATGCGCAGGCGCGCCTTGCCGGAGCCATCAAAGGTGGTCAGTCCTGCCAGCAACAATGCCAGGGACAGCACCGTGCCGATCGCCAGCATGCTTGCCTGATGGTTGGCATTGGCGAACACGCCGGTCAGTTCCGGCTTGAACTGCGGAAACGGATTCAGGAAGCTGTCCTGTGGCGCGCCCAGCTGGGCAAAACCAAGCAAGAGTGTCAGCAACGCCAGGGCCACGACACCGTGCAGCAACCGTTGCCGTCCGCTGCGGCCCATGGCCAGTGTCGCGAAGAACAACGCCAGCGGCGGCAGCATCAACCAGGCATCACGCTCGGTGGCAGCAGGCGTCAGACTCCAGCGAAAATCCACGGAGGCAATACCGAAGGCAGCCAGATCATCCAGCAAGGCGCGTCGCGCCGGCGCCAGCTGCCACAGCAGCTCGGGCAACGGCAACAATTGCAGCAACGGCAACAACAGCACTCCGCCGGCCGCACACGCAGCAAGGCGTGCACGCGCCAGTGCGCCGTTGCGCCAGCCCACGAACCACGATGCAAGCAACAATGGCAAGGCCAGCCATTCGGCCCACATGATGGTTGTGCCGGTTTCCACCGAACTGCCGCCACCCAGGAATGCCAGCGCCAGCACCAGCATCGCCGGGAGCCACAAGGCATTGCCGTCAACAGTTGGTGGCGGGCGCGCTGTCGAGGGAACCCGGTTCGCCTCGCGGCTCAGGCTGGATATGCGTTTCATGGATCACCGCCAACCGCGTGACACGCGCAAGCAGCCACTGGCCTGCACAGGCATGGAGCGGACCAAATGGCGGTGAAAAGAAAATCCCTCGGCTCAGCGA
>CAZOXZ010000111.1:4296-8302 GCA_964583865.1 uncultured Rhodanobacteraceae bacterium | reverse complement strand
GGCCATCCTGATAATGCCAGGAGAGTTCGTCGCCGTTGAGGTGGTCGTGCAGGTGGATTTCCAGGCCGGCACACAGCACGGCCTTGGCCCGCAACAGGTGTTTGACGCGTCCCAGGGCGAGCTTGGTGCTGTCAAAATACTGCGCGTCCGGCCAGAACCGCAGTGTGGTGCCGTGGTCCTTTTTTGCCACCTTGCCGGCCTCGGCCAGTGGCGAGCTGATCTCGCCGCCGGCAAACGCCATGTGCCAGACCGTGCCGTCGCGCCGAACAGTGACCTCCAGGCGGCTGGAAAGCGCATTGACCACCGACACGCCGACGCCGTGCAGGCCACCGGAAAAAGCATAATTCTTGTGATCGAACTTGCCGCCGGCATGCAGCTCGGTGAGGATCAGTTCCACGCCGGGCACACCGTGTTCGGGATGGATATCCACCGGCATGCCGCGGCCATCGTCGCTGACCTCCAGCGAGCCATCCTCGTGCAAGGTCACGTCGATGCGGCTGGCGTGACCGGCCAGGGCCTCGTCCACGGCATTGTCCACCACTTCCTGCAACAGGTGGTTGGGACGGGCCGTGTCGGTGTACATGCCGGGTCGGCGGCGCACCGGGTCGAGGCCGGAGAGTTTTTCAATGTCGGAGGCGGTGTAGCTGCTGCTCATGCGTTGGCTGGCTTGTGTGATGGTCGTGGGGTGTGATGGTCGTGGTCAGATGGGTTGGCAGCGCTGTTCCAGCCAGCGCTTGTCGTCTGCGGCCAGGGCAGGGCCGAGCTCGGCCAGTACGTGGGCATGGTAAGCGTTCAGCCATTGGCGTTCGCTGGTATCCAGCCTGTCCACGTCCAGAGCGCGGGTGTCGATGGGGCACAGCGTCAGGGTGTCGAAGCCGAGGAAGCTGCCGAATTCGGTTTCTTCGGCCTTCACCACCACGGCCAGATTCTCGTGGCGCACGCCGTGACGGCCGGCTTTGTACACACCGGGTTCGATGGACGAAATCATGCCGGGCTCCAGTGGCACCAGTGCCGCGCCGGGGCTGGGCGGGCGGATGCCGTGCGGGCCTTCATGCACGTTCAGAAAATAGCCCACGCCGTGGCCGGTGCCGTGGCCGTAGTCCAGGCCGGCAGCCCACAATGGCGCACGGGCGATGGCATCGATCTGCGGGCCGCTGACACCGGCCGGGAAGCGGGCGCGGCTCAGCGCGATCATGCCTTTCAACACGATGGTCACATCGCGGCGTTGTTCGGCCGTGGTTTCGCCAAAGGCCCACATGCGGGTGATGTCGGTGGTGCCGCCGAAATACTGCCCGCCCGAGTCCACCAGCAGCAGGCCGTCGCGTGCCAGGGTGGCATGGGCTTCGGGTGTGGCCTGGTAATGCGGCAGGGCGCCGTTGGCCATGTAGCCGGCGATGGTGGCAAAGCTGACGCCGACAAAACCCGGTTGGACCCGGCGTGCTTCCAGCAGCCAGTCGGCCACGTCCAGCTCGGTGACGGTCTGGCCATCCGCCAGTGCGCGCTCGATGCGATGAAAACCCTGCACCAGTGCGATGCCGTCCTGGCGCATGGTCTCGCGGATGTGGTCAAGCTCTGCTTGA
This sequence comes from uncultured Rhodanobacteraceae bacterium, assembly GCA_964583865.1. Taxonomy (GTDB): domain Bacteria; phylum Pseudomonadota; class Gammaproteobacteria; order Xanthomonadales; family Rhodanobacteraceae; genus DASSBG01. Next base: position 6,722 of record CAZOXZ010000111.1, on the reverse strand, counting down.
TTCTTGATGGCCTTGTGGCGCGTGACCGGACTGATGTCCTCGACGATGGTGACGCCGTCCGGGATGCGCCGTGCCAGAGCCGTGACCACGGCGGTTGGATCCAGCAGGATGTCGCAGGCATCAGGCAGGGCGGCCAGGGTATCGGCGATGTCGGCGTAGCGGCGCAGGGTGACGTCCGCCGCATCGAGTTGTGCTCGCGCCGCGGCGTCCAGCCGCTGATCATCGACAAACAGCGTGGCGCGCTCATGGCCCAGCAACAAGTGAGCCAGGAACACCGGGTTGCAGTCCACGTCACTGCCGCGCAGGTTCAGCAGCCAGGCGATCTCGTCCAGCGCACTGACAAGATGCCAGTCCACGCCTTCATCGTGCATGTCGGCACGCACGGCCACCAGTTTGTCGCTGGCAGGCGTGCTGACAAATTCGGGTGGATGCGGATACACGGGCGCTTGCGGCAGCGCGGGACGGTCGCTCCAGATCTCGCCCGGCAGGTCGAGGTCCAGACGCAAACTGGCGTCAACAACATCAAGCGTGTCCTCCAGCCGATAGCGGTTGGCCAGCGCCAGGCAGGCGCCATCCACGGCCACGGCATCGCCTTCGTGCAGTGTTTCCGCCAGCCACGGAATGTGTTCGGCCTGGTGCGGCACCTGCAGTCGCACCAACGCGATACCGCTGCCGGCCAGTTGTCGCTCGGCTTGCTCAAAGTAACGTGAATCGGTCCACAGGCCGGCGAAATCGGCGGTGACCACCAAAGTGCCGGCGGAGCCGTCGAAGCCGCTCAGCCAGGCCCGCGCCTGCCAGTGGGCCGGCAGGTACTCGGAAAGGTGCGGGTCGGCGTCGGGCACGATACAGGCGGCGACATGGTGTTCGTGCATGGCCTGGCGCAATGCGGCCAGCCGTGCGGCATGCTTGTTCTCGGACATCCGGCCATGGTACCAGTGGGGCCAACTTTTCCGCCATGTCCGGAGATGGCTCATGGCCACCCAGCGCTTGTTCATCGCCGCCTTGGCTGACACCTGCAATGAGGCATTGGACGCCGTGGTGGCCGCAATGGATCTGGATGCGAAGGTTTGGCGCACGGTAAAGCCGCAGCGGCGTCACCTCACATTGCTGTTCCTGGGGCAGGGCGACAACCCGCAACCTGCCTGTCGCCAGGCGGCTGCAGCGGCGCTGGCACGCATTGCGGCATCGCCAGTCGACGTGTGGCTGGACAAGCCTGCTTTGCTGGGCAATCGGCGTCGTCCGGCCCTGGTGCTGGAGGCATCGCAGGTGCCGCCGGGACTGAATGCCATGCGGCAAACACTCATGCATGTGTTGGCTGGCCATTGTTTGTCCATGGAGTCGGATCGAGGCTTTCGTGCACATGTGACCCTGGCGTATGCGCGCCAGACGCAGAAGGACATCCCGCCCATCGCTGCGAGTGCTGTCACGCTGCGCCTGCGGGAACTGTGTCTGCTGTGCAGCCGAGCTGGTGACGCGCACTATGCCGTCCTTGCGCGACAGCAGCTGATATCGACAAGTGACCTGTGAACGCAGGTTCCAGCCGGCAAATCATGGCATCATGCGGCGACCTTCTCCGCGGGAATGCCCATGACCGGCATGGCCACCACCATCATCATCATCGTCGCCACCTGCGTGGTGTCTTTCCAGGCATTCAACAATCCGCGCCTGATGCAGCGCATGATGTTCTGGCCACCAGCCATCCAGCGTGGCCAGTACGACCGTTTCCTCAGCTACGGCCTGATTCATGCGGACGGCATGCATTTGCTGTTCAACATGTTCACGTTGTTCTTCTTTGGCCGGGCCATGGAGCCGTTCTACACCGGCACCTTGGGCATGTTCGGTTTTGCCATTTTCTATGTCAGCGCCATTGTTGTTTCGATTCTTCCGACCTGGCTGAAGCACCGGCACGATGCCAACTACCGTTCGCTGGGGGCCTCGGGCGCCGTGTCGGCGGTATTGTTTGCCTACATCCTGCTGGCCCCGTGGAGCATGCTGTACATCTATTTCATCCCCATGCCCGCCATCTTGTTTGCCGTGGGCTACGTCGGTTATTCGGTTTACATGGAGCGCCGCGGCGGCGGCTCCATCAACCACAGCGCGCATCTCTGGGGCGGCCTGTACGGCATCCTGTTCACCATTGCGCTGCGCCCGGCCGTGGTGCCGTACTTCTGGCAGCAGTTGTTGCACCCGACAGGCGGATGATCCACCATGACCGGCAGCGTACTTGGGGAAATCGCCCGGTTCGGGGCGATTGGAGCCCGCAGGAGATAATTTGATGGCTACATCACGAAAGGTAGGCGGCGGCTCGAAGAAGTCAAAGGACGCCGCCAGCGAGAAGGACACGAAAAAGAAAGTCGCAAGCAAGAAGGTCGCGACCAAGAAGGCTGCGACCAAGAAGGTTGCGACCAAGAAGGCTGCGACCAAGA
>CAZOXZ010000111.1:0-4196 GCA_964583865.1 uncultured Rhodanobacteraceae bacterium | reverse complement strand
CCGCGACCAAGAAGACCGCGACCAAGAAGACCGCGACCAAGAAGACCGCGACCAAGAAGGCCGCGACCAAGCGCGGTGGACGAAAGCGGGCAAAGCGGCCCGTGTCGAAGGCATTGCTGAACCTTCAGCCCGGCAAGAGTGTGCGCCAACGCGAGGCCGAGCGTCGTGCCAAGGCCAATCGCAGGGCATTGGCACGTGAGCAGGCGGCCGCCGATTTCATTGCCGGCGTGAATGCCCGCCGAAGGTCCGGCCCGACCATTGCCACCTGGCCCGTGGACCTTTCGCATGCCGAAGCCCTGGCAGCGGCCGGCAGCCAGCCCGACATGCGCGGTGCGCGGCCTTCCGAGCGACGCAGACATGCCAGCAAACAAGGACGTTGAATTGAACGCAGCGGGGAGTCGCGGCAAGCTGTCGACGTTCGTGGTTGCGATCCCGGCACGGCTCGGCTCCAAGCGCTTGCCGGGCAAACCCCTGCGCTTGCTTGCCGGTGAGCCGTTGATCCGGCATGTCGCGCGGCGCGCATTGCAGTGCGGCGCCAAGGAAGTCGTGGTGGCCAGTGATGCCTCGCAGGTGCTGGATGCCGTGGCTGACCTTGAGGTGCGTGGCGTACGTACATCCAGCGGTCACCCCAGTGGCACGGACCGCCTGGCTGAATGTGCCGAGCTGTGTGGCTGGCCTGATGACACGGCCATCGTCAACCTGCAAGGCGATGAGCCGTTTGCGCCGGTGGCCGGCGTGCGTGCCTGCGCGCAGGCGCTGGACGAGGCCGGCACACCGATGGCAACCCTGGCGACACCGCTGAGGGAGGTCGAGGAGTTGTTCAGTCCCGATTGCGTGAAGGTCGTGCGCGACCGTCGCGGTCGCGCCTTGTATTTTTCCCGCGCGGCCATTCCCTGGGCCAGGGAAAGCCTGTCGCATGATCGCGACAAGCTGCCCAGGGACGTTCCCTTGCTGCGTCATATCGGTATCTACGCCTACCGCGCCGGTTTCCTGCGCACGTTTGCGGACCTCGCGCCGGGGGCACTGGAGCGTGCCGAGTCGCTGGAACAGCTGCGCGCGCTGGAGTACGGCTATGACATTGCCGTGCAGGAAGTCGACGAGGTCTTTCCGGCAGGCATCGACAACGCGGACGACCTCCTGCGCGCGGAACAGGCGATGGAGGCGATGCAACATGCGTGATGGTGGTTTGCTGTTTGTCTGTCTGGGCAATATCTGCCGTTCACCGACGGCCGAAGCCATCGCGCGCAAGCGCTTGCAGGACGCAGGCGAAACCTTGCCGCTGGCCTCGGCCGGCACCGGTGACTGGCACGTAGGCGGGCAGGCCGACAAGCGCGCGCGGGCGACGGCACACAAGCATGGCTACGATCTGGAGCCGCATCGCGCGCGCCAGGTTGAGGTGGCTGATTTCACGCGCTTCGACATGATTCTCGCCATGGACCGGGACAATCTGACCCAGTTGCAGGCGCTGCAACCGGCCGACAGCAGCGCCCGTGTCGGTTTGTTGCTGGAGGAGGCCGGGCTTGGCGCCGGACGCGAGGTTCCGGACCCGTATTTCGGTGGGATCGAAGGCTTTGACGCCTGCCTTGGCTTGCTGGAACAGGCCGTGGATGGCTTGCTGGCGCGGCTCACGTGACTGCCGGGGCTTGAACCCGTCGGTACAATGCAGGCATGGCAGGCACAGCGCACAGCTTTGATGGCAAGGCCTACGTTCGCACGTTGAGTACCTCGCCCGGTGTGTATCGTTTCTACGATGCCGAGGACAGGCTTCTGTACGTCGGCAAGGCGGCGAACCTGAAAAAACGCGTGGGCAGTTACTTCCTGCGTCCCACGCTGCAGCCTCGCATTGCGGCCATGGTGGCGCGCGTAGCCCGGACCCAGGTCACCGTGACGCGCACGGCCGGCGAGGCCCTGTTGCTGGAATCCCAGCTCATCAAGTCCCAGAAGCCGCACTACAACATCATGCTGCGGGACGACAAGAGCTACCCGTGGATCTTTCTCTCCACCGAGGATGACTATCCACGCCTGTCCCTGCATCGGGGGCCGCAGACCAAGCCCGGGCAATACTTCGGGCCGTATCCCAACGTCGGCGCAGTGCGTCGTAGTCTGGACCTGCTGCACAAACTGTTCCGCGTACGCTCGTGTACCGACAGCTATTTCGCCAACCGGTCCCGGCCTTGTCTGCAGTTCCAGATCGGGCGCTGCTCGGCGCCCTGCATGCCGCTGATCGGCAAGGAAGACTATCGCCGTGACGTACGCCATTTGCGCATGTTTCTGGAAGGCAAGAGCAGCGAGATCATCGACGAACTGGGCGAGGCCATGGAGGAGGCCAGTGCGAAATTGGATTTCGAGCGTGCCGCGCGCCTGCGCGACCAGGTGGCGACGTTGCGCAGCCTGCAGGCCGAACAGCATGTGCGTGGCGCCGGCCAGGACATGGACGTGCTGGATTGCCGCGTCGAGGCCAGCACGGCCTGCATCAGCGTCCTGTTTTTCCGCAATGGCGTCAGCCTGGGTTCGCGTGACTTCTTCCCGCGCCTGGCGCTGGAAGATACTGCGACCGGGGTCCTGGCCCAGTTCGTGGCGCAGTACTACCTGGACCATCCGTTACCAAGCGAAATCATCTGCAAGCTGCCGCGCGCCGAGTCCGAGCTGCTGCAGGAGACCCTGTCAGAGTACCGCGGCAGCCAGGTTCGGGTGCACGGACGCGTGCGAGGCGATCGCGCGCGCTTCCTGGCAATGGCCGAGCGCAATGCCGAAGCGGCGTTGGCATCGCGCCTGGCCAGCCGGCAGTCGCGGGAAAAGCGCTGGATGGACTTGACCAAGCTGCTGGGCATGGAGGCGCCGCCGCGGCGCATCGAATGTTTCGACATCAGCCACACGCGTGGCGAAGCCACGGTCGCATCCTGCGTGGTTTTTGGCCCGGATGGGGCCCTGAAGTCGCATTACCGACGCTTCAACATCGAAGGCATCACGCCCGGCGACGACTACGCCGCCATGCATGTGGCGCTGACCCGGCGCTTTCGCCGGGTAGCAGCCGGCGAGGGCGAAAAACCCGACCTCCTCCTCATCGACGGCGGCAAGGGCCAGGTGAAACAGGCGCGTGAAGTGCTGGATGAACTCGACATCGGTGGCATCATGCTGGTGGGCGTTGCCAAGGGGCCGGCGCGTCGTGCAGGCGAGGAAACCCTGGTACTGGCAGCAGCCGGCAAGCTGCTGCATCCCGGCCCGCATTCACCGGCATTGCATCTGGTCAATGAAGTCCGTGACGAGTCCCACCGTTTCGCCATCACCGGCCACCGGCGACGGCGCGCCGCGAGTCGCCAGCGCAGCACGCTGGAGGACATTCCCGGCATCGGCAAGCAGCGGCGTGCTAACTTGTTGCGGGCGTTCGGTGGCCTCGAAGGACTTCGCGACGCCGGCATCGAGGAACTGTCCGCGGTCCACGGCATCAGTCAACAACTGGCACGGAGAATCCATGAACATTTGCATTCTTGAGCAGCACGGCGAGCGCACGGGGATCAGGTCGTGATGCCGCACTTCAGCATTCCCACCTGGCTGACCCTGTTTCGGGTCCTGCTGCTGCCGGTCATGGTTCTGGTGTACTACGCGCACGCCATCCACGAGCCCATTCCGGTGCGCTTCGCCAACCTCGGTGCGGCCCTGATTTTCGTCCTTGCCGGCGTGACCGACTGGCTGGATGGCTACCTGGCGCGGCGTTGGAACCAGACCTCGGCATTCGGTGCCTTCCTCGATCCGGTGGCCGACAAGTTGATGGTCGCCGTGACCCTGTTCCTGCTGGTGCAGACCCATCCCACGCCGTTGCTGGCCATCACCGCGGCCGTCATCGTCGGCCGGGAGATCGGGGTGTCGGCCTTGCGCGAATGGATGGCTGAGGTAGGCCAGCGCGGGCAGGTGCGCGTGGCGGTGCTGGGCAAGGTCAAGACCGTCCTGCAGATCGTCGCCATCGTGGTGTTGCTGCTGGAGCATGACCAGCAAGCTGAATTGTTGCGCTACTGGCGTGTGGGCGAGGCGCTGCTGGTGGTGGCGGCCATCCTTACCATCTGGTCCGGCCTGATGTACCTCAAGGCTGCATGGCCCACTCTCAGTGCAACCAGTGGTGCCGCAGCCCCTCATGGTGACCACGACAAAAAAGATGATCTCGGGGCTTGACAGATATTAGCCAGCAAGTAAGATGTGCA
>CAZOXZ010000110.1:0-8324 GCA_964583865.1 uncultured Rhodanobacteraceae bacterium | reverse complement strand
AAATGGGCGGGAAATCGGGCCAAAAGGGCGCAGCCGCAGCCGCTTGTGTTTCTGCAGCCCAGGCTCCTCGGGATACTCGAAGCCGTCCATGAAAATGGTGTCGGCCAGGCGCACGGCTGCCCAGGCATCCAGCCGGCCATAGCCAGCCTGGTGGTTGGGCCAGTCAGCCAGGGTCAGGCCGCCACAACTGATGTTGTACGGATCGGTGATGCCGTTGCGCACGGCACTGGCACGCAGAATGTCGGCCACTTCATCGGGATGGCCCTTGAGCGCGGGGTTGACCGACATCACCAGGGCGGCCACGCCAGCCACGTGCGGCGTGGCCATGCTGGTGCCGTTGAGAGTGCCTGCGCCGTCCACGGGAAATGCCGAGTACACGCCCACGCCCGGCGCAGCCAGATCCAGCGAACGCCACCGGCTGTTGATGGCCAGCCCCGACAATGGCCCACGGCTGGAAAAACTGGCCACCGCATCACCGGAGTCCGTGGCGGCCACCACAAAGCTGGCCTGGTAAATCGCCGGTGGATCGGTAATGGTCTGGCAGCCCGACCCCGAGTTGCCGGCAGCCGCGGCGAAGAAAATGCCGCCATTGACGAGGTTTTTCACCGCCGCACGCAATTCGTTGCCGATTGTGCAACCCTCGCTGGGGATGCAGGCCCAGGAGTTGTTGATGATGTCCGGCGCCCTGCTCGGGTCGGGCTCCTGATTGTTGTCGTCGGTGGGCGCCAGCATCCACTGCATGCACTCGATGTACATCACCGGCGTGCCCTCCCCGACGTTCATGTTGCGGCAACCGATCCATTCGGCCTCGGGCGCCACGCCGATGGTCACGCCATTGATCGCGCTGCCCACCATGGTGCCCATGGTGTGGGTGCCGTGGCCGTTGTCGTCGCAGGGTTCCGGCGCGTCCGCACCGCAACTGCCACCACCCACATGCACGGCATCATGCCAGTTGTAGGCATGGTCAACCTCCGTGCCATCCCAGCCGCGATACTGCGACTTGATGGCCGGATGATCCCACTGGTAGCCGGTGTCCTCGCCGGCGACCACCACGCCCTGCCCCATGACGCCATGCGCCCAGGCCTCGACGACGTTGATTTTTGTCAGGCCCCAGGTGAGATTCTGGCCGCTCTGGCCGACGCCCGCCGTCGACGGTGGCAGCGATCCGTCCGGTTGCGGCAAGCGCTGCGGCAGTGGCGCATCCGACACGATACGCACAATATCGGGCCGCTTGCCGAGCGCGCGCAATTGCTCCGCTGTCAGCCGCGTGGCAATGACATTGGCAACCCAGTAGGTACGGTAGGCAATGCCACGGGTATCCAGCCAGTGGCGCACCGCTGCCTGCTCCCGAGCAGCGCGTGCCTTCAGCTGCGACACCAGCACCTGCCGACGCACCAGAACCCCGGCATCACGGCGCAGCGGGACAAGATCCGGCGATGGCTCGTCCTGGAAGGACAACAGCACCGGGACCGAACTCGACATGCGTGCCTGCACCACCAAGTCATCGGGTACGGTGGCACCCCGCACCGTCCCGACTGCCAGCAACGCTGCCGCCAGCGCGCTGCAGAGAATCGTTGCCCGCAAATGCATCATGTCTTCCCGCGCATGGAATCTGGATCAAGAGCCTATCGGAGCCGTGGCCGGAACGCCATGACCCGACCGTCCACCTGCGCTACACTGCAACGCATGAATGAACCGGCCGACAAGGTCGGTCCGCATTGACTCTCCGATACAAGCATGGAGCCTCGCATGAAGAATATCCTCGCCGTACTCGCCTTCGCCGCCCTGGCCCTGTTCGCTGTCACCGCACAGGCCGATGACACCATCCAGGAAAGCCTGCAGGAAGATGGCAAGGGCATCATCCAGGACTACTCGAACATGCACGCGGGCGATGACCTGGAATGGCTGTGGATCAAACCGGGCGTGAAGTTGTCGGATTACCGCTACAAGGTCACCTCGGTCGAGAACCTCACGCTGCATGTCGATGATGATCTGGAGGATGTGCTCGAGAACACCCTCGGCAAGCAACTGAACCGTGCCGGCGCGCGCGGCGACAAGAGCGCGCCGCTGCTGAACGTGGCCGTGGGCCTGTACTGGACCGAGCGTGCCAACGTCTCCAAGGCGTGGATTCCCTTTGCCGGTGGCCACCTGGCCCAGGCCGGCGTGGGTGTGGAACTGGTATTTACCGACAGCAAGGGCAATGTGGTGGCCAAGATCCGTCACTCGGCCCGCGAAGGTCGCGAGCTGGCCGATGCCGGTCGGGAGATTTCCGACGACATCGCCGAGTACGTCAACGAGCACTGAAGCGAGGGCCACCATGCCATCTGCAAGTCGTCTCGCCATCATCTTCGGCCTGCTGGGCGGCCTGGCCTTCTGCGGGCCGGTTGCCGCCACCCAGTTTCCAGTCAGTGGAATGATCGTCTACGGTGCGAGCAACGGCCCGATCCCCAACGGCAGCAGCTTCGGTGACGTCGTCTTCAACGACCACAGCGGTTACCTGCCCGCGGGCAAGTTCGTTTTCCCGCAGGCGACCATGACAAACAACGGCGTGCAGACGACCTATCAGGTCACGCAATTGAACACGGCCAGCGGCATGGTGGATGCGGCCGGCAACGCCGTCATGACAACAGTGAAACTGAAGTTGCACATCATCTCGGTTGTTGCTTTCGGAACGCCACTCCCTGTGGGTTCAACTTGCGAATTCTCCCCGATCATCTGGGATGCACTGGGCGGCACGACCGACGCCACCGGCATGGATCTCACCGAAGCAAGCTTCACGGTGCCACCGACGACCGACACCTGCGGCGGCTATGCCAGCCAGATCAACAGCATGCTGACCGGAAGCAGCGGCAGTGCCAACCTGCAACTGGCGGGTGATTTCTCACTGTCCGATGGCATTTTCGAGGACGGGTTCGAACCACAGCCCTGATGGACGCCGCACGCAGCACCGACACCACACGGGCCAACCGCAATCGCCAGCCCATCGCCGATGACGACGCCGTATGGCTGTTTGGTTACGGTTCGCTGATCTACAAGGTTGATTTCGACTACCTGGAACGTCGCCAGGCAACGATCCACGGCTGGGAACGGCGTTTCTGGCAAGGGTCACACGACCATCGCGGCACGCCCGAAGCCCCGGGACGGGTCCTCACCCTGATTCCGCGGGAGGGCGCCAGCTGTACCGGCATGGCTTACCGCGTCCCGGGCCGTGCCTTCGCCCACCTTGATGTACGTGAAAAGAACGGCTATTTGCGCTTTGAAACGCGGATGCAGTTCCTCGGCGGCGACCATGCCACCGGTCTGGTCTATATTGCCGAAGCCGGCAATGCCGCGTGGCTCGGGCCGGCCGATGACGAGACCATTGCCCGCCAGATCGCACGCTCATCCGGACCCAGCGGCCCCAACCGCGACTACCTGCTGCGGCTGGCCGATGCCCTGCGTGACATGGGCGTGAACGACCCACATGTGTTTGCCCTGGAACAGGCGCTGCAGCACATCCGCAATCGCAACACCCGGACGGGCGTTTGAACGAGAAAGGGCCGGCAGAGCCGACCCTTTCGTTGAACAGTGGGCAATCCGTCCTCAGACGGCTTCCACGTCTTCGGCCTGCAGGCCCTTCTGGCCCTCGACCACCTGAAAGCTGACCTGCTGGCCTTCCTTCAGGCTGCGGAAACCATCACCACGGATGGCACGGAAGTGCACGAAGACATCATCCTGGCCTTCCCGAGAAATAAAACCGAAGCCCTTGGCATCGTTGAACCATTTGACAGTGCCGATCTCTCGATCCGACATAACGCAACTCCAAAACACGAAAATGATATACAGCAATCCAATCAAGGATCACCACGTACTGCAGTGAGCATGCAGCCAGTCAGGGAGAACCCGAACCCCAAGGTTGCGGATGGACCTGTCGAACGTACAACGCGCAGCAACAGCGGGAGCATTTTACCTTATTTGAACACGATTTGCGATTTGTCAATACAGCGGATGTGCAGGCACGGTTCACGATACCGGAACGCGGGGCCGAGACACCCATGACATGCCTGTTTGCGCCATCGGTCGCCGTTGCGACGATTGCGGGTTAGAATCGGGCCAGGAGGTTGCTGCTTCAACAGTTACAGCCAATGAATACCCACCGCACCAAAATCAGCCCCGGCCCGAAGGCACCGCACAAGGGAACGGCCTGCGTCATCGTCATTTATGGCGAAGGCCTGGGCAGGCGCCTGGCCGTGGGTGCACAGCATGCTCTGATCGGACGAACCGGGGAAGCGGATCTCCAGCTGCCGCACGCCAGCGTGTCGCGCCGCCACTGCGTCATCTGGTCCGACGGCAAGCAGCATTACATTCGCGACCTGGGTTCCACCAACCGCACGCGCGTCAACGAACAAGAACTCGACGGCCAGGACCACCGGCTCAGCGACGGCGATCACATCACCGTGGGCGAAAGCATCCTCAAGTTCGTCGGCCCGGCAAGCATCGAAGCGCCATACCACGACGAGGTTTTCCAGCAGGCGACTCACGATCCGTTGACCGGCCTCGGCAACCGCCGCTACTTCGAAGACGTCCTGGAGCGCGAACGCTCACGCACCAGTCGTCACGAACGGCCCCTGTCTCTGTGCATGATCGACATCGATCACTTCAAGAAAGTCAACGACACCTGGGGCCATGCCTCCGGTGACGAGGTGTTGCAGCGCGTGGCCCGGACCATTCGCGAGCACGCGCGCAACGAAGACACCGCCGCGCGCGTTGGTGGTGAGGAGTTCACGTTGCTGCTGCCCGAGGCCGATCTTGAGGAAGCCCGCAAGATCTGCGAGCGTCTGCGTCAGGCCGTGGCGGAACTGCCATTCACCTTCGAGGGCCAGGCCCACGCCATAACCATCAGCCTGGGCATCGCCGGTTGTCGACCGGGTGACGATCCGCAGCAGCTTTTCCAGCGCGCAGACGAGGCGCTGTACAAGGCCAAGGAAAGCGGTCGCAACAAGGTCTGCCAAGCCGACTGAAACGACACGGGGGGTCAGGCCGAGCCGCGACGCACGCGCTCGTCGACGCGTTCCAGCGTGCCGCACGAGTGGCCCTGCTCGGCCAGATACACCAGCCAGCGGTTCAGGAAGGTCGCCATGCGCAAGCGGTGGCGCGAGATCACGGCAGCCGGTGGCCACGGCCCCAGAAGCTGCCACAGGTGTTTGCCGGGATGGCAGTGCTGCACCTCCACCACCCTGGCATCCAGGTACAGGCGCACTTGCGCCGACGGCGCCGGATTGCCGGTGGCGTGGTCGGTGCTGGCGTAGGTGATGATCATGTCCAGCGTGTAGGGATGACGGTGCTGAACATCCACGACCACGTCCAGGTTGTCGCCCACGCTGGAACGGTACTGGCCCGGTTCCAGACGGGTGGCACCGAACAGGCGCTGCAGCCGATGGTAGTTCTCGCCATACAGCCCCATCAACCAGGCAAAACGGCTGGGAAGAAACTGCTCGGCACGGGTTTGCAAAACGGCGCTCATGCGGCGATGGTAGCACCCGCACGGACCGTTGCAGCCGAAAGCCGCATCACAACATTTTGCGCTCGATGCCCAGCTTGTCGATGATCTTGGAGCTGATCTCCTCGACCGAGACATGCGTGCTGTTGAGCTGGGGAATGCCGAAGCCGCGCAACATGGCAGCTGCCTGGCTCAACTCCTTGCGGCACTGAGCCAGGCTGGCATAGGTGCTTCCGGGGCGACGTTCCTGGCGGATCTGGCTGAGCCGGTCGGCGTCGATGGTCAGGCCGAACAGGCGCTTGCGAAACTTGCGCACGGGCTCGGGCAGCTCTTGCCGCTCAAGGTCCTCCGGTGTCAGCGGATAGTTCGCTGCCAGGATGCCGAAATGCAATGCCAGGTACAGGCAGGTCGGAGTCTTTCCCACCCGCGAGACGCCCAACAGGATGACATCGGCATCGTCATAACGCGTGGCCATGCCGTCATCGTGCGACAAGGCATAGTTGGTGGCGTGGATGCGGGCCTCGTACTCGGCGGCATCGGTCATGCCATGGGCCTGGCCGACCAGTGGCGACCGGGTGCACCCAAGCTCGGCCTCCAAGGGGGCAATGAAAGGCGTGAACACATCCAGCATCATGGCACCGCTTTCGGCCAGACGGTCGCTCTGGGCCCGGTCCATCAGGGTGTTGATGACGATCGGACGCTGACCGCTGCGCTCATATTCGCCGGCGATGCGCGTGGCCGCGGCCGCAGCCTTGTCCATGCTGTCGATGAACGGCAGGCGATGGGTGACGAACTCCACCGCCTGGAACTGGGTCAGCAGGCTGTGACCAATGGTCTCGGAAGTGATGCCGGTGCCATCGGAAACGAAGAAAACGGTACGGTGCATGTGCGAGAATCCACGCTCGGGCCACGCGCAGTGTACGCCATGGGCCCATCCTGATCACGTTGCAAGGTAGACGGCTTGAGCACCTCGTCCACGCCATCCGGCAAGAACCACACGCCCCTGATGCGCCAGTACCTGAAGGTCAAGGCAGCGCATCCGGAGCATTTGCTTTTCTTTCGCATGGGCGATTTCTACGAGTTGTTTTACGACGACGCGCGCACGGCAGCACGCCTGCTGGACATCACCTTGACCCAACGCGGCAAGTCTGCCGGCGAAGCCATCCCCATGGCCGGCGTGCCCTGGCACTCGGCGGAAAGCTACCTGGCCAAGCTGCTGCGACAAGGCCAGTCGGTGGCCATTTGCGAGCAAATCGGCGAACCGGGCAAGACCAAAGGACCGATGGAACGCAAGGTGGTGCGCATCGTCACGCCCGGCACGGTCACCGACGAGGCTTTGCTGGATCAGCGCCGCGACAACCTCTTGCTGGCCATTGCCCGCGACAAGGAGGGCTGGGGCCTGGCCTGGGTCGATCTGGCCGCCGGGCGTTTCCTGCTGACCGAAGTCGGCAGCGAGGAAGCCCTGACGGCGGAGCTGGCCCGCCTGGCGCCGGTGGAGACACTGGTCAGTGAAGATAACGAGTGGCCCACTGCCGTTGAAAGCCTGCCCGGCCTGCGCCGCCGGCCGCCGTGGCATTTCGACAGCGACAGCGCCCGGCGCGAGCTGAACCGGTTCTTCGGTACGCGCGACCTGACGGGTTTCGGCGTGAACGAACTCGAACTGGCGCTGGGTGCCGCCGGTTGCCTGCTGGGCTGGCTGGAGGAAACCCAGAAAAACGCCCTGCCCCATCTCACCGGCCTGGCGGTCGAAGCGTCCGGCGAGACACTTGCCATGGACGCGGCCACGCGACGGAATCTCGAACTGGATACGCATCCCGAGGGCCGGCGTGAACACACTTTGCTGGGCATAATCGACACCAGCGTCACACCCATGGGCGCCCGATTGTTGCGGCGTCGGCTGCACCGACCACTGCGCGACCACCAGGCGCTGCGTCACCGCCAGCAGGCCATCGCCGCACTGGCCGACAACCGCCAGTTCGAGGCCTTGCGCGAGAACCTGCGTGCCATCGGCGACCTGGAACGCATCATGGCCCGCGTGGCCCTGCGCTCGGCGCGCCCGCGTGATCTTGCCACCCTGCGAGACGGCCTGGCGATGGCGCCGGTCCTCGCCGAAGTCCTTTCGACGCTCGGCAACCCGCTGCTGGACCGGCTGGTGCAACGCATCGGTGACCACCACGAGACCACGTGCCATCTGCAGGCCGCCATCATCGAGCAGCCGCCGGTACTGGCTCGCGAGGGCGGCGTTATCGCCCCCGGCCACGATGCGGAGCTGGATGAGCTGCGCCAGTTGGCCGACAACGCCAACCAGTTCCTGCTGGATCTCGAAAACCGCGAGAAGACCGCCACCGGCATTGCCACGCTGAAGGTCGGATTCAACAAGGTGCACGGCTACTACATCGAGATCGGCAAGAGCCACGCCGACAAGGTGCCGACGCATTACACCCGCCGCCAGACCACCAAGAATGCCGAGCGCTACATCACCGAGGAATTGAAGGGATTCGAGGACAAGGTGCTATCCGCGCGCGAACGCGCATTGCAGCGCGAACAGGCACTATACGCCGCGTTGCTGGACTTTCTTGGCGAACGCCTGCAACCGCTGCGCGATGCCGCCACCGCCATCGCCGAGCTGGACGCCCTGGCCGCACTGGCCGAGCGTGCGGACGCCCTGGGCTGGGCCTGCCCGCAGCTGACCGACGAGCCCGGCATTGACATCAGCGAGGGACGCCATCCGGTCATCGAGCAAGTGCGCGACGAGCCCTTCGTGCCCAACGACCTGCATCTGGACGACGCGCACCGCATGCTGGTCATCACCGGCCCCAACATGGGCGGCAAGTCCACCTACATG
>CAZOXZ010000109.1:0-8325 GCA_964583865.1 uncultured Rhodanobacteraceae bacterium | reverse complement strand
GTCCTTGCCGATGAAGTGCACCATCTCGGTGCCAGTCGTGGCAGCGGCGTCGCGCTCGATGAAGCTGGCGAAGTCATGGCCCCGGCGCTCGCACAGTTCGCGGAAGGACGCCAGGTAGCCGATGGGCGCATCCACCCAGACGTAAAAGTACTTGCCGGGCGCGCCGGGTATCTCGAAGCCGAAGTAGGGTGCATCGCGCGAGATGTCCCAGCCGCGCAGGCCCTGGTCGAACCATTCCTTGAGCTTGTTTACCACCTCGTCCTGCAGACAGCCGGCGTTGCGACGGGTTTCCAGCCAGTCGGCCAGCATGGCCTGGAAGTCGCCCAGGCGCACGAAGATGTGGTCCGAGCTGCGGCGCTCGGGCGTGGCACCGGACACCACCGAGTACGGGTTGATGAGGTCGGTGGGGTCGTAGGTCTTGCTGCAGACCTCGCAGGCATCGCCGTACTGATCCGGTGCGTGGCAGTTGGGGCACTCGCCCTTGATGAAGCGGTCGGGCAAGAACATCTGCCGTTGCGGGTCGTAGAACTGCTCGACGGCGCGGGTTTCGACATGCCCGCCCTCGTGTAACGCGGCGTAGATCTGATGGGTCAGCTCGCGGTTGGTATCGCTGTGTGTGCTGGAATAATTGTCGTAGGCCACACCGAAATCGGCCAGGTCCGCGCGGTGTTGCTCATTGCTGCGCGCAATCAGTTCCTCGGGCGTGATGTCCTCGCGCTCGGCGCGCAGCATGATGGGCGTGCCGTGGGCATCGTCGGCGCAGACGAAATGCACCGTATGCCCGGCCATGCGCAAGGCGCGGACCCAGATGTCGCCCTGGACATGTTCGTCCATGTGGCCGAGATGGATGGGGCCGTTGGCGTAGGGCAGGGCACTGGTGACAAGGATTTGGCGCGCGCTCATGGTGTCTCGTTTTGTTGATCGTGGAACAACGCGGCCCCGCATCGAAGGCGGGGCCGCGGCGTTGAAGCTGCAGTCAAGCGGCGACGGTCAGAACTGGCACTGCGGGAAGCGTTGTTCCATCATGCTCATGCCATAAGTGCAGCGCTGGGTATCCCACATCGATGGTGGTTCCTCGCCTTGCTTCGGCCTGAGATCCTCGAGCATGCTCTGGATGCCATCCTCGTACTTGTGGCGCTGCTCGTTGGTCCCATGCAGGTTCAGGCAGCGGCGCGCGGCGGCGGCGTAGTTGTCGCACTTGGCAATGCCGATCACCGGGAACGGCTTGATGTAGTACTTCGGTTCTTCAGGTTTTTCGGGTGCTGGCGCGGCAGCCTGTGCCTGGGGTGCAGCTGCGGTTGTTGCGGCTGTTGCAGGCGCCGCCTGAGTCTCGGATTTGTCCTTGCCACACCCGGCCAGCAACAGCGGCAAGCCCAGGATGGCAGCGAGCATCAATGCTTTGGGGCTCATTGCACACCTTCGTCAGTAGCGGTAGTCATCGGTCTGGCTTCTGTCGTTCCAGTTGTCGTGTCAATTGCCGGGTCAATCTCGGTGACGGCCGGCTCTGCCGTCGCAGCCGCCGCGCTGGCGGCAGGTGCGGGCTGTGCCTCGGGAACGGACCTGGGTTCCGGTTCTGGGGCTGGCTCGGGCTCGGCCACGCGCTCCCATACCTGGCTGCGACCGAACAGCGAGAAGCCGATGAAGCCGCGAACTTCGAGTTTCTGGCCATCGTCCAGCAGCGACATCTTGCACTTGTACGTCTTGCCGTTGGCAGGGTCCATGATCTGGCCGCCTTCCCAGCTGTCACCCTCGCGCTCGAGATCCCACAGAATCGTCATGCCCTCGACAGGCTTGTTGTGCAGGTCACCTTCGCAGGCACTGCATACCGGATGCGGTCCCTGGTCAGATTGCAACACTTTCAGCACCTTGCCCTGCAATTTGCCATCCACGTTGATGATCTTGATAATGGATTTGGCTTCGCCGGTCTTGTCGTCGATGGTGCGCCAGGTGCCCACGGGCGTGTCGTTGGCAGCCTGCGCGATGGGCATGATCAACAACAGCGCCAAGGCGGTTGCGCAAGCAAGAATGCGGGTCATTGCGATTCTCCAAGTTCTGGAAGACGCCCAGCGTGCCGGCAGTTGTCCCGGCAGTCAAGTTGCACTTGCAGATTGCCACGCCACGGCGGAACAGCACTGGCATAATGGTGGGCTGAACTGAACACGGGAGTCGTGACAGACATGAGCGAGATTACCGAAGCCGCCGTGCGAGCGCTGCTGGAACCGCTGGATGATCCGCACACTGGCATGACGCTGGGTGAAGCCCGTGCGGTGCGTGCGGTCGGCATCGACGCTGACCGGGTGTTCGTGGATCTGGAGCTGGCGTATCCGGCGGCCGGCTGGCATGAGGACTTGTCCGCACTGGTCAAGGAAGCACTCGAGGCTGATACGCGCATTGCCGGCGCCAGTGTGTCGATCGGTACGCGCGTGCGTGCGCATCGGGTGCAGCCGAAGCTGTCGCCCATGGGCGGTGTCAAGAACGTCATCGCGGTGGCGTCGGGCAAAGGTGGCGTCGGCAAGTCCACGGTGGCGGTGAACCTTGCCCTGGCACTGCGGGCCGAAGGTGCCAGGGTCGGCATCATGGATGCGGATATTTACGGTCCCAGCCAGATGCGCATGCTCGGCATCGAGGGCAAACCGGAGTCACCGGACGGGCGCAAGATCATTCCGCGGCAGGCGCACGACCTGCAGATGATGTCCATCGGTCTGCTGGTCGAGGAGGACACGGCCATGATCTGGCGTGGCCCGATGGTGACGCAGGCCTTGATGCAGCTGCTCAACGAGACCTTGTGGCAGGATCTCGACTACCTGGTGGTGGACCTGCCGCCGGGTACCGGCGACATTCACCTGACCCTGTGCCAGCGGGTGCCGCTGGCCGGGGCCGTGATCGTGACCACGCCGCAGGATATTGCCTTGCTGGATGCGCGCAAGGCACTGAAGATGTTCGAGAAGGTCGAGGTGCCCGTGCTCGGCGTCGTGGAGAACATGGCCACGCATATCTGCAGCCAGTGCGGCCACGAGGAGCATATTTTCGGCGCCGGCGGTGGCGAGCGCATGGCGGCCCAGTACGACGTGCCGATGCTGGGTGCTCTGCCGCTGGACATCCGCATTCGCGAGCAGACGGACAGCGGCAAGCCCACGGTCGTGGCCATGCCCGACTCGGACATTGCCGGCAGCTACCGTGCCATTGCCCGGCGCACGGCGGCGTTGCTGTCGACCCGGGCGCGCAACAAGAGCCTCGGTTTCCCGGAGATCGTCGTGCAGAACACATGAACGGCGCAGTGGTGACGAGGTGAGGCTTCACCCGCAGCGCTGCAAAGGCTAAAATTGCGTTTCTGTTTGCCTCCCGTGCGGGTGTGCCACCCTCAATGAGCATAAAGTCAGACAACTGGATTCGGCGCATGGCCGCCGACCACGGCATGATCGAGCCGTTCGTGCACGATCAAGTGCGCGAGATGGAGGGCCGACGCGTCATTTCCTGGGGCACATCCAGCTACGGTTACGACGTGCGCTGTGCCCGTGAGTTCAAGATCTTCACCAACATCAACTCCAGCATCGTCGACCCGAAGAACTTTGATTCCGGAAGTTTCGTGGATGTCGAGGGCGACGAATGCATCATCCCGCCCAATTCCTTCGCGCTGGCACGGACGGTGGAGTATTTTCGCATTCCGCGCAATGTGCTGGTGGTGTGCCTGGGCAAGAGCACCTACGCACGTTGCGGCATCATCGTCAACGTCACGCCGCTGGAGCCCGAATGGGAAGGCCATGTGACGCTGGAATTTTCCAACACCACGCCATTGCCGGCACGCATTTATGCCGATGAGGGCGTGGCCCAGATGCTGTTTTTCGAGTCCGACGAGGTCTGCGGTACCAGTTATGCGGATCGCGGCGGCAAGTACCAGGGGCAACGCGGGGTGACACTGCCCCATGCATGATTGTCGTAACCCAGCCTTGTTATCGGAGATGTTCATGAGAATCCTGCCTGCGATGCGACGTGGTGTGATGCTGGTGGTGCTGGTGTTGTTGCTTTCCCTGCTGGGAGCATGCAGTAGCGGCAATATTCGTACCGTGCCGACGGACATCCCGGATGCATCCTCGTTTGGCCTGATAATCCAGGCTTACAAGAACGGTCGTTTCGTGGTTGACGGCGGTGTGGTTTTGCCGGCAGCCTTGGACAGTCACCTGGCCTATCTTGAAAGCCAGCAGCGCCTGCCGGAAACGGTTCTGCTCGAGGATGGCAGCGAATCCAGCGTTCGCGGGGGCCATTTGCGCGAGTTCGCGCGCTTGCAGGCCAAGTTCGGTTTCCAGGCGTATGTGGAGCACGACGGCAAATTCGAGCGTCTGCATCCGGACCCCTGAAAAAGGCATGCCGTGACACGGGAATGATGATGCGATTGCGGTGGCTTGCCTGGGTTCTGTTGCTGGTCCCGGTTCCCGGGGTCTGGGCACATACGTCGGTAACGTCCGTCGTGCCGGGCGCGCTCGACGCCCTGACAGAGGCGCCGCTGGGCGGCCCGCCGCCCATTGTGCTGGAGTCCGGCGAAGAGGTCCGCATCGATTTCGGTCCGGCCAGTGCGGTGGCCAGCTTGCCGTCTGGACCGGTGCGGTATCGTCGTTTTCAGATGGACAACGACGGTGAGCTGGTACGTATCGCGGTGAAAGTGCTGGCGCAGACCCACGATTCGGATCCGCGTTTCACGGTGGTCGCGCCGCAACTGGTGCTGCTGCGTGACGATGGCCAGATCCGGCGTATCGTGCCACTGGATCATCTTCGCCTCGACATTCGCCCGTTTCGCACCACGCGCCTGCGCGAATGTATCGTGGCATCCCATGTGGACAGTTTTCTGCTGGCCACGGACCCGTCGCGCCTGGGCGACTATTACCGATTTCATGCGCGCAGTGGCAAGGGGCCGGCGCCGGACCACGGTTTCTACCAGAGCAACGCGGCCATGGAGATTTTCCTCACATGGGCCGACAGCGGCCCGGTCGAGGTCGAGTGGCAGCCGGCCAGCGAGGCCGGCTCGGCTTGCCGGCGCGTGCCTGACTGACGCGCTGACCATGCTCGTGATCCTGATATCCGTGGATTTTCCGCGGCCTTCAGGCTGGTTGTGGCAGATGTGAAACATCAACAAAATCAGCTGTCTTTGTTTTGTTTCTCATGTGGGTAATGGACTGCGGCGAGGCGCCAGGTTTGCGGGCCGTCCGGCAGGTCGACCTGCAATTCCTCGCCGACGCCATGACCCAGCAGCGCACGCGCCAAGGGTGAGTCGATGCTGATGTTGCCGCTGGACGGATCGGCTTCGTCCGGGCCGACGATACGCCACTGGCGGGAATCGCTGGCGCCCGCGGCCTGCAACTCGACGAACGCGCCGAAATAGGCCTTGTCGCCCTGCCGCCGGCCAGCGGGCGGCACCTTGAGTCGCGGGATGCGCCGGGTCAGGTAACGTGCACGCCGGTCGATGCCCGCCAATTCCTTCTTGCGGTACTGGTATTCGGCATTCTCGGAGCGATCACCCTCGGCTGCAGCGGCAGCCAGCGCGCGCACGACAGCAGGCCGGCGCCGGTGCCAAAGCTCGTCCAGCTCGCGCTGCAGGCGTTCCAGCCCTTCGGCCGTGATGATGGGCGTGGCATGCGGTGCCGGCGGACGCCAACGGCTCATGGTGTCTGGAAATGCTTGCCCGGATGGTGCGTCGGGAGGGTGTTCGCCAATGTCAGGCAGCGCTGCGGCGTTTCTTGCTGCCGGCCGGGACGCTGTCCTTCAAGCGACGCACCACGCCCTGGATGCGGCGGTAAAGATCGGCCGTTTCCTTGAATGGTGATTCGCGGGTCTCGTGGTAAGCCACTGCCAGCCACAGGGCAATGCCGCGCATGCGGACTTGCAGGTTGTCCGAGCGGGCGCGTTCCATGCCGGTGTCGGTGCCGGTACCCCACAACTTGTAACGCAGTTCCGGCGGCGTGCCATACAGGTGCGGAAATTCGCAGGCCTTGGCCTGGTCGATTTCGCGGATGACCAGCAGCGCCAGGCGCTTGCGCGTGTCTGGCGTCATGTTGTCCAGACTTTTTTCGATCCCTTTCAGCTGCCGTCCGAGCACGGTCGCGCGGCTCATGGCGATGATGCGGTTGATCAGTTGCATGTTGTTTCCCCGAGGAGCCATCAGCGTACAATCACCATTACATTGTGGGAAGTCCAGCATGGTTCGAAGCGGCAGGTCTGTCAAGCCGCTGGCCCATCCGCAAGGCCTGTCCGGGCTCGAGTTCGGCCAGGCCGGCATGTGTTCCAGGCAGCAGCACGATGACGGTCGAACCCATGTTGAAGCGTGCCATTTCCGCGCCGCGCTCCATGGCCACCTCGCGCCCGGCAAAGTTGTCGTCGCGAATTGCTCGCGCGTACGGCGGGATGATTTCGCCAGCCCAGGATGTCTGCACACCGGAGACCAGCATGGCCCCGACCATGACAACGACGAATGGGCCTTGCGGGCCTTCGAAATGACATGCGAGGCGCTCGTTGCGGGCGAACAGGCGCGGCACGGCCTCGACCACGGCCGGCGCCACGCTGAACAGGCGTCCGGGGATATGCGTGGTGCGAACCAGGCGGCCGGCCAGCGGCATGTGCACGCGATGGTAGTCGCGTGGGGACAGGTAGATGGTGGCGAAATGGCCGCCGGCGTAAGGCTCGGCCGCCGCGGCATCGCCCAGCAGCTCGGCACAGCTGAAATCCTGGCCCTTGGCCTGGAAGATACGGCCGTCGCGGATGCGTCCGGCCTGGCTGATGCGCCCGTCGGCCGGGCTGATGAGGGTGCTCTCGTCGCCGGCCAGCGGGCGTGCGCCCGGCTTCAATGCACGCGTGAAGAAGGCATTGAAATGACGGTAGGCGTGAGGGTCGCTTTCCTGTGCCTCGGCAAGGTCCACATCGTAAAGCTGCACGACCGTGTCGATGAGAAAATTTTTCCACGGGCGGAAGGTCCAGCGCGTGGCGTGGCGTACCAGGCGTGACAGCAGCTGGTGGGGCAGAATGCTCTGCCAGAGGGCAACCGGTTTCATGCGCCGATTGTAGCCGCACGCCATGCGCGCGCGCCGGTCGCTTATACTTGGCCGGTTTCCGCGGCCGGAAGAGTTTGTGAGCCACGAACTGACCACCATCGTCGATTTCATCCGCCACGCGGCCAGTCGCTTCGAGGCCAACGGCCTGTGCCTGGGTCATGGCCATGACAGTGCCCTGGACGAGGCCATGCATCTGGTGCTCTCGGCGCTGCATTTGCCACCGGACATGCCGCCGGTGTATGCGCAGTCCCGGCTGACCGCCGACGAGCGCTGGCGGCTGTGCCGCCTCATCGACCGACGCATCAGCGAGCGGCTGCCGGTGGCCTACCTGGTCGGTGAAACCTGGTTTGCCGGCATTTGCTTCAAGTCCGACGAGCGCGCGCTGGTACCACGCTCGCCACTGGCCGAGCTGATTCCCGCAGGCTTCGAGCCCTGGCTGGCGGAGCAAACGCAGCCGCGCGTGCTGGACCTGTGCACCGGCTCGGGCTGCATCGGCCTGGCGACGGCTGTGCACCACCCTTCCTGGCAGGTCGACCTGGTCGACATCAGCACCGATGCCCTGGCGCTGGCGCGCGAGAACCGGACGGCGCTGGGGCTGGATGGCGAGCGCGTGCGCCTGGTCCATTCCGACCTCTTTGCCGGCCTGCAAGGGCGCCGCTACGACCTCATCGTTTCCAATCCGCCCTATGTCAGCCAGACCGAGTTCGACGGCCTGCCGGCCGAGTATCGCCATGAGCCGGCTCTGGGACTGGTCTGCGGCGAGGACGGTATGGATCTGGTGTTGCGCATGCTGGCCGAGGCGCCGGCCCACCTGCACGAGCATGGCGTCCTGATTGTCGAAGTTGGTGCCAGCGAGCCGCTGCTGCTGGCGCGCCTGCCGCAGGTGCCGTTCACCTGGCTCGAATTCGACAGCGGGCCGATGGGCGTGGCCGCCATTGATCGCGCCACGCTCCTCGAGCACGCCGATACCATCGTCGCGGCTGCCGGAGGCAGGGCATGAACAGCTTCGGCCAGCTGCTGCGCGTGACGACCTTCGGTGAAAGCCATGGCCCGGCCATCGGCTGTGTGCTGGATGGCTGTCCACCCGGCATTGCGCTGCAGCCTGCCGATTTCGTGCATGACCTCAAGCGCCGCGCCACGGGCACCTCGCGCTACACCTCGCAGCGGCACGAAACCGACGAGGTCGAGATCCTGTCCGGCTGGTACGAGGGGCGCACCACGGGCACGCCATTGACGCTGCTGATCCGCAACACCGATGCGCGCTCGAAGGATTATGCCGATATTGCGC
>CAZOXZ010000108.1:0-8329 GCA_964583865.1 uncultured Rhodanobacteraceae bacterium | reverse complement strand
CCGATCTTGAAGGCACGCTTGCCGCGCTGCATGTTCAGAAAGCGCGCTTTGAAGTGCGTCATGATGGCGTCCATGGTGTGCAGTTCGTCATCGAGACGTATGCCCAGCACCTTGGTGAAGAAGCCGGGCAGGTCGGTGACATCCCACCAGCCGTCCATGTAGGCCTCGCCCAGGCCCAGGGAGCCGTGGGCAAAGACCCGCGAAAACAAGTCCGGGTTGTGGACCTGAATATCCGTATCCGCCGAGCCGTTGATGGTGATGCCGGCGTGTCGGAGGAGTTCCTCGGCACGACCTTTCAGGGCATCTTGAGTCATGTTGCCTCCTTCCGGTCAGGTGTTCTGGGGGAAGAACATCTTGATGATAAGACGCTCGGGCGTACTTTTCAGGTCGCTGTCATGGTCCAGTTGATCGCATGGGTCTGTGTCGCCGGCCCGTTTGTCGTATGGACAGACCGGGTGAAGGGCATGAGTGGGCGTGCCCCGGAACAGCGGCTTGCGTGTTGCTCAGACGAGACCGCGCTCGCGCAGGAACTGCCGCGCTTCGTCGGCATCTTGTTCAAACCATGCCCGCGCCGAACCCAGGCGAAAGCTGTAGCCCCAGGCATCCATGTCGGCCCACATGCGCTGGCGGCTCATGCCGGGCAGCTTGTTTGCCAACAGGATCTGCAGGTAGCAGGTGGCGTCTTCCTCGGGAATGGAGTCGCTGGCATCGGTGTGCACCAGAGCACGACGCTCGGGCGGCTGCACGATGAGGTGGCAGGCCTCGTGCAGCAGGGAGTGGATGGGTGTGTCACGGCGGGCATACACCGTCGATGCGATGACGCCCGCCTCCGGTTCACCCCAGTAGCTGCCGGGAATGGTTGCGCCATCAGGCACCATCACCAGCTCGAGGTCGTGGTCGCCGAGCAGCTTGCGGGCTGCGTCGAAGTCGGAATCAGCCAGCCGGAGAACGGAGGCTTCCGTTGCCGGACCGGAGGTCGTCATTTGTCCTGCACGATATCCGGTAGTGCCACGGACAGTTCCAGCAGTTCGTTGTTGCCATCGTGCTCGACGTTGATCTGCACTTCATCCACGTCGACCTTGATGTACTTGCGGATCACTTCCAGCAACTCGCTGCGCAGCATCGGCAGGTAGTCCGGGGCGTTGCGCGCGCTGCGTTCCTGGGCCACGATGATGCGCAGGCGTTCGCGCGCCACGTTGGCGCTGGATTCGGGTTTGCCACGAAGAAAGTCCAGGATTCCCATCATCAACTCCCGAAGACGCGCTTGAAGAAGCCTTTTTTCGGTATGTCGACGAAACGCATGGGTCGTGCCTTGCCCAGCAGGCGATCGACGGCGTCGGCATAGGCCTGGCCGGCGTCGGAGGTTTCGTCCATGATCACCGGGATGCCGGCGTTGGACGCGTTCAGCACGCCGGTGGATTCGGGGATCACACCGAGGATTTCGAGGCCGAGGATATCGACCACGTCGGAAATGGCCAGCATTTCGCCTTTGCTGACTCGGGCGGGGTCGTAGCGTGTCAGGAGCAGGTGCTTGGTCACGTCGCCCTCGTCGTTCTCAACCCGCCGGGTGGTCGAGTCCAGCAGGCCCAGAATGCGGTCGGAGTCGCGCACGCTGGAGACCTCGGGGTTGATGACGACAATGGCGCGGTCGGCAAAGTACATGGCCAGGTGGGCACCCTTTTCGATACCGGCCGGCGAGTCACACACGACGTAGTCGAATCTATCGTCCTGCAGTTCCTTGAGCACGGCTTCCACGCCTTCGCGGGTCAGCGCATCCTTGTCGCGGGTTTGCGAAGCCGCCAGCACGAACAGCTTGTCGCAGCGCTTGTCCTTGATCAGCGCCTGCTTCAGCGTGGCCTCGCCCTGGATGACGTTGATGAAGTCGTACACCACACGCCGCTCGCAGCCCATGATGAGGTCGAGATTGCGCAGACCCACGTCGAAATCGAGGACGGCGACCTTCTTCCCCTGGCGCGCCAGACCGAGGGCCAGTGATGCTGCCGTGGTGGTCTTTCCGACTCCACCCTTGCCGGATGTGACGACGATGTTCTCAGTCAATGTGTGTTCTCCCTGACGATCACTTGGGGTGGTCTTGCAATGTTTCGATGCGCAGCTTGTCATTTTCCAGCCAGCATTGCACGGCTTGCCCAGCCAGTTGTTCAGGCAGTTGTTCAAATACGCGGTACTGGCCGGCAATGGAAATGAGCTGGGCGCGAAAATCGGAACAGAAAATGCGTGCGTCGTCGTTGCCGCGTGCGCCTGCGAGCGCGCGACCGCGCAGGCTGCCGTAGACATGGATGGAACCATCGGCGATGACTTCGGCGCCATTGGCAACCGTGGCCGTGACAACCAGGTCGCCGCCGGGCGCATAGAGCTGCTGGCCACCGCGGACTTGCTGGTCGTTGAACAGGGTGCCCGCGGTTTGTTCTGCCGGAATCGTGGCGGGCGCCGAGGCTTGCGGCGCAGCCGGCCGGGGCGCATCCTCCCTGGCATGCTCGTAGGCTTCCCGGAAGCGCGCGATCAGTGGCAGGTCCACTGCTTCGGCCAGTGCTTCCAGACGTGGATCGCCATAGGCCAGCCCCACCGGCAACATGCCGGCGTCGCGCACGGCCTTGAGCAGCGCGGCAACGTGATCGACAGGCGGAATGGTTGTCATGTGACCGAGATCCAGCACGACCGCCGTGCGCCGGAACATGGCCGGTGATGCCGCAACCCGCCGCGCCAGCTCGTACTGCAATTGTGCCGGGCGGTCCGCCAGGACACGCACGTTGGCAAGGCCGACCTGGCCGAAACGCAGATCGCAAGCCGGTGACGCGGTTTCGCCGGAGCCGGCGTCGGGACTTGCGTTCATTTCGTCCCCTCCGCCGAGGCCGCTGGCGGCAGCTGACGAGCACGCAACCATGCCTGGTCGGGAAGGCCGTCCTGGTCCAGGTAGCGCTGTTTCACATACTGGAAACTGGGCAGTTCCTTGGCCAGCAGACTGACACGGATACCGGATGGCTGCATGGTTTGCTGACCCACTTCGTTGAAACCGAAGGTGCCGTGAAACAGCATGGCGATGTCGTTGGGCGGCTCCAGGAAGACTTCGCAGGTCAGCAGCGGCGCGCGCACTTCCGCGAAACTCTCGACATCGCTGTACAGCGCCCGGCCCAGTCCCAGGCCACGCTGGTCCGGCGCCAGCACGATGCGATCGATGTACAGGAAGGCATCATGATGGGTGTTGAACCAGCGGTAATTGTCCCCGGCGCAATCGCAGCCTTCGCGCAGCGCGATCAGGAAACCGGCCAGTTTCCCGTCCACTTCGGCAACACGGAAATAATCCGCACGGGCGAAGAAACAGGCCAGGTCATCCGCGGTCATGGGCAGGATGTCCGGTCCGGAAGCGTTGTTCAACGCCAGAACGGCGTCCAGGTCGGAGCGACGAATGTCGCGGATGGCCATGGGCATATTGGCTACGGCTGCGCAAAAAGAGTCAATTCCCCAAGTATCGCATGATGCGCTGGCTACTGGATAGCCCGATGGCGGCCGATGTCACCTATCATGGCCGCATGGCACATGTATTCCACAATCCGATGCGGTTGCTGCGTTACGCTGGTCTGTTCACGTATTTTTGCGTGGGCCTGCCGTTGCTGCAGATCGACTGGCTGATCCAGCGGCTTGCCGCCGCGCCGGGCGGTGCCGAGATTACCCTGGCCTTGTGGGCGAGCTGTTATGTGGTGTTCGGCATCGTGTACTGGCTGCTCAGCGGCAGCCTGCAGACGCGCCAGTACCGCGCCCTGAAGTTGCTGGGCCTGGTGGTGATGACGCTGATGGCCATGGGTGTGGGTTATTTCAGCCAGAGCGGGCTCAGTGCCTTGCTGTTGGTGGTGGCGGCCGTGGTTCTGCCATGGTTGCTGCCGTTGCCGTGGGCGGTGGTCGGGTTGGTGCTGCAGAATCTGGCGTTGATCCCCGTGTTCGTCACCTTTCCGACCTTGAACTCGCTGGTATTGGCGGCTTTCCAGAGCCTGGTCTATCTCGGTTTTTCGGTGTTGACGTTTGTCACGGCGGTGATTGCCAAGCAGCAGGCCGAGGCGCGCGAGGAGCAACGCCAGTTGAACGCCGAGCTGCGTGCCACGCGGGCTTTGCTGGCCGAGTCCAGCCGCATGGCCGAGCGTCTGCGCATCGCTCGCGACCTGCATGACCTGGTCGGACACCATCTGACCGCCTTGGCCCTGGAGCTGGAAGTGACGCGTCACCTGGTCGATGAGCGCGCCTCCAGGCACGTGGAAGTCGCCCAGGTCATGGCGCGAGAGCTGCTGACGGACGTACGCCAGGTTGTCAGTCGCCTGCGCCACGACGACAATGCCGACCTGGACAAGGCCTTGCGTGAACTGGCCAGTGGCATCCCGGGACTGGATGTCCATTTGCAGATGCCGGAGAAGTTCGCTGTCGATGACCCGCGCCGAGCCGAGGTGGTGTTGCGTTGCGTCCAGGAAATCATCACCAACACCGTGCGCCATGCGCATGCCCGGCACCTCTGGATTCGGTTTGAACGGTTGTCATCCGGGGACCTCATGCTGCAGGCGCGCGATGACGGGCAGGGCAGTGCCGGGATGCGTGCCGGCAATGGCATCAACGGCATGCGCGAGCGCCTGGCCGAGTTTGGTGGACGACTGCAGGTCGATGATGTCGGTCGTGGCTTTGCGTTGCGTGCCTGGTTGCCGTTGCGGGTGGCGCCCGTTGACACTTGATTTTTCCGGCTGTGGTGCTGCCATGCCGGGTTGGAGAAGCGCATGATTTCAGTCTGCATTGTTGATGATCAAACCCTGGTGCGCCAGGGCATTCGCTCGTTGCTGGAGCTGGCCAACGGCATCAAGGTCGTCGGCGAGGCCGGCGATGGTCGCGAGGCGGTCGAGTTGATCCCGCAATTGCAACCGGACGTTGTCCTGCTGGATTTGCGCATGCCCTTCATGAACGGCATTGAGGTGCTGGAGACGCTTGCGGCGGCCTCGCAATTGCCACCGACGGTGATTCTTACCACCTTCGATGATGACCAGTTGGTCCTGGCTGGCATCAAGGCCGGCGCACGCGGCTATCTGCTGAAAGACGTGTCGCTGGAGCAACTGGTGGAAGCCGTGGAGTGCGTGGCCGCGGGAAAATCACTGGTGGCACCGGCCAGCACCCAGCGTGTGCAGTCCGGGGCCGAGCGCATCAGCCCGCGTTTCGACAGCCTCGAACAGCCCGATCCGTTGACTTCTCGCGAGACCGAAATCGTGCGCCTGATGTCCGGTGGTTTCAGCAACAAGGAGATCGCCAACTCGCTCGGTGTGGCCGAAGGCACGGTGAAAAATCACGTTTCCAATGTATTGTCGAAGCTGGGCGTGCGTGATCGCATGCAGGCCGTGCTGAAGGCCCTGGAGCTCGGGATCGTATGAGCCGGAAGCTGCAACGCCGGGCGGGGTGATGGCGTTTCGGGCTTCGAGACAGTAACATCACAGCCTCGCGAGCTGTGCCCGGCCAGTGTCCGGCATGGGGAGGCCGGCCAGCCGCAAGAGTATCCCGGTGGCCAATCGGCGGCCGAACAACGCAACCCGGAGAACACTTGATGACGCGTCTGCTTGAATTCATCGTTGCCCTCATTCTGGTCGTGGTACTGGCTGTCGTGGTCGGTGTGGTATTGCCGTCCCATGGTCACGTCGAACGTTCCATCGAAATCAGCCACAACCTTCGCCATACCTGGGATACGCTGAACAATTTCCGCAACTTCCCCACGTACTCGGCCCTCACCGGGCTTGATCCGCGAATCGAATACGCCAGTTCGGGGGAAGATTACGGACCGGGATCGGAAATCTCCTGGAAGACGGCCAGCCAGCAGGGCAATGGCAGCCTGGAGATTGTCTCCAGCGAGCTCGACAAGGAGATCGTGTGGAAGCTGACCAACGATTGGCGCGGCAACGACAAGCATTACACCATCACGCTTGATCCCAGCGACAATGGCAAGCTGGTGAAGATCACCATGAGCTATGACGTGGAGTACGGCTGGAACTTCATCGACCGTTACAGCCAGTTGTACCTGCATGGCCATCCGGCAACATTCATGCAGTACACGCTGGACAACCTGCAATCCATGCTGGCCAACATTCCCAACATCGGCTACGACGACCTTGATCCGGTGCTGATGGATCGCCCGCGGCAGCCCATGCTGCTGGTTTCCACGCAGGCGCCGCGCACCCTGGATGACATTGCCGTGGCCACCGACAAGGCTCTGAGCAAACTGCAGGCGGCTGCGAAGGAGCTGGGATTGGAGCAGACCGGCCCGTATGTCACCTTCACGACCAACTGGGGTGACCAGAACTACGCCTTTGATATCGGCATCCCGGTCAACAGCAGCGTGATCGAGATTGCCGACGAGTCCATCGACCTGGCCGATGCACCATCCGAGGACGAGCTGAAGAACATGGCCAATGGCGACGATGCCTCGTCTGACGACACCGCTGACACCGGTGATGCCGACGACGAGACGGTCCAACGCAATGATGGCCCGGGTACCTTTGATGAAAGCGGCAACCTGCGCATTACCGACGATGTGTATGCTCGCATGATGTTCGGTGAGCGCGCACTGGTGGCGGCATTGCATGGTGGCCCGGCCCAGTTGCCGTTGATCCGCCTGGCACTGAAGGCCTACGCATCGACCCACGGTTACGACTTCAACGAGTTTGCCAAGCGTTTGTACGATATCGACGTCAGCGACCCGGACAACGAAGTGGTCAACGATCGTGAATACCGCATCTATTTGCCGGTCAGCACCTCGCCGAAGATGACGCCGTGGCAGAAGAAGCACCCGGAAGAAGCGGCGCGCATCATCAACAACCAGAAGACCGGCACTGCGGCCGAACAGGAATCCACGGATATGGAAGCTGCCAACGAGACCGCGCCACAGCGGATCGACGACGGCAAGTAAGCCCTGACCTGTCATGACCGGGATGAGCCAGCCTGGCACTGCCGGTCATGACCGGAACGTCGGCGGTCAGCGAACGCTGGCCGTTGGCGTTGCCCTTTTCGGCGCCAGTGCCGTGTTGCTGGGTGCGTTTGGTGCACATGCACTTGCCGGCCTGCTGGACGTTCGCGGGCAAGATCTGTGGCAGACTGCCGTCGGCTATCATTTCTGGCATGCGCTGGCGTTTACCGGGACGGCATTCGCCGCGCCATTGGGGCGCGCCCGGCGCGTGGCGCTGGTGTGCTTCGGCACCGGTATCGTGCTCTTTTGCGGCAGCCTGTACGCGCTGGCGCTGGGAGCACCGGATGGCCTTGGCGTCCTGACGCCGCTGGGTGGCTTCCTGTTCGCTGCCGGTTGGGTAGCGCTTGGCAGCAGCTGCGGTGGTCGCGTCAGGGCCTTGCGTGAGCCACCGCCATGAGCGGCCCGGATCATGCTGCACGAGGCTTCGATGCCGGCGCCGCGGACCGTTTTCTGGCAGCAGCCGATCCGGTGCTGGCCCGCTGGATGGCCCGCGTCCCGCCGCCGCAACGCAGCGTCCCGGCATCGTTCAACCCGGTTGCCGCATTGGCGCGTTCCATCATCTATCAGCAATTGTCCGGCAAGGCAGCCGCCACCATTGCCGCGCGCGTCGAAGCCCTGATGCTGCGGCCGGGCTACATCACCGTCGCCGGTCTGGATGCAGCCAGTGACGACGCCTTGTGTGCAGCCGGCATTTCACCCCAGAAGCTGGCCGCGCTGCGCGATCTTGCCGACAAGGCGCGCGCCGGCATCGTGCCCGATCACCGCCGCCTGGCGCGCATGGACAACCAGAGCATCATTGACCAGCTGACGCAAGTGCGTGGTGTCGGCCGCTGGACCGTCGAGATGCTGCTGATGTTCCGCCTGGGCCGACCGGACATCCTGCCGCATGACGACCTCGGCATTCGCAAGGGCGCGCGGATCCTGTGGCAGCTCGACGACTTGCCGAAGCCGCGGAAGCTGGCCGAGGCCGGCGAGGTCTGGGCACCGTGGCGCACCCGCGCCAGTGCCTGGCTGTGGGCCATCGTCGATTTTGGCCAGGGCGGGCCGAAGGTCCGTCGTTCGCAAGAATGACTCGCAGGCGCGATCCTGCATGGAGCTTGCGGGCCGAGCGCGCCGAGCGGGCCGGCAAGATCCGGCGTTAACCTGGCTTCCGGGCCGTGTCGCAAAGTATGGCCAGGTTCTCACCAACCCATGTAGTGCCCGCCGTTGATGGCGAGGTTGGCACCGGTGATCCACGCGGAGCGATCGTCGGCAAAAAAGGCCACCGCGTGCGCGATTTCATCCGGCTTGCCCAGCCTGCTGATGGGAATCTGCGCCACGATCTTGGCACGC
>CAZOXZ010000107.1:0-8439 GCA_964583865.1 uncultured Rhodanobacteraceae bacterium | reverse complement strand
AGCAGGGCCGCAACCGCAAGTACCAGGCCGTCCTGCCGTTGAAGGGCAAGATCCTCAACGTCGAGCGTGCGCGTTTTGACCGCATGCTGGCGTCGGCCGAGGTCGGCACCCTGATCACGGCCCTGGGCACCGGTATCGGCAAGGACGAATACGACCCGGACAAGCTGCGTTACCACCGCATCGTCATCCTCACCGATGCTGACGTCGACGGCTCGCATATCCGCACCTTGCTGTTGACCTTCTTCTTTCGCCAGATGCCGGAACTCATCGAGCGCGGGCACATCTACATCGGCTTGCCACCGCTGTACAAGATCAAGCAGGGCAAACAGGAAATCTACCTCAAGGATGATGCCGCACTGAGCGAGTACCTCATTTCCAGTGCTGTCGACAACGCCGAATTGCAGTTTGATCCGGATGCCCCGCCAGTGCGCGGGCCTGCGCTGGAAAAGCTGTTGCGCGACTACAAGATCGCCATCGACCAGATTGCGCGCCTGAGCAGCCGCTGTGATCCGGCCGCGATGATCGAAATGCTGGACTACACACCACTCGACGAGGCCATCTGGGAAGATGGGCCGCGCCTGCAAGCCTGGATGGACGGCCTGGCCGAGCGCCTGACGACCCGCGGCCTGGGCAAGCCCAGCTATACGTTGACCTTGCGTCCGGCCGATGCCGACACGGGATTGCCGGCGGCCATCGTCATCACGCGGACCCAACATGGCCTGGCGCACACATCCATTCTCACCCGCGCCCTCGTCAACGGGCCCGAGTTCCGGCCGCTGAAGGCGGTGGCTTCCGAGTTGCATGATTTCGTCAAGCAGGGTGCCGAAGTCCGGCGAGGCAAGAGTTCCCGAGGCATTTCCGGCTTTGCCGAGGCTCGCGAATGGTTGCTGGACGAAGCCCGCAAGGGCCGCAGCATCCAGCGCTTCAAGGGCCTGGGCGAGATGAACCCGGATCAGCTGTGGGACACCACCGTCAACCCAGAGACACGTCGCATGCTGCAAGTCACGGTCGAGGATGCCGTGGAAGCGGACGAAATCTTCGCCACGCTGATGGGCGATGTCGTGGATTCGCGTCGGAAGTTCATCGAGACAAACGCACTGGAAGTATCAAATTTGGACGTATAGACGTCTAAACGCGGATACGACACGGGCGCACAAGCTGTTGTGTTGGTCCGGCGCGGCCCGGAGAAACATGGCCTCCCGGCTCGCGCAACGCAAAAAAGTTGTAAACTGGAGCGCGCTTCGTGCAGTATCCGCCTTGTCGTACCCCGCTTGCCGGGCGAGGGCGGTTTCCGCTGTCCATTTCACTTTCAACTCCGAGGCCCGCCTTGGGTGGGCGAGACAAAGAGGTCAACCATGAAAGCTTCCTTGAAGAATCTTCTTGTCGGCGTACTGCTCGTGTTTTTCGTGGTCTCGCCAGTCGTCATGGCCAAGGACGAGCCGGTCGAGCGTTATCCGGACGCCACGCGTGAAGCCCCGGAAGTCGACCTGCGCAGCCAGCGCGTTGCCGACAAGCTCAATGAGGGCCTGGCGGCGGTCAACGCCGGGGACACCGAGAAGGCGCTGGCCACCCTCAAGCCCATGTCCACCGAGGCAGACAGCAAGTACGCCCGCGCCATGGCTTTGCAGGGCCTCGCCAACCTGCACTACAACCAGGGCGACATCACCACAGCCATCGCGGAAATGAAACAGGCTCTCGAAATCGGGGTGATGCCCAACGACACCTACTTCGACCTGATGTACGGGCTGGCCCAGTTCTACATGAGCGACGAGCAGTACGACAAGGCATTCAGCACACTGCAGACCTGGCGCGCCGAAGGCAAGCGTGAATCGGCCCGTTCCTACGCGCTGGAAGGCAATATCGACTACCGCCTGGGCAATTACGAGGCAGCCGTGGCGGCGATCAACAAGGCCATCGAGCTGAACAAGGCCGAAGGCAAGACCAGTCATCCCGGAACCTGGGACCAGATCATGGCGGCCAGCTACGCCGAACTGGGCCAGACCGACGAGGCCCTGGTCCTGGCCAGGAAGCGCCTGGCGGCCAATCCCGATGACATGACCACCCTGCACAACACGGTCTCGCTGCTGATTCGTGCCCAGCGCTACGATGAGGCGGCGACGCTGATGGAAGGCGCCAAGGCCAGGGGTGCGCTGACCGAGCCCCGCGACT
Source organism: uncultured Rhodanobacteraceae bacterium (assembly GCA_964583865.1). GTDB lineage: Bacteria > Pseudomonadota > Gammaproteobacteria > Xanthomonadales > Rhodanobacteraceae > DASSBG01. The sequence continues at coordinate 6,270 of CAZOXZ010000107.1, read as the reverse complement.
ACATGGATATCGCCAAGTTGTACGTCATGATGGCGCAGAACTCCGACGAGCCGGCGCCGCTGGCCAAGAAGGCCTGGACCAGCATTGATGAAGCCCTGGCTGCGGGCAATCTCCAGCCCGGTCTCGATGTGTATGAATTGCAGGGCAATGCCGCGCTTGTGGGCGGCGACCTCGAAAAGGCACTTGCTTTCTACAAAAAAGCCGGTGAATTCGTCACCGACGGCAGCATCGATGTGCGTCGTGGCCAGATCTTTGCCAACCTCGGCAAGAACGCCGAGGCCATCAAGGCGATCAAGGCCGGCATTGCCAAGGGTGTCGACAAGCCTGGCCAGGCATATATCGTCCTCGGAGCAGCCAACGGCAACGCCGGCAATCGCAGTGCCGCCATCAAGGCAATGCGCAAGGCTGCGGAATATCCGGCAACCCGCGACCAGGCGAATCGCTGGTTGAAAGAAGCCGGTGCCAACTGACGCCGGGACCCACGGATGAACCTGAATCGCCCCTATACAAATTTGACAGGCTCGTGTAACGTGTTTCTGCCGGGCTGGCAGCGAAGGCCTTCTCCGGAGGGCTCCCGTTTTTCGTCGAACACCGTTTCCCATCTCACTGAATTGAGCAACCATGGCTTCACGAACTGACTACTACTCCACCAGGAAAACGAAGTTCAGCTGGCGTCGTACCGTCGGTATCGCCTTTGCCGTGGCGATTCACTCATTCGCTTTCCTGATGATGCTGGCACCGGTGTCGCCGCCGCATGCGGACGAGAAGCCGAAGACGCAGACGGTGATGGTCGAGTTCATTCCGCCACCACCACCACCGCCACCACCGCCGCCGCCGCCGCCGGAACCACCGAAGCAGCCGCCGCCGCCCAAGGTGATCAAGAAGATCCAGCCGCCGCCGATTCCGCCACCACCGGCCCCACCGCCGGTCGTGCAGGAAGAGTCGACCATGGCCACGCCGGCTCCGCCACCGACGCCACCGGCGCCGCCGACACCACCGACCACGATTGCACCCAGTGCCAACATCAGCTACCGCAACAGGCATCCGCCGCGTTATCCGGCGCAGGCCATCCGGATGCGGCATGAAGGTACCGTGATCCTGCTGGTCCTGGTTGGGGCAGATGGCACCGTCAAGAAGGTCGAGGTCAAGAAATCCAGCGGATATCGCGAGCTCGATCGGGCCGCCATCAACGCCGCCAGAGACTGGAAGTTCAATCCTGGCTCACGAAATGGCGTACCGTACGAGGCGTGGGCAGAAGTGCCCGTAAGCTTCAACCTCAACCGATTCTGATTCAGCCGAACCACAACCAGTCCCTTTCAAACAACACCACGAAGACAAGGTAGCCAAATGCTTCAGCCAACTCCCGCCACACCGGGTGGCAACGATAACGCCCAGGCTTTGCAGACCATGGGTTTCGACCACCTGATCCACAACTTTGATGCCCTCGCATGGGTGGTATTCGTCACGCTGGTGATCATGTCGATCCTTTCGTGGTACTTCATCATCGTCAATCTGCTGCGCAATGCGACTGTTCGCGGGCGTGCCGAAAAGGTGATGCAGAAGTTCTGGAATGCTCGCACGGCCCAGGAATCCATTCGTGAAATGGAAAAGCAGGGCAAGAACGAGCCATTCTCCAAGATCGCCCTGGAAGCAGCCGCCGCCGCACAGCACCATCAGCGCAGCGAAGGCAGTCGCCTGGCAGAACAGCTCAACCGTTCGGAGGTCATCGATCGAGCCTTGCGTCAGGCGGTTGCCAAGCAAAGCCTGCGCCTGGAATCTGGCCTGACCCTGCTGGCAACGGTGGGTTCGGCAGCGGTGTATGTCGGCCTGCTCGGTACGGTCTGGGGCATTTATCACGCCTTGATCAAGATCGGCGCCACCGGCGAAGCCAGTATCGGTGCGGTGGCTGGCCCCGTGGGCGAGGCGCTCATCATGACCGCCATCGGCCTGGGCGTCGCCATCCCGGCAGTGTTCATGTTCAACTTCTTCGTGCGCATGAACCGGGTCACCTTTGCACACATGGACGAGTTCGCCCATGACCTGCACGACTTCTTTGCAACCGGTTCACGCCGTGGCGGTGGCCAGAGCAAGGCAGCATCAGGAAAAGCCAAGAGCTGACATAATCCGGCGCCCGCTGCCAAGGCGGCGAGCGCCGGGCCCTGAAGCAAACAAGTCAATACAGCAAGGCAGGTACACATGGCCGGTCCTTCCAAAGACGGGATGCCAATGTCGGAGATCAACGTCACGCCCATGGTGGACGTGTTGTTGGTCCTGCTGATCATCTTCATGATCACGGCACCCCCGCTGCAGCACAACATCCAGATTGATTTGCCGCAGCCGAACAAAGACAAAGAAAAACCCGAGAACCCACCCGAGCCGATCAACTTGCGTATCAGCGCGTCCGGGACCATGACCTGGAACCGCCAGCCTGTCACGGAAGCCAGCATGAAGGCGCAGCTGCTCATCCTGGGTGCCAAGCCTCTGGAGCGCCAGTCTGAACTGCGCATCCAGGCAGACCCGGATACCTTGTACGACACGCTTGCGCACGTCATGGCCGAGGCCAAGAATGCCGGCGTGAAGAAAATCGGCTTCAAGAAGTAAAGGAACCAGCATGGCTAATCGAGGCGAAGACGACGCACCAGGCACGCCAATGGCCGACATCAACGTCACGCCCATGGCGGACGTGATGCTGGTGTTGCTGATCGTGTTCATGATCACCGCGCCCCTGGCGCAACACAAGGTCAAGGTGAAGCTGCCCCAGGCCGACCTGATCCACGAAGCGGAGAAACTCTCCGGCAGCATGGACCTGGCGATCAAGGCCAACGGCATGCTGTACCTGGATGATGCGCTGGTCAGTGACGACGAACTGAAAGCGCGCCTCGCCGTGGCCGCGCAACAGTACCCGCAGCCCGAACTGAAAATCCGTTCGGATGAGTCCGTGCGCTACTCGCGCATCTGGGAGGTGATGTCCAGTGCCAAGAGCGTCGGCATGGTGCACCTCGGGTTCGTGACCACCGCCGAGGCCAAGGGCGGGGGATAGAAATGATGGGCGCCGGGCATGCCTGGCGCCCGGACCGTCCCAGACCGGCGGCATCGCTTTTCATGCTGGTTCAGCGAATGCCAGCAGTGAAACATAGGCGCGTACCGTCGCCTCGAGTCCGGCGTACAGGGCGTCCTCGATGAGCGCGTGGCCGATGGATACCTCGGCAATACCCGGCACGGCTTCGAGCAAGAGCCCCAGGTTGGCCTGGTTGAGATCATGGCCGGCGTTGCAGGCCAGGCCGGCTTCCCGGGCGGCGCGCGCGGTCGCGCGGCAGGCCTCCAGCGCTGCTTGCGGCTCGCCGTTGGCGAAGGCCGCTGCATACGGGCCGGTGTAGATTTCGAGCCGATCGGCACCGGCCTCGGCAAGGCCTTGCACAGCCACCAGGCCCGGATCCACGAACAAGCTGACGCGGCCGCAGCATGCCTGCAATTGCGTGATCAAGGTCTCCAACCTGCTGGCATCACCGGCATCGAAGCCATGGTCTGATGTGACCTGACCGTCCCCATCGGGAACCAGGGTGACCTGGGCGGGTCGCGTCTCCCGGCACAGGGCCAGCAGCCCAGGGTAGCTGCCGCGCGCGGCGGCAAACGGGTTGCCTTCGATGTTGAATTCCACCCCGGAACGTGCTGCCAGGGCCCCCAGCGCGTGCACGTCCCCAGGGCGGATATGGCGCTGGTCCGGGCGCGGATGCACCGTCAGCCCATGGCAACCGGCTGCAATGGCAACCTCGCCGGCACGCACCGGATCGGGGCGCCCTTCACCGCGAGAATTGCGCAACAGGGCGATCTTGTTGAGATTGACGCTCAGGGTGGTCATGATGTCAGCCTTTCATCGGCCGCCGGCGCATGCAGGTCATGGTCGGCGATGCGGGCGAGGTGGTGAAAATGGTACACCCGCACCTCGCTCGGCCCCAACCAGGCGAGGGCGGCCAGTTGTCCGGGTTCGAGCGTTGCCAGCGCCCGCACTTGAATGACGTGTGCAGCGCCGCGTCCCAGCCGCTGCCGGTCCAGCACCAGTCCGTAAGCGCCTGTCGGCAGAAATGTGACGCGATCCAGCCCGGCTGAAATACCCGTGCCCGTGGCTTTCAGGACCGCTTCCTTGCCGGTCCACAGTCGCAGGAATCCGGCCCCACGCTTGCCTTGCGGCAGGCTTTCCAGCCATGCATGTTCCGCGGCAGAAAAAAAGCGCTTTGCCAGTGCCATCGCGTCGAGTGCACGGTCGGAGCGCTCCAGGTCCACGCCAACCTCGACTGCGTTGGCAACTGCCAGCAGGGCCACGTTGTCGGTATGACTCCAGTTGAAACGCAGCTGGGCTACCTCGGCCAGGCGCGGTTTGCCGGACGTTTCGTCCTCGATGATCCCAAGCTCATGCGGCGCCACGCCCAGATAGCGCGCCAGCACATTTGCAAGTGGCCGGCGCTTGTCCTGCCGCTGGCGGTCCAGCCAATGCAGATGGATCACGCCCGCATCCGGCCATGCCATCCGGCTGCCGTCGCGGCCGTCACTCACTCCGCTTCGCGATCCAGGGCAGCCGCCGTGGCCGGTTGGTCCGCGTGCATCTGCTTCGCTTCCCGCGCACGCTTCTCCCGCACCGCAGCCAGAGCCTTGTCCAGACGCGCGGCCGCCAATGGATCCTCCACCGTGGTGGCATCAATGCGCGCTTGCGTGAACGCCAACGTGGCCGCGACGGCACAGAGCATGCCGATCCCGAGCACGACGACGAAAGCCGTGGGTGATGGCAAGAACCACGCCGTCGACATGCCGACGACGGCGAATACCAGTAGAACCCAGCGCATGGTTGTCTACTCCGTGCGAAACGTCTTGCGGCCAATAATACAGGTTCCGGCCGCACCCGGCCGCTCAGCCGTACAACTTTCCCGCCGTCTGGAACAACACCCAGGATGTGGCGATGTACTTGTCGCCGCCTGCCGGCCGGTTGCCGCGATGTGTATGGGTGAAGCCGGCCGGCGCCATCACAAGGCGCCCCGTGCGGGGTTGGATCTTCCGTTCCTGGTAGAAGAATTCCGTCTCGCCGGCGTCGAAGCCATCGTTGAGGTACACGCTCCACAAAAGGATGCGATGCAAGGCATCCAGGTCCCCGGCCTTGGGATAGAACTCGCAATGCCAGTACGGATAGCCGCCCTCGTCGGCCAGGTATTTCTGCACGTTGATGGTACCCGGCCGCAGCACCCGCGTGACCAGCGCCAGCAACTGGTCGTCGGCCATGGTCCGCAGTGCTTCGTCCGTCAATGGCACCAAACCGCTGCCGTCCGGCGACTTCATCGACAGGGACAATGGCGCCAACAGCAGCCGCGGAAAGCGCCGCACATAGGCCATCAACGCATGCGCCATGACCCGGTTCAGTTCGCCGACTACGTCCGCCCATTCCGGATGGTGGTCAATGCAGATGTCCCAGCTGTTCTTCAACGCCGTGTTGACGCCGCTGCCGGTCCTTCCGCGGGTGGCCTGGCCACTGGACTCGAAACGCTCGATGATGGCGTGGCACGCCGCCTCGTCCAGCGCCCCGTCGCAGGTGGCAATGAAGTCCGGCCCGGCCTCAAGCGTCGGCATGGTAGCGATCCACCACGGCCACTTCATCGCGCGATCCCAGCACCACCGGAATGCGCTGATGCAGGGCCTCGGGCTGGACCTCCATGATGCGTTGACGCGCCGTGCTGGCCGCGCCCCCGGCCTGCTCGACGATGAAAGCCATGGGATTGGCCTCGTACATCAGGCGCAGCTTGCCGCCCTTGTCCATGATGCGGGCATCCAGCGGATAGGTGAAGATGCCGCCGCGGGTGATGATGCGGTGCACGTCGGCCACCATCGAGGCCACCCAACGCATGTTGAAATTGCGGCCACGCGGGCCTGTCTCGCCGGCCAGAAGGTCGGCGATATAGCGTTGCATCGGCTCTTCCCAGTGCCGCTGGTTGGACATGTTGATGGCGAACTCGCCGGTCTCGGGCGGGATTTGAACGTTGCGTCGGGTCAGCCGGAAGCTGCCGATGTCACGGTCCAGCGTGAACACGTGCGTGCCGTGGCCAAGCGTGAGTACCAGCAGTGTGCTGGGACCATACACCACGTAGCCGGCAGCGACCTGGGCCGTACCCGGCTGCAGAAATTCCGACGTTTCCGCCTTGCCGGTGCAGCCTGCGGGCCGCTTCAGAACCGAGAAAATCGTGCCCACGGACACGTTGACATCGATATTCGAGCTGCCGTCCAGCGGAT
>CAZOXZ010000106.1:0-8443 GCA_964583865.1 uncultured Rhodanobacteraceae bacterium | reverse complement strand
TGCACAGCTCGTTGTAGACCACCCAGCCCAGCACGAGAAAAAGCACGGCCGCCACATTCACCTGCCAGCCGGACATGCCGGCCACCCAGGCCCAGTCGCTGGCCGGATTGGCGAGGTACAGTTCGGGCTTGGCCAGATACAGCAGCGCGAACAGGGCAAAGCCCGACAGCCAGGTGGTGTAGGCCTTCAGAAACGACCAGTGCAGGTGTCGCGGCAGCTTGCCCGGCGCGGTGGTGTACTTCTGGTGGTGGTAGAAGCCGCCGCCATGCACGGCCCACATCTCGCCGAACACGCCACGCTGGCGGTCCGCCTCGCTTTCCGGCTCGCGCAGACCGTTGTCCAGCATCACGAACAGGAACGATTCGCCGATCCAGGCCATGGCCGCGATGACATGCAGCCAGCGCAGCAGCATGTTGCCGAAATCGATGAAAAAGGCTTCCATCGGCCTCAGTCCACCGGGGCGATGATGTCGAGTGCCTTGGCGAGCCGTTCGACGGTGGCGTCGATGTTTTTCAGCTTGTCCAGGCCGAACAGGCCGATGCGGAAGGTCTTGAAGCTCGCGGGCTCATCGCAGGCCAGGCCCACGCCCTTGGCCACTTGCAGGCCTTGCTGCGCGAAGGCCTGGCCGCTGTGGATGGCGTTGTCGTCGGTGAAACTGACCACCACACCCGGCGCCTCGAAGCCACCGGCGGCCACGCTCGGGAAGCCATCACGAGCCAGAAGGTCGCGAACTTTCCAGCCCAGGTCAAGCTGGGCTTGACGCGCCTCGTCCAGGCCCATGGCCAGCGTCTCGCAGACATTGGCATGGAGTTGCACCAGCGCGTCGGTGGGCATGGTGGCGTAGTAGGCGTGGCCGCCGTGCTCGTAGGCCGCCACGATGTCGCGCCACTTGGCAAGATTCAGGGCGAAGCTGCTGCTTTCGGTTTCGGCGAGGCGTTTTTCGGCAGCGGCTGACAGCAACACCAGGCCGCAGCTTGGCGTGGAGCTCCAGCCCTTTTGCGGCGCACTGATGAGCACATCGACATCGCATTCGGCCATGTCGATCCACATTGCCCCGCTGGCAATACAATCGAGCACGAATAGCCCGCCGACCGCATGCGTGGCGCGGGCCATGGCCTGGATGTAGTCCTCGGGCAGCATCATGCCCGACGCCGTTTCCACGTGCGCGGCGAACACCACGCCGGGCTTGTCGCGTTCGATGGCCGCGGTCACGGCCTCGATGGCCGGCGGGACCCAGCCGGATTGCGGCTCGTCGTCCACCGGGTGTGCTTTCAGCACCGTTTCGTCCGCCACGATGCCGCCGGTGGCAAAGATCTGGCTCCAGCGATAACTGAACCAGCCGTTGCGCACCACCAGCACCTTTTGATCGGTGGCAAACTGGCGCGCCACGGCCTCCATGGCATAGGTGCCGCCGCCCGGCACCAGCGCCAGGGCATCGGCGTTGTAGACCGTTTTCAGCTTCGCTGAAAGGTCGCGCATCACGCTCTGGAAACGCTGCGACATGTGGTTCAGGGCGCGATCGGTGAAGACGACCGAGTACTCGGCCAGGCCCTCCGGATCAACCGGCGACGGCGACAGGTTCATGCGTGTGGTCCCTCGTGACAAATCCGCATCAGGGTACCGTCATTGCCGCCTGTGCGGGAAGCGGTAAAGTAGGGCGCCTGATGATTGCCGGCAACGACCGCAACCGAGAGCGACAGATGAACCCGAATTTGTACGACCGTGATCTGGTCGGCTACGGCCGCAACCCGCCGGCTGCCAACTGGCCCGGCAAGGCCCGCATCGCCGTGCAGTTCGTGCTGAACTACGAGGAGGGCGGCGAGAACTGCGTGCTCAACGGTGATGCCGGCTCCGAGCAGTTCCTGTCCGAGATCATCGGTGCCGAAGCCTACCCGGCGCGGCACATGTCCATGGAGTCGATCTACGAGTACGGTTCGCGCGCGGGCGTGTGGCGGGTGCTCGGCGAGTTCGAACGTCGCGACCTGCCGCTGACGGTCTTTGCCGTGGGCATGGCGCTGGAACGCAACCCCGAGGCCGGCCGGGCCTTCGTCGAGCTGGGGCACGAGATCGCCTGCCATGGCTACCGCTGGATTCACTACCAGAATGTCGACGAGGCCATCGAACGCGAGCACATGCAGCGCTGCATCGAGATTGTCAGCCAGCTCACCGGCAGACATCCGGATGGTTGGTACACCGGCCGCGACAGCCCCAACACCCTGCGCCTGGTGGCCGAGGAGGGCGGTTTCTTGTACGACGCCGACTACTACGGCGACGACTTGCCCTTCTGGCATCCGGTCGAGCTCGCGGACGGCCGCGTGCACCCGCAACTGATGGTGCCCTACACGCTGGACACCAACGACATGCGCTTTGCCTCGCCGCAGGGCTTCAACAGCGGCCAGCAATTTTTCACCTACCTGAAGGACGCCTTCGACGTGCTCTACGCCGAAGGCGAGCATGCGCCGAAAATGCTGTCGGTGGGCCTGCATTGCCGCCTGTCCGGGCGCCCTGCACGCTTCGCGGCATTGCAACGCTTTCTCGACTACATCCAGAGCCACGAGCGCGTGTGGATTGCCACCCGCGCCGACATTGCCCGGCACTGGGCCGAACATCATCCGTGGACCGGCGCCCGCGCCGCCCACCCGCAAGCATAGGAGTTCTCATGGCACGCGCCGATCTTCCCCGTGGCACCGTCGTTCAGGCACCCGCTGTCGAGTTGCCGGATTTTGCCCGCCGCCATTCCAACCTCGCTGACGCCGCGCTGGGCGCCGAAGTGCTGGCCTGCTCGGACGAGTTCTTTGCCGCCGCCGAACGCATGCTGCAGCCGGGCGCACCGGTGTTCGTGGCCGGCAAGTTCGACGAGCACGGCAAGTGGATGGATGGCTGGGAGTCGCGTCGTCGCCGTGACGGCGGCCGGGACTGGGCCATCATCCGCCTGGGCGTGGCCGGCCATGTCATGGGTTTCGACATCGACACCACGCATTTCAGCGGCAACCAGCCGCAGGCGGTGACCATCGAGGCCTCCCGCAGCGAGGCCGACCCGGATGCCGACACCGTGTGGACGGAAATCCTGCCGGCGCATGCGCTGGGCGAGGACGCGCATCACTTCGTGGAATTGCCCGAAGCCTCGGGGCCGTGGACGCATCTGCGCCTGAACCTCTTGCCGGACGGCGGCGTGGCGCGCCTGCGCGCCCATGGCCAGCCGGCCTGCAACTGGGATCGACTGGACAAGGAGGCCTTGCACGAAGTCTCCTCGCTGCGCCTTGGCGGGCGCATCGTGGCCGTCAGCGATGCCCACTTCGGCGCGCCGCATGCCTTGCTGATGCCGGGCCGCGGCGTGGACATGGGCGATGGCTGGGAGACCCGCCGCCGGCGTGAGCCGGGTTTCGACTGGTGCGTCATCGAGCTGGGCCACGCCGTCGAGGTGCGCAAGCTCGAAATCGACACCGCCCACTTCAAGGGCAATTTCCCGGACAGCGTCTCCGTGCAGGCCGCGCATGTGGGCGGCGCCACCGATGCTGCCGTGGTCACCCAGGCCATGTTCTGGCCGGAGCTTTTGGCTTCGCGCAAGATGCAGGCCGATCACCAGCACTTCTTCGAAGCCGCGGAGCTTGCCGAGCTCGGCCCCGTCACCCACGTGCGCGTCAACATGCTGCCCGACGGCGGCATCAGCCGAGTGCGTGTGCTCGGCGAGCTGGCTTGACGGTGACACCGATCGAACCGAGTGTGGTGGCGGCACCGCCGCCGTCGCTTGTGTTTCTGTTGCCCGGGCTTCTGTGTGAGGGAATCGCTCGCAGTTTGTCGTGACAAGGGGTGAGACCGCACCGATTGCGGTGTTCCTGAAACCACGGGAGATTGTCATGACCCACGCATCCGCATCACGATTTTCACGCCCGGCGGGCGCGTGCCTGCTCGCCCTGCTGGCGCTCGGCCTGCTGGCCGCCGCCAACGCGGCGCATGCAGCCACATGCCGGGTGGCGACCGACGGCAGCGCCGGCAACGACGGCAGCAGCTGGTTGCAGTCGATGACATTGCAGGACGCGCTTGGCGATGCCAACTGCACGGAGATCTGGGTCAAGGCCGGGGTCTACAAGCCGGTGGTACCGACCGACCCGAACAACGTCACGGAGGCGGAGCGTGCGGTCAGTTTCGACGTGTTGCCCGGCGTGGCGCTCTACGGTGGCTTTGCCGGCAACGAAACCGCGCGCGCGCAGCGTGATCCGGACGCCCATCGCAGCGTCCTTTCCGGCGATATCGGCGGCAATGACGTGGTGGACGCCCACGGCGTCACCCCGGATGCCGATGACATTGTCGGCAGCAACAGCTTCCAGGTGGTGGTGATGGATGGCACCACCGGTGCCGGTATCGGTCCGGACACGCTGCTCGACGGCCTGACCATTACGGCAGGCGAGGCGGCGAGTATGGATCAATGGGGCGGCGGTGGCTTGTTCTGCGACGGACGTGGTGCGGGCAGTCGCTGCAGCCCACGCCTGGTCAACATGCGCTTCGTGGGCAACCGGGCGACCTCCGGCGGGGCGATGTATTTTGCCGGAAGCGCGGGGGATGCAAGCCCGACGCTGGTCCGTGTCGTGGTTCGCGGCAATGAAGCGGCCGGTCTGGGCGGCGGGCTGGCCGCCAGTGCCGCCACCGGGGGAGGGCACGCGCAAAGCCGGGTGACCATCGTGGGTGCCCGGTTCATAGGCAACCGCGCGACGGCTGTCTTCAGCGCACCCACGGATTATGACTTCAATGGCGGTGGCGCGATTGGCATGTACACATCCGGTTACAAGAGTTCCAACGTATACCTGAGCATCACGGACAGCACGTTTGCCAACAACACCGCGGCCGCCAATGGTGGTGCGTTGCTGTTTTTCTCCGATCCGTACGCGCTGTCTGGAGCCCAGAACCTGACGCTGTCCAACAGTACCTTCGTCGATAATCACGCGGGGTTCAATGGTGGGGCCATGGTTGTGGTTGGTGACGATGCGCCGGTGCAGGCCACGCTGCGCAACGTGACCCTCGCCGACAATACAGCTGGTATCGACGGCGGCGCCGTGGCTGCTCATGGCGACGATTCGACCAATCCTCTGGCCCTGAATCTGTACAACACGATCCTGTGGGACAACGCGGCCGCCAATTCCGGCTCCCAGATCGCCAACACGCACTTCACCGCGACGATTGATCACGGTTTGGTGCAGGGCGGCTGCCCGGCCAACACCAGCTGCACCGCGCTGGTGACCAATGCACCGCTGCTGGGCCCGCTGGCGGACAACGGCGGCTTCAGCAAGACCATGCTGCCGGCAGCGGGCAGTGCCGCCGTCGATGCTGGTGATGATGCAAGCTGCACCGCGCAGGACCAGCGTGGCATCCAGCGTCCGCAAGGCTGGCATTGCGACATTGGTGCGGTTGAGGTTGGCGGGCAACCGGTTTTGACCGTGAGCGATGGCAACGACTACGCCCGCTACGGCCAGACGATTCGCTATGTCGTCACCCTGCACAACCCGGCCTCGGCCCTGTACACCGGCCTCACCGTGACTACCAACGTGCCGGCGCAGATCGACAGCAGTGCCATGCACTGGGTTTGTCTGTCGGCTGCCGGCGTGTGCACCACGTCAGGCAACGGGCCGCTGAACGACATTTCCGTGAATCTGGCGCCGTACGGCAGCATCAGCTGGCTGGTGAGCGCGCCGGTGCGCGAGGATGCCAGCGAGGCCGGCGGCATCCAGTTCACCGCGACGGCCGATGCCATGGATATCCACCTCAGTGACACGGACACCGATGCCCTGGGGCTGTTCCGCGATGGCTTCGACGTCACCGGTGCCAACGGCACCCAATCGATCGTGGGCGTGCCACCTGTCCCGCTGATGCGATAGTTCAGGGCCCGTGAAAACGTACCCGGCTGCGCGCGGCGTGGCCTGTCGACTTCACGCCCCGCGCTCCGCCGACGCATCATGTGGCGTGGTTGATCGGGGTCGGCTCTGCAGGCTGGCATCCGTCACAAGGTCTCAGGCCGGAATCACGGCAGGCCGAGCCAGTTGGATGACATCGCAATTGTCACCGGGGCCGGCGCGGTCGATGACGAGAAAGTCGGATACGGCTTCCAGGGCCAGCAGCGGGTGGTGCCAGGTGCCGGGTGCGTAGTTCACACCCTGGTCGCCGCGGCAGCGGAACACGCGGATGTCGTCGGCCTCGGGCGGTTCCCCGGGAAGCGCGACGGCCGCCAGCCAGGGCCGGCCGGACAGCGGCACGAAGGCCTGGCTGGCCAGTGGGTGGCGCTCCATCTCGTGCATGGTGAAGGGCAGGGCGCGCGGTTGGCCACGGAAGATCGACACGATGGCGCGGCCATCGACGCCGGGCTCGATGCGGGCGAGGTCGTGATAGCGCTCGGTGCTGCCGGCGTTGATGGGGTAATGCCGGGCCGCGTCGCTGGCTTCGATGATCTCGCCGAACGGCGTGAAGGCGTCTGCCGTCAGTTCCTCGACGACGATCTGGAGTGGGGCAGTGTGCATGGGCTGGTGTACCGCGTGATCGTGTGGCGCCCGCTGATTGCGTGTCACCGGGTTGGCGCGAAGGATGGTCCCGGAATCGGGCCGCTTTCCCCTATGATGGCAGCTTTGCGGATTCGAGGAGTGCGGCAGTGACCGAGCGCGACAGCATCCACGGCTTGCAGGTGGCCACCAGCGTCAGGCAGTTCATCGAGAACGAGGCCCTGCCGGGCACCGAGATTGCAGCCGATGCCTTTTGGGCCGGCCTGGCGACCATGATCCGCGAGTTGGCACCGAAGAACCGCGCGCTGCTGGCCGAACGGGACCGCCTGCAGACGGCGCTGGATGATTGGTGCCGCGCGCATTCGGGGCCGGTGAACGACATGGCCGCCTATCGGGATTTTCTGCAGGCGCTGGGCTATCTGCGGCCGCAGCCAACGAGTGTGGTGGTTGGTACAAGCAACGTGGCGCCGGAACTGTCACACCAGGCCGGGCCGCAACTGGTGGTGCCGGTAACCAACGCACGCTACGCGTTGAATGCCGCCAATGCACGCTGGGGCAGCCTGTACGATGCCTTGTACGGCACCGATGCCATCGCCGAAACCGGTGGTGCCGAACGCGGCCGGGCCTACAATCCGGTGCGCGGCAAGCGCGTGGTGGCCTGCGGTCGCCGGTTCCTGGATGACACGGTGCCGCTGGCACAGGGCTCTCACGCCGATGCGGTCCGTTACACGCTGCAGGATGGCCAACTGGTGGCGACCCTTGCTGGCGGCAGCCACAGTGGCCTGGCGGATCCGGCGGCACTGGTGGGATGGCGCGGCAGCGCCGAAGCGCCGCATGCCCTGTTGTTCTGCCACCACGGTCTGCATGTCGAAGTGCAGATCGATGCCGCCGATGCCATCGGCCAGGACGATGCCGCACACGTCAAGGACATTGTCCTCGAGGCCGCCGTCACCACCATCGTCGATTTCGAGGATTCGGTGTCCGTGGTCGATGCCGCCGACAAGGTGGCGGCCTGGCGCAACTGGCTGGGCCTGATGCGCGGCGACCTGGAGGCCGAGGTCAGCAAGGCCGGCGAGACCTTCACGCGTCGCCTGGCGCCGGACCGGCACTACAACACGCCGAATGGCAAAGGCATGACACGCAGTGGCCGCTCGCTGCTGCTGGTGCGCAATGTCGGTCACGCCATGATGAGCGATGTGGTGCTGGATGAGGCCGGCCGGCCCGTGCCCGAAGGCATTCTCGATGCCGTGGTGAGCACGCTGCTGGCCATGCATGATGCGACCGGCCGCGTGAACCCGAAGTCTGGCTCGTGTTACATCGTCAAGCCGAAGATGCACGGCCCGGACGAAGTGGCCTTTGCCTGCGAGCTTTTCGCCCGCACCGAGGACCTGCTGGGCCTGCCGCGCCACAGCATCAAGATGGGCATCATGGACGAGGAACGTCGCACCAGCTTGAACCTCAAGGCTTGCATCGCGGCAGCCGCCGAGCGTGTGGTATTCATCAATACCGGCTTTCTGGATCGTACGGGAGACGAGATCCGCAGCTCCACCCATGCCGGCGCCATGGTGCGCAAGGGCGCCATGAAGGCCGAAGCCTGGATTGCGGCCTACGAGAAGAACAACGTGCAGGTTGGCCTGGCATGCGGCCTGCGTGGTCGGGCGCAGATCGGCAAGGGCATGTGGGCCAAGCCGGCCGAGATGGCGGCCATGCTGACGCAAAAGGGCGCGCAGCTGGAAGCCGGTGCCAACACTGCCTGGGTGCCTTCGCCCACGGCCGCGACTTTGCACGCAATGCATTACCACCAGGTCGACGTGGATGCCGTGCAGGCCGGCCTCGAAGGCCGCCACGAAGATTGTCTTGATGGCCTGCTCACCGTGCCGGTGGTGGCCGAGCCGGAGTGGAGCGCCGAGGCCATTCGCGAGGAACTGGACAACAACTGCCAGTGCATTCTCGGCTAC
>CAZOXZ010000105.1:0-8473 GCA_964583865.1 uncultured Rhodanobacteraceae bacterium | reverse complement strand
GGCGGGTTGCGCGGTTCGCTGCGTGCGCTCCTTGCCTGTCATTCTGCGCGGAGCCGAAGGCGTAGTCGCAGAATCTACTGTCGATGGTCTGCTCCTGGATGCCGAGGTATTGTCATCTTGGCGAGATGGATCCTGCGACTGCGGTCGCTGCGCTCCCTGCGCGCAGGATGACGATACGTGGGATGGCTGTGCTTCGTGCGTGCGGGATGACGCGGTGGCCGGGGGTTGCGCCTCTTGCACTTGCGCGTCGGGCGGCGGGAGGTCGACGCCGGGATGGACGATGCCGATTTGCTGGCCTCGCACGCCGATGTTGCGGCACAGCTCGGCGGTGGGACGGCTGTTGGCGATGATGCGGTCCATGGCGCGAATGGCGGGGCGCCAGACGGCGCGGTAGACAGGATGGGTGGTGGCGACATCCAGACCATGGACGTAAGCCGCCGTGCGCGCCTTGCACGCGCGCGCGCATGCACGCACGATGGGCGCGGTGAGGCCACTGCCGGCGAGGATGATATCCGGCTGCCACCGCCTGGCTTTGCGGCACGCCTGATGCCGTGCGACCAACAGGAACTTCCACAGCGGCCGCAGGGGGACTTCGGTGATCTCGACATCCGGCGGGGCTTCGGCGGCACTGCCCGCGGGTGCGATCACATGCACGTCAAAGGCCTTGGACAACTCGTCGGCCATGTGCCAGTTGAGCCGTTCCATGCCCCCGACCAAAGGCGGCATGTTGCGGGTGACGAGGAGAAGGCGTTGGCGGGCCATGGTGCCTGGGCAGTGAGTAAAGCGCTCATGCTGCGGGATGCGCGTGGAAACGGCAAGCTTTTTGCCGGAGTGGTTGTTGTGAGCACCGCGCGACGTTGGGTCCGGCTGCGCCGGTTCCAACCTGCGAGCCTTGCCGTGGTTCAAGGGCTTGGTGGGCGTGCGACACGGTTTTGTTGCCCATCATGGGTTGTGGTATTACACTTGGTTTCCGCGTAATACCTTGGAGGCAAATGGATGATCTCGACATTGACCAGCAAGGGACAGGCGACCATCCCCAAGGCGATTCGTGACTATCTCGGCCTGCAACCGGGGTGCAAGGTGGTGTTTGACATCGACCCGGACGGACGGGCTGTTGTGCGTGCAGCCGGGCCTGGGGCACGGCATGTATCGCCCGGTCCGGCACGATCGCTGCGGGGCGTGTTGAAGTCAGACTGCAGTACCGATGAGCTGATGGCCTTGTTGCGGGGTTACGACAACGATGCCAGCGATCCCGGGTTTGCCGAGCCTTGATGACACTGGTCGACACCTGCGTCTGGCTGGACGTGCTGGGGTCGGATCCACGCTGGGCGGACTGGTCCTCTCGACAGCTTGAACTGGCACACCGGCGCGGCGGCGTTGTGGTCAATCCTGTGGTGTATGCGGAATTGTCCGTTGGGTTCGATCGCATCGAACATCTGGACAAGATCCTGCGTGACTTTCCTGCCCGCTTTGAGCATCTCCCACATGATGCGTTGTTCCTGGCCGGCAAGGCGTTCGCCCGGTACCGCAGGCGTGGCGGTAAGCGGGCCAGCGTGCTGCCGGACTTTTTCATCGGCGCCCACGCAGCGGTTCGTGCGTGGCCAGTTTTGACGCGTGACGTAACACGTATCCACGCCTATTTCCCGACGGTTACCTTGTGGTCACCGGATTCGAGCTGATGTGCTGCAACTGGCCCGGACCGCTTCCATGTGAAACGACACCGTGTTATTCCGGATGAGCGTAGCGGAGATCCGGGATCGAGTGCCTTCTGGCCGGAACGCTTGTTGTGAGCACCGTTTGGTGTTGGCTGCGGCTGCGCCGACCCCACCGGCCAGCATGGTTGTTGCACAGGGCGGATGCAGACCGTGCTACATTGCCAGTAACGTCCATAAAGCGTTGCAGGCGGGGTCTTTGCACGTGAATGATCTCATCCGACATTGCATCCGGTTGGCCGAGGATGACCCGGAGATCGAGGTCTTGTGGCTATACGGTTCACGAGCCAAGGGTAATGCCGGTCCGGACAGCGACTACGATTTTGCCGTTGCATTTCACAGTTTTCCGAGCGACGAGCTCACACGCGGCCTGCGCGCCGGCGAACTCGCGCTGCAATGGGTCAGCCGATTGGATGTGCCTGATTCCTTGATTTCAGTGGTGGATATCAATCACGTGCCGCTGCCACTGGCCTACAACGTCGTGGCCACGGGGCGGGCTCTGTTTGTCCGCAACCCGCTCCGCAGGATACGCGAAGAAAACCGCATCACCTCGATGTGGGATCTCGACTGGCAATATCACAAGAAGCACTATGGATGAGGCGTACAAGGTCGCGGTACGTGATCAACTGGCGGAGCTGGAGGAGGAGCTGGAAAAAAACTCCGTGGCCGTCACGCCGCGCATGGACACGTGACCGCGATCGAATACCACGCCATCGAACGCAATTTGCAACTGTTGATTGAAAGTTGCGTCGGTGTCGCGAAGCAAACTCTCAAGGCGACTGGGCGGCACGTACCCGGCGAGGCGAGACGTGTGTTCGAGAAGCTGCAGGCTGACGGCCTGGATGATTCCGGCATCCCCTGGCGCCAAGTCATCGGCTTGCGCAATGCCCTGGTCCATGACTACCTCAACATCGACCGCGCACTGGTCGTGTCAATCATCGTCGATGGATACCACCGTCAATTGCTCGAATTCGCACGGGCAAGACTGCAGTAATTGTGTACGCACATTTTGTTGCCGATCCAGGCGAAATCGGGCCAACTGCTATCATGCCCGGAGGCAGTTCACGGAGCCCGGCAATGCGTCTGACGCAGGATCAAGTCAAGATCATCAAGACCGCAGTGCAACGGCATTTCGGCAGCCGCGCGGAGGTGCGATTGTTCGGCTCGCGTACGGATGATGAAGCACGTGGCGGCGATATCGATTTGTACATCGCCAGCCAGGCAAGAACGGTGGACGAAGCGCTGCAGGCAGAGATTGACCTGTGGGTGGAACTGCAGCATCAGCTGGGTGAGCGCCGTATTGATCTCCTGGTGGATCATCCCGGCATGCGTGAACGACCCGCCATTTTTGACGTGGCACGAACCGAGGGCATTGTTCTGTGACGCCCGATGAAAGCCGCCTTGAATCAGCGATCCATGTCTGTCAACAACACGCAGCGCGTTTGCATTCGGCCATGGGTGAGCTGGCAGACATGATGCCGGCCGAAGGGCAAACACTGGTGGATGCCACGGATGATCTCGTACGCACGCTGGATCAGTTTGTCTACCGGTTCGGAAAGCTGCAGGATGCCTTGGCCAGCCAGCTTTTTCCAGCGTTGCTGACCCTCATGCAAGAGCCTTGTCGGGATTGGTCGATGCGTGATCGCCTGGCCCGCCTGGAGCAATTGAAAGTCCTGCCGGACCAGGCAGAATGGGACCGGATTCGCGCGATTCGCAACCGGTTGGTACACGAGTATCCGGATGCACCCGAACGGCACGCCGCGGTGCTGACGTTGGCATGGAACTGTGCACCTGCGCTCGTGCGCATAACGAATCACGTTCTGGCGGAGGCGGAAAGCCAGTTGGCGCGGTGATTGCGGGTTGGCACGGCCTGTCGGACTGCAAAGGCACTGGATTTACTCGCACCATCCTGGTGCTCGCCCTCCGGGCCATCGGCTCCGCCGATGTTCACCTTCGGCATCCATGCCTTCGGTGTCGGGTTGCGGCTGCAAAAAGCGCAGCCGCCCCCGAGATGACGACGTACTTTGTGTCGCCGGGACAACCCGTCACCCCGGACGAGCGGAGCGAGACCCGGGGCTGAAACGCCCCGTCACCCCGGACGGAGCGTAGTGCAGATCCGGGGTCCAGTGCCTTTTGATTAGAACGGGTGTTGCAAGGGCTGCGTGATGTTGGATCCGGCTGCGCCGGTTCCAATCTGTGGGGCTTGGCCACGCGTCACGCCGGATCCGCGCTGGCGCGCTTGATCCGGCCTACATCGCCCCCGATTGCATTCGTTGCCCTGCCTCGAAGTGTGTGGGTGAAATTTACCGCTTTGCAGCTGCCGCGCGGCAGTGTTTTTTGCATGTTCCGGTGACGCCGTGGCGCAGTGCTTGCGGTTCTTTGCGACGCCCTGGCGAGTCATCCGCGTGCGCAGGCTGAGGCCGTGATCTGCCAGAATCAAGCGCACAACCCGAGGCCGGCATGCTGTCCAATCACGGCAATCGGGCATCCCCGGGTTGTGAACGCAACGCAACGACATGGAACAACAACAATGAAAGAAAGTCATCGCAACTTCCTGGACCGCCCGGTGCCCGCATCCATCCTGATGGGGCTGATCATCCTGTCGGTGATCTCCTTCTCGCTTGGTACGCTGCCCGATCTGTCTCCAGATCTCATGCAGACGCTGAGGGTCTTCGAGTACGTCGTGGTCGCCATCTTCACCGCCGAATATCTGTATCGCCTTGCGACCGCCGAGCACAAGCTGAAGTTCATTTTCAGCTTCTACGGCATGGTTGATCTTCTGGCCATCGCGCCGTTCTACCTGACCATGGCGGTTGACCTGCGCAGCTTGCGCGTCATCCGCTTGCTGCGGTTCCTGCGACTGCTGAAGATGGCTCGCTACAACTCGGCGATCAACCGACTGTACAGGGCGTTCTACGAGGCGAAGCAGGAACTGCTCATTTCCCTGGGCATCCTGCTGGTGGCCATCTACTTTTCGGCCATCGGCATCTACTACTTCGAGCACGATGCGCAGCCGGAGGTCTTTCGCAGCATCTTCGATGCGCTGTGGTGGGCGTTGATCACGGTCACCACGGTCGGCTACGGCGACATTTATCCGGTGACCGTCGGAGGCCGGCTATTCACCTTCATCGTCCTGTTTTGCAGCATGGGATTGGTGGCCGTCCCGACCGGCATTTTCGCCAGCGCGCTTCTGGCAGTCAGGCGGTCGGCTGATGATGGTGCCGAGCCCTGAGCCCGCGTTGGGGCAGGGCCCCACAACGAGCGCCGATGAAAATGCGCCAACCGAGGTATTCTTGCGTTCACTTGAGCGTCGCACCTCGTGGTTGAATTCGCCGCCGAAAGGGCGCAGCCGCAGCCGCTTGTGTTTCTGCCGCCCAGGCTCCCAGGCGACGATCTGGCCACGATGGAACCGGAAAAAGCCATCGAGTTCCTGGACGCCATGTTCGACTTCATGAAAACCGAAATGGCATGAGTGCAGACCCGCAGGCAACCATGCGGCGGCCTCGGCGTTGGCACGAGACCGCCGGTGGCACCGCGCTGCGGCCGGTTCAGGACAACGCCTGGAACCATTCGCGGATTCGCAGCGCCATCAGTTTGCGGCGCTGCGCAAGAAAATCTTCGTATTCGGGCACGATGCCTTCAGCCAGTGACTCGGGCAGGCAATTCTGTGCCAGATTCTCGCGCAACTCGTCCGGATCGGTGATGCCGCCATAACGCCGGGGGCCGCCGCGAACCTGCTCGGCAAGCTCGGCAAAGTACTGCTCAGGCGGCGTGTCGCCGATGGCGATGTTGATCTCGCTCTGCGCCATCACGAAGTTGGCGATCTGGTTGTAGCGGCCACGGCTCAGACCGAGGCGCTGCAGGTGCTTGCGCGGAAAGACGTGGTGCTTGTCGCCACGGTTGAGCAGCAGGTCGCGCACGGTGATGTTGGTGGACAGGAAGCCCTTGTCGCCAAGCCGGGCCTGGGCGGCCATGTAGGCGATGAAGTACGGGCTGGTGGACGAGGAGGTATCCATCAACTGCGGCAACATGCCGGTCCAGAAGGTTTCCGGCAGTTCGTTGGCAATCACCGATTCGACGTAGGCTTCCAGGCCCTGGCTCTCGATCTGGCGAATGTCGAAGTCAAAGGTGGACTCCGGGCTGCCGGCGTAGCGGCGGGTGAGAATCGACATCGCGTACCAGCGCCGCACCAGGCGTTCCAGATCGGCAGCCGGCAAGCCGTCGCTACGACCACGCAAGTAAATGATGTAGGCGAAGTTGACCGCGTTCTGGCTGCGGATGAGGTTGGAGACGATGAAACCGGCCGAGCGCAGAATCATCGTCAGGCGGTCGAAGTGGGTCTTGCTCATGAAGGCTTCGATGCCGGTCTTCAGGCGCGCGAACGATTCCTCGGCGATGGCGTCCTCGTACTCACGGGTCTCGAAGTTGCGCCCCGACAACAGCGCCACCAGATCACTCAGCTTGCCGCGGCCGAACTCGGAGGTGAAGGCCACGCGCAGCATGTCGGTGTAGGTTGGGTCGTAGAGGTCATCGTTGACGCCGGCCAGCCAGCGCATCTGCGGCAGGAACTCGGAGGCGGCAAAACCCTTGTCCACCTTCTCGATGGTGGGCAAGAACTCCGGCGCCACGGCTAGATGGCAGAAATAGTCGATAGCCTTGCGCAGCAGGTTGCCGCCGTATTCTTCGTCCACGGCGATCTTGGACATGGCGAAATCGGCCTGCGACAACGTGACGCCGGCCGAATTGACGCGAATGAAGATCTCGGTGACGGTGCCGATGTCGAGGTCTTCGGCCAGCTCGATCACGCCGACGTGGTTATTGACGATGCCGCGCAGCCTCTCCAGCACCAGCGCAACCTCATCCGGGTCGGCATCCGGATTCTTCTGTGCATAGGCGTTGCTGGTACGGATGAGGCTGGCTCCCGGCGCGAACACCTCGGCAATGTCGGCAATCCATTCTGCATCCTTGCGGATGGCCGGGTTGGCCACCTCGAAGCTCTGCTCCTGCGGGTGAAAGGCAATGCGGATGCGGACGGTTTCATAGTCGTCAGTGAGCACTTCCCGGCCCAGCAGTGCCGCCATCAAAGCGGTCACGCGCTGCTGGCCGTCGATGAGGATGCGCTTGCCGGCCGAGTGCGTGCCGTCCTTCAGTTTGACCGTCGGGTTGCGCCAGGCGATGAGGTAGCCCACCGGATAGCCCTGGTAGAGCGAATCCAGCAGGTTGCGGACCTTGGTAGCGCTCCATACGAACGGCCGCTGGATTTCCGGGATGGCAATTTCGCCGGATTTCACCCACGTCAGCAGGGTGCCGACAGGATGCGGTGTCACCGAATAGCGTTGGGTTGCCATGATCTCACTCCCTTGCTGGTATCAGTCCGACGACAAAGGATACAGGCTTGCCGGTTGCCCGATCCAGACGCTGCGGGGCGCCAGGCAATTCGCAGCCAGCAGCCGCCCATGTTGCACACAGACGTCAACCTGCAAGCCGATTTGCCTTCCCCGGAAGTCTGGAAAGATGCGCTCGCGCATTGGCCAGGTTGCACATCGAGCCAACGCCTGAACCGGTCAGTCACATCCCAGCAGCTGGTACTTGACGTAAAAATAGACCATGCCGGCACGGTATCCGGCCATTTCCTCCGCCTTGCTGTGGCCACCAAGGGCACCGAATTCCCTGGTAATCGTGTCCGCCAGCCCACTGTCGGCATACTTGCCGCACAGCCTCCAGGTAAACCCCTTGGCCAGGCCGTACAGGTCGCCATGATCCATGGCCCATACCGAATCGCTTGTATGCACAGCGTTCTTGTATTTCGCGTCCAGCTTGTCGTACAGCTTGCTCCACTCCCTGGCGACTTCAAGGTAATCGGTCCGGTCAAGGTCGCGTAGCAATTTCGCATCCACCTTGCTGGCCGCAGCATGATCGGCGCCGGTTTCCTGACTCTCGTCGGCACCCTCCGGGACCATGGCGACGTATTGTGGAAAATCCTGGAGCAGCGAAGAACACAGCTTCTTGCGTCCCAGTTCACCTTCATTCCGGTCGAACTCAAGCATGCCGAACTTGATGATCTCCATGGCACGCTCCTCGCCGAGCTCTTTGTAACAAGTCCTTGCAGCGTTGATGAGCTGGTTGCTGTAACGGTTGAACCCGCACTGGAACTGGGCGCGGGTCAACAAGCCGTGGGTAGCCAGGAGCGATTCGCAATACGACGGTGACTTGCCGTTTTCCGGCGCCAGCGCTTGCTGGGCATGAGAAAGTACCGGCACGGCCAGAAACAAACAAACGAACAAGGCTGAAAGCGTTTTCATGTGTTCCCCCGGAAGATGTCACGATTTGCGATGAGGCGACGTGTGCAAAGCCGGCCCTGAATCCAGTTTATGGCAGCTGCCGGAGAATGGGTAGCGTCGCGGCTACCGGGTAATCGCACCGGTACTTGCCCCGAACACGGGCTGTCTCAGCTGGTGAGACTGGCGTCTGGCAGGGTCGGGTTTTCCATTGTTGTGGGAGAGTCCCATGTCCGAGCGTACGCATATCAGCATCATTCTGGATCGCACGGGTTCAATGCAGTCGATTCGTGATGATGTCATTGGTGGGTTCAATTCCTTCCTGGCCGAGCAGCAGGAGGCATCGGGTACGGCGTCGCTGACGCTGGTGCAGTTTGATTCGCAGGATCCGTTCGAGGTGCTGTATGCGCCGGAGCTTGGGCGGTAGAAACCATGTGAGCGAGGCACAGCCATTTTGAGAACGATTTTTCGACCATTTGAGGC
>CAZOXZ010000104.1:0-8486 GCA_964583865.1 uncultured Rhodanobacteraceae bacterium | reverse complement strand
CCTTGTTTTCCATCGCGCCCATGTTGAAGTCCTGGGTGGCGACGACGTTGAATACGTCCAGATCAAAGCAGCGGCCGTAGGTTTCCTCGTCCCAGCGCATGGCGCGCAGCAGCGCCTCCATGGCGAACTGGCAGCGGTCGATGGTGGCGGCCTCGGACCACAGGCGTACCTCCACCTGGCGGCCTTCGGCCGTGGTGAAGTGATGTTCGATGAATTCCAGCTTGCCCGCCACCAGCGCGAACAGGTAGCTGGGCTTGGGCCACGGGTCGACATAACGCACCCAGTGGCGCCCGTCTTCCATGGTGCCTTCACCATCCGGGTTGCCGCCGGCCAGCAGCACCGGGAAACGCTTGCGGTCGGCGCGCAGCGTCACCGTGTAGCGTGCCAGCACATCCGGACGATCCGGGAAATAGGTGATGCGGCGGAAGCCCTGGGCCTCGCATTGGGTCAGCAGGAAGCCAGCCTCCTTGCCGCCGGAAAGATACAGCCCTTCCAGCGCCGTGTTGGCCTCGGGGTGGATACGTACACGGACTTCCACAGTGCTGCCGTCGCGCGCGGTCGGCAGTGTCAGGCTGGTGTCGTCCTGCTGCCAGTCGGCCGGAGCAAGCGTCGCACCGTCGATGCGAACCTCCAGCAGCTCCAATTGTTCGCCGTCCAGGCGCAGCGGCGCCTCGGGACCGGAGCCACGCTCGATGCGGAAGCGGCTGCGCACCTCGCTGGCCTCGATGCCGAGGTCGAATTCGAGTTCAAGCTCGGGAATCAGCCAGGCAGGCGGCTGGTAGTCATGGCGATGGACGATGGGCTGGGGCATGGCCTCGACTCCGTGAAAGTGGATTGTTCAGGATATCAAAGTGCCGCTGCACGTTTTGCATTTACACAGCGGCTTGTCGCGCCGATGATGGCTGTACCGGCTTGGTCCCGGGCGGGATCAGGCTATATTCATCCGGTCGTCAGTTGCGGTGCAGTCCGGGCATGAAGCGGGCTGCGCTGGACATTGGTTCACGTCGCCCGGCCTTCCCGGCCAGGAGTGAAGGGTTGTGGGAGAGATTACGCGCTTGCTTGAAGACGCACGCCAGGGTGATGCTGCTGCCTGGGACCAGGTGGTGGCGTTGCTGTACGACGAACTGTTGGTGTTGGCCCGGCGGGTCCGTGGCGGGCGTCATGCCGGCCACACCATGCGACCCACGGCGTTGGTCAATGAATGCTATTTGCGGGTGGCGCGGCGGCAGGCCGACGCCATCTCCGACCGCGAGCATTTTCTGGCAGTCGCCGCGCGCGCCATGCGCCAGATTCTGGTCAACCATGCGCGCAAGCATTTTGCCGTCAAGCGTGGTGGTGATGTGTTGCATGTCACCTTGCACGAGGAACGCTTGCGGGTCGTCCGCGAAGCCGAGGACCTGATTGCCATGGACAAGGCCCTGGAACAGCTGGAACGCGAGGACCCGCGGCTGGTGAAGGTCGTGGACTGTCGCGTGTTCGGTGGTCTCAGCGAGGCCGAAACAGCGCAGGCCATGGACATGTCCCTGCGCAGCGCACAGCGATTGTGGCACCGGGCCAGGCAGCGCATGCGCGATTTGCTGGCGGATGACATGCCGTGAATCGCGTTGATCGCCTGCTGGAGCCGGGGTATTTGCTGAACGGCCCGTTGGTCAATGACCTGTTGCACGAGGGCTTGCGGCTCGGCGAGCTCCGTTCCGGACAGCTGCTCGGGCCGTTTCGCATCATTCGCGAGCTGGGCCGTGGCGGCATGGGCGTGGTGTATCTGGCCAGTCGCGCCGATGGTGCGTATGAGCAGGATGTGGCCATCAAGTGGTTGCCCGTCGGCGAGATGGGTACCCATGTCGCGACGCAGTTCCGGAACGAGCGACAAATCCTGGCCGGCCTGCGGCATCCTCACATCGCCCGCTTGCTGGATGGTGGTGTCAGCGATGACGGGCATCTCTGGTTTGCCATGGAGCACGCCAACGGACTGCGCATCGACAAGCACGTCGTTGCGCACGGGTTGTCCTGGCGTCAGCGTGTGCGACTGTTGTTGCCAGTCATCGACGCCGTCCAGTTTGCCCACGCCCGGCAATTGATACACCGCGACATCAAACCGGACAACGTGGTGATCGATGCCGAAGGCAAAGCGATTCTGCTCGACTTCGGCATCGCCGCCCTGATGGCCGACAACGAGGCCCGTCCGGGCTTTACCGAGGGATTCGCCAGCCCCAGGCAGCTTGCGGGCGCACCGCCGGACACGACCGATGACATCTGGCAGCTTGGCCAATTGTTGCGCATTGTGTTGCAGGCAGGACGGCCCGACGAAAAGCCGGTGCCATTGCCCGCCGACCTCGAGGCCGTCTTGTCCTGCGCCATGCATCGCCTTCCCTGGCGGCGCTATTCCACGGCCGCCGCATTGCATGATGACCTGGAGTGCCTGCTGCATCATCAGCCCGTGCGGGCACGGCCGCCCGGGACATTGCACCGCTTGCACCTGCTGGCTCGTGCCCATCCATGGGGTACGTGGGCGACGGTCATCGCCACAGTCGCCTTCGTGGCCCTGTCCGGTTTTCTGGTGTTGCGCTTGATGCACCAGCGCGATCTGGCCTGGGAGGCGAGGCGGACTGCCGAGGCGGTCAATCGATTTTTGCGTGATGATGTGCTGGCCGGTGCCGATCCATTGCAGGGTGGATCGGCTGATGTTTCGGTGACCGTCCTCATTGAACGCGCATTGCAGCGGGTGCAGCCACGTTTTGGGGAAATGCCGGAAGTCGCCGCCCAGATCCAGCTGACGCTGGGCAAGTCCCTGGCCAACCTTGGCCACCAGCGCACGGCCATCAGAGCCTATGATCAGGCCATCGCAAACCTCGTCCTGGTTGAAGGCGAGCAAGGTGCGAGGGTGCTGGCGGCACGCCTGGAGCGGGAGCAGGATGTTGTTGCCGCGGATAATCTGAGGCAATCGGAGTCGCGTTTGCAGGCCTTGCGCAAGGATGTGCTGGCCAGCCCGCAAGGCTCGCCTGCCCTGCTTGCGAAAGTGGACAGCGCCCTGGCCGAGGCAGCCTTCGTCGACGGCAATTTCCAGCTTTGCGTGCGGCGTTACCAGGCACTCATGCCGGCTCTTGATGCCGTTGACGACGTATCCCGGGCGTACGCCCACATGGTGCTGAGCTTGTGTCAGGCGCGCCTGGGGCATGGTCATGAGGCTCTCGAGCACGCTCGCCGATCACGAGAGCTGGTTCTCGCAGCGCTGGGTCCGGATCATCCCTACACGCTTGAAACCGGGCTGGCGCTGGAGACGGCGATGGTCAGCCTGGGCCACTATCACGAGGCCAGCGAACTGTTGCAACAGCTGGTCGACAGCCTCGGCAAGCGCTATGGTCGCAAGCACCCGGCAACCTTGACGGCCATGCATGACCTTGGTCTGTCCCTGACCTGCGATGGCAAGCCGTCGGCCGGTGCCACCTGGCTTGGCAAGGCGACGCACCAGCGTGCGGACGTGTTCGGACCGAACCACCCGTGGGCGGTCTTCAGCCGGGTTATTTACGCCATGGCGCTGCTGCAGGATGGCCGAATGGATGCGGCAGCCAGCCAGTTGCAGCGGGCGCGCAGCAGTCTGGACGAGTTACCCGACGCCAGCCCCTACGTCCGTGGTGCCTTGCACGAGGTCGACGCAGACCTGGCACTGGCGCGTGGGCAGCCACACAAGGCGCTCGCCGGATATGATGCGGCGCTTGGCCTGGCCCGAACCTTGTACCCGCAGGGGCATTCACGACTGGCCATTCTCGATCTCGGCCGCGGCCTCGCCTTGAGTGACATGGGCCGCACGAAAGCGGGTGCCGAAGCGTTGCAGGATGCGTTGCACTCGTTGGGCAGGCGGGCCTGGTGCCGCCGCGGTCAACTGCAGCGTGCCCATGCCCTGCTGCATGCACGCTCGCAGGCGCGGTGATTGGTGTGGCCGTCCGTGGCCATCCGGTTGTCAATTCCAGGTCGTAAGGGTGTGCGTCCAGGTGTGGTCCCAGGCGGCGTGCACGGTCCAGTTGTAGTTGGACCAAGTATAGCCTTCGCCCGGCCACGGGTTCATGTAGCCGATCAGTGGTTCGCCATCAAGGTCGTAGTAGCCATAACCGACCAGAAAATGACCACCGCCGTTGTACCAGGCAAAGCGCATGATGAATGGTTGGCCGGCGTTGACGTTGTTGACCACCGCATACCAGCCGAGAGACGAACCATGCACCTGGCTGCCGATTCCCCATGCGGACAGAATGTGTTGCAGGCTGCCATAGCTGCCGAACATGGCGTTTGGCGTATTGGCGGATGAATTCCAGTAGAACGGTGCGCTGTAACAGGCATCATTGCGGCCATAGGCCCAGTTGACGATCTGGCACTGGCTGGGCGACATGCCGTACCAGCGCAATACGTCGGCTGATGTCGCGGCCCAGCACCAGTTGCTGTGTTGCTGGATGACCTCGTCAACACCGAGGTAGCGGTAACCACTGCCGGCGATGACCGTGGCCGAGAAAAATGCCAGGGCGAGAAAACTGACAATACGTCGATGAATCTTCATGAAATTCTCCTGTCCGGTGGTCAATGGGTGGCTTCCAGACCGCGGCGCACGGAGGCGCGCAGGCGCGCGGCCAGGTCGCCACTGTCAATGCGTGCGCCAGGCAGCAGCCCGAGGCTGGTTGCGGCCGCGTGCAATGGGACATAGCGTGGCGTGGATGAGCCGCTCGTCACCTCGATGAAGTCGGCCGTGGCCTGGCGCACGCGCACGTAGCGCAGCCGGGTTGCTGTGTCGTTGTCGACTTGCGCAAGGATGGTCGCGATGTCGCGGCTGAGGCCTGCGCCTCCGAATGACACGGCTTGCCAACCGCCTGCAGTGCGCGCCACGGTCACCAGGCCCACAGGCTTGCCATGCAGCATCACCGCGTAGCGCCACTGGTTGACCTGGCCGATGCTGTCTTTGATTCGCATTCCGGACAGCAGCTTGGCCGGCTGCACGTCGTGGACGGCAAAACCCCAACCCAGCGTCAGGTTTGCGAGTGCCTCACGGTTGTCAATGGCCAGTGGGAAGCCGGCAGGCAATCCGGCACCGATGCCGGGCAGGCCAGCTTGCGGGGCGAGCACGTCGGTGTGTCGCCGTGACGGGGAGCCGGGCTCGGCTTGCATGTCCGTTACTGTCTGAACAAACCGGTCAAGGGCGCGCGCTGCCGCCTGGTGACCGGACCCGGTGGCTGCCTGTTGTGCGCGCACAAAGCCCGTATCCGGGTTTGCTGGCGCCGGACTGCCGGCGATGGCCATGCCACTGGCAAGAAGCACGGCCGGGCCGAAGAAGCGAAGAAACTGCATGGTTTTGTCTCCACATTGCGGTTGATACGATCAGCACCGTGGTGCCGGATGCGCGTGCCCGTGTCGTCGTGTGGACAACGAGGCCCGCTCCCCGAGCAAGGCTTGCCGGCATCCCGGATTCGTGGCCCGGCCATGCCGCTGATTCGCCTTCCTCATCAAGGGAAACAACAAACGGACACCAAACCCGCCACGTGGAGACGAAATTCATGCCGGACCTGCCGGACCGAGCCCGCTCGCGACCGGGTCCAAACAACCCGCATGGCACCATGTGCCTCACGGACCGTCCGCGGGCAGGCTCGTGCAGGTGGGATCGATCAAGCGGAAACATGTAGGAGCGAGCCCGCTCGCGACCAGGCACAAGCGCCCCGCGTCGTGCGAGACCCACGGGCCAAGGTAACCATGCCAAGGACCGCCGGTGTGGCAAGCTGGCCGCAGAACCTGCAGGAGCGAACCTGCTCGGGACCGGGCCCAAACAACCCGCGTGACGGAAAACCCACGGGACAAGGCATCCTGCCAAGGGCCGCCGGTGTGGCAAGCTGGCCGCAGAACCTGTAGGAGCGAGCCTGCTCGCGATTGGGCATAAACGATCCGCGCTACACGAGCCCAATGCGCCAGGTCAACCATGCCAGGGCCGGCCCGCATCAGCCCGGCCGGATCATGGTCCGGGCAGGCTGCACTTCGCGGCTGAAACAGCCACGGTTTTTCAGCGATTGACCACGACCAGCGCAGTCACGATCAGGGCCATCCCTGCGGACTCGGCCAGACCAGGTTGCTCACCCAGCAGCAGCCAGGCGAAGCCCACGCCCAGCACCGGTATCGCCAGGCTGGAGATGCCGGCGACATGGGTCGGCAGGTTCTTGACGATCACGGCCCACAACACCCAGGCCAGGCCCGAGGACAGCACACCGTTGTAGAGGATGGTCGCGATCAACAGTGGTTCCCAGACGACCGGTGCCTCGGGCACCAGCAGGGCCAGTAGCACCAGGCCGACCGTGCCCACCAGCATTTGCCAGGCCGTCAGCATCAGCAGCGAGACCTCGCCGCGTTTGAATTCATGCTTGGCCACCACCGTGCCGATGGCCCAGCAGATGCCGCCGCCGACCGCCAGCAACACGGGGGCGGGGTCGGCCATGCCACGCCACGGTGAAATGATCAGCAGCACGCCCACGGCCGCCGCGGCGATGCCGGCCAGATGTCGCCGGCCGATGTGTTCGGACAGTACCAGCCAGCCCATCAGAATGGCCCAGAAGGGCATGGTGTAGACGAACAGCGCTGTCTTGCCCGCGCCACCCTCCACCAGCGCCCACTGCGCCAAGGCCTGAAAGCCCATGGTCTGGGCCAGGCCGATGAGCACCACCGGCAACAGCGGTGGCGGCCTCAGCGAGCCGCCGCGCCAGGCCAGCGCCGCGAACACCACCGCCGTGCCCAGGCTGTAGCGCAGGGCCGAAAAGTCGAACGGCCCGGCGTAGCGCATGGCCACCTTCATCACCGTCCAGTTGAAACTCCACACCAGGGTGAGGAGTATCAGCGAGATCAGTGCGGCCCGGCGGGCAGCCATGCCTTGGTGCTCAGTAGCGCGGAACCGACGAGTCGATGCGCTCGGCCCAGGCGTCGATGCCGCCGGTCACGCTGTAGACTTCGGTGAAGCCATGGCCGGCGAACTTGCGGGCATGTTCCAGGCTGGACTTGCCGAAGTGGCACATGAAGGCGATGGGCGTGTCCTTGGGCAGTTCGGCCAGTTTGGCTTCGCCGATTTGCTCCAGTGCGGTCGCCACCGGCAACACGGCCTTGGCGCGCTGCTCGGCCGGGCGCACGTCGATGAGCGTGATGCCGCCGGAGTCGATACGGTCCTTCAGTTCCTCGACGCTCATCTCGCGCACGCCGTCGGAACCGGGAAAGCTCAATGTCAGGCCTTCGCCCTGGACCGTCTTCACCCAGTCGATCTTCACGCCACGGGCGCGTTGGGCGCTGCCGATGTCCAGATGCACCTCGATGCCGTTGGCGGTGGTGATGATGTCGTCGTCGCCGGCCGGCGCCAGGCTGAAGCCGGCCTGGCCGTGGCCGTCCATGGACAGATGCAACACACCTTCGCTGGCTTCAGGCAGATTCTCGCGGATCTTCTCGGCGGCGGCATCGGTGATGGTGATTTCCGGCGGCGTGCGGTCCGGCTTCGGCACGTCCAGAAGTTCGTGCAGGTCACCGGAGTTGTACATCTGCTTGATGATGTCGGCACCGCCGATCAACTCGCCCTTGACGTACAGCTGCGGGATGGTCGGCCAGTCGCCGAAGACCTTGATGCCTTCGCGAATGGTCTGGTCGGCCAGTACATCAACGCTGAAGTAGCCGGGAACAAGGTCGTTCAGCGCGCTGCTGGCAGCGGCCGAGAAGCCGCACATGGGCGCTTGCGGGTTACCCTTCATGAACAGCACCACCGGGTGCTCGGCAAGCATGGCTTCGATTTGCTGACGGGTTTCGTCGGAAAGGGACATGGCGTGAACCTGTGGCTTGAATACGTGACCGCTCATGATAGCGCGCATCGCACCGGGCGGGGCGACAGGGCGACGTTTGTGCTGAATTAGTGTACTATGTGGTGCAGTACTTGGACGGCGGAACTTTTCTTGCTGTTGGCACTCTAACCTCGCGAGTGCCAGAATAGTCTGTTCCCGAGCCTGCAATTCGCCCGGATGGAGGGTTTTTGATGTCCAATAGTCTTGTGGCCGCCCGTGCGGCCGTGCCAAGTGTTGTCAACAGCCTCGACGCCTACATCGGCGCCGTGCACCGCATTCCCGTGCTCACGCGCGAGGAGGAACAGAACCTGGCGCACCGCTACATTGACGACAATGACCTGGATGCGGCACGTACGCTGGTAAATGCGCACCTGCGCTTCGTGGTGCACGTGGCCCGCGGCTATCGCGGTTATGGCTTGCAACTGGCCGATCTCATCCAGGAAGGCAACATCGGCCTGATGAAGGCGGTCAAGCGCTTCGATCCCGACGTCGGCGTGCGTCTGGTGAGTTTTGCCGTGCACTGGATTCGTGCCGAGATGCACGAGTTCATCCTGAAGAACTGGCGCATCGTCAAGGTGGCCACCACCAAGGCCCAGCGCAAGCTGTTCTTCAACCTGCGCAGCAAGAAAAAGGGCTTCAACTGGCTGAATC
>CAZOXZ010000103.1:0-8614 GCA_964583865.1 uncultured Rhodanobacteraceae bacterium | reverse complement strand
CTGCAGGAGCGAGCCTCCTCGCGACCGGGCGAACAGCTCAGTCGCGGTTGCCGGGCAAGGGCACGATGCGGACCTTTTCCACGCCGCGTACATCGCTGATGGCGACGACGAGGGAGTCAAGCTTGCGGCGCCCGCGCAGCCGTATATGGACGGTACGTTGACCGGGGGCGTCCTCGGCATCGGCGCGCTCGGTACCGATATGCTGGATCTTGAAGCCCAGGCCGGTGCACGTTTCACTGACTTCCTGCACGGTGCCGCCACCGGGCACGTAGCGGACCTGCAGTTCTGACTGTTCGGACAGGATGCGGCGCATCAGCGGTGTGTAACCGGAGACGACCACGAAGTGGGCGCCTGTGACAAGGATGGCCAGTCCCGGCAGGCCGGCACCACAGGCCATGCCGACGGCAGCGGTCATCCAGATGATGGCGGCAGTCGTCAAGCCGCGTACAACATCGCGGTGCACGAAGATCAAGCCGCCGCCGATGAAGCCGATGCCGGAGACGATCTGCGCGGCAACGCGAGAAGGATCGAGGATGACTTCATTGGTCGCCAGTACGTCGCCGAACCCGTACTTCGAAACGATCATGATCAACGCTGCTGCCACGCCGACCAGGGCGTGTGTGCGCAGCCCGGCATCCTTCAACTTCAGCTCGCGTTCCAGGCCGATGAGCGAGGACAACAACAGCGCCAACCCCAGCATCGCGGTCAGGTGGATGAACTGGGCGTCCAGCGTTATGGGTAGCCAGGCAGGCATGTTCATGCGATCTCCCACTTTTTTCAGATTCTATAACGGCGTCGCGACGAACACTGGTTCCGGGAGTCGTTACCCTCATTTCAGCCACGGTGTCAGCGCGGCTTCGGCCATCGCCGGCCAGTTGCGATTGGCTTTTGGATTGGCCGGGCTGGGGTGATGCAAGTAGCCGACTTCGATGGTGTCGCCAACACAATGCCGGGCGCGTTGTTCGGCCCAGCGGCCGATACCGACGATGGCGCGCGGGCGGAGTTGTTGCACCAGTGCAGCGAGGGCCGTATCGCAGGCAGCCAGCAACGGCTCGGCCTCGGCCTGCGTCAGCTTTCCGGGCACCAGATTGCGGTTGTGGGCAATGAACAGCAATGGGCACAGGTTCCAGACAAAGAAGTGCTCAAAAAAGGCGTCCGCGGTTCCGAAACGGTCCCGGACCCAGCCCCAGAAGCGGGTGCCGCTGCCTTCGCGGCGGTGGCAGTTCGGCCCGAGAATGGGGTACTTCTCATGTTGCTCGGGCAGAGGTGGCATCAAGGGTTCGGTAATGCCGAGAAAGTCGCGCACCATGGCCACATCGCCGAAGGGCACGCCGGTCTGGGCCATGCCCCAAGGGCCCGGGTTCATCCCCAGAAGCAGCACGCGACCCTGGCGCCACCCCCAGCGACGCAGGTATTCGGCATGCGCCTCCCCGGCATAATGCAGCGGGTTGTAAACGTGACTGGGGGTGATGAAGCCCAGTTCATCCATGGCTTGGCGCAGCACCACGGCAACGGCAATGGACCCGTTCATGGCCGCTGTGTGCGTTTTGTTGCCTGCAGGCACGACCCGTATTCCCCGGGATAACAAGGCTTCCACCATAACCGACTTGGCCTTGCGACTGGCGGGAAAGGCACCGAAACTAGCCGGCCGGCCAGCCGACCCGCCCGCCTGGATCATCGAACGTCAGATGCGCCATGTGCAGCGAGTCGCATCGACGGCTATAATGCGCTTCTGACGGCCAACCTGACAGCCGCCACCGATTGCCGGGCTGTTCCTCCCTTCCGGAAGAAACCGGACGGGCCGGTGGGTAGCGTATCGAATGTCCGTGCAAGACACGGCCTTTCGTGATTCCGGTTGGTCTCGCAGGGGCGTATGTCACCTGATCTGGCGAAACCTCCGGGTTCCGGCAGCCATTGTGACAACACCATGATCATCCACCAACGAGGGTGCGTTCGTGACCGACACCATTAGTCAATCTGACCGGACATTCATGCGGCATTTCACGCTCATGATCATTTTTCTGGCGGTCGTGGCACTGCTTCTCATCTCCATGGCCTCGTTGATCTACGGCTCCAGCCCCAAGGATCTGGATGTGGTCACCCAGACCACCGAGACAGCCGAACGCATTGCGCCGGCCGGCGCGGTGTATGCCGGCGAGACCGGGCGTGCGGCCATGGCTGCAGCCAAGGCGGCCGAGGCGGCCAAGGCAGCCTCGCAAGTGGCTTACGGCGGCACGACCGACGGCAAGGAAATCTACGATCACTTGTGCCACACCTGCCATACGGCCGGCGTGGCCGGCGCACCGAAGCTGGGAGACAATGCTGATTGGGGCCCGCGTATCGCCCAGGGCATGGAGACTCTGATCAGTCATGCCGTTGATGGCTACACCGGTCCTGATGGCCATGTGATGCCGCCCAAGGGTGGCAACCCGGCCCTGACGCAGGAACAGGTCGCCAACGCGGTCAAATGGATCGTCAGCCAGTCGCAGTAATCGCGCGCTGGCGGTGCGCCGATCGATCTCCCTGTTTTGTGTCCGGCTCCATGGACACGCGTGTTTCTGTGCCCGGGCTCCTTGATGCCAGTCATGGCACAAACGGCTGTTCCCCGGTTATCATCCGCGTATGAGTGACCACGGTTCCCCACGTTCGCCGCAGGCGTTCCCGCCGGAAGCTGCGAAGATCATGTTATCCGGCCCCGCGGGCGTGCTGGAGGCACAGGTCGATCATGCCTTGCCGGATCAGGCGCGTGCCGGCACGGCCATCATTTGCCACCCGCACCCGCGCCATGGCGGCACCATGCGCAACAAGGTCGTGACCATGCTGGAACGTGCCTTGCGGGAGTCGGGGCTGGACACCGTCCGTTTCAACTTTCGCGGCGTGGGTGCGTCCGAGGGTGAGTTTGACGAAGGCCGTGGCGAAAGCGACGACTTGCGCGCCGTGGCCGGCTGGGTACGACAGGCCCGTCCGGGCGATGCCCTGTGGCTGGCGGGCTTCTCCTTTGGCAGCTTTGTGGCCTACGGTGTGGCCGATGAACTGAAGGCTGCGGCGTTGATCACCGTGGCACCGCCTGCCGATCGCGATTGGGGCATGGAAGATACCGGGCGTCCCGGCTGTCCCTGGCTGCTGATCCAGGGCGAGGCGGACGAAGTGGTGGATCCGCAGGCAGTGTTTGACTGGGTCGAAACGATGGACGATCCACCCGTGGTGGTGCGCATGCCGGAGACGGGACACTTCTTTCACCGCCGCCTGATGGACCTGCGCGGGGCGGTCAAGCACGGCATCCGCACCTGGTTGCCCGTGCCGCGTTGAGCCGCCCGCAGTCCCCGACGGAACGCTACCAGGCCGGCGTGCGTGATGGCAGGTGGCAAGATGATGCGGTCCAGCGTGCCGTGTTGCCCGAGCTGGATCGCATCCAGCGTGCCGTGCTGGCGCCGCGCGACGAGGGTTGGCTGTCGCGTCTGCGTCGCCATCGGCCGGAACCGGTGCAGGGTTTGTACCTGTGGGGCAAGGTCGGACGCGGCAAGACCTTTCTCACGGAGCTGCTGATCCAGTCGCTGCCGGCGAACCTGGTCGAGCGCATCCATTTTCATCCCTTCATGCGTGGGGTACACGAGCGCCTGCGTGCGCTTGGTGATGTGCGCGATCCATTGCCACGCATTGCCGAGGAGCTGGCGAACAAGGCAAGGGTTCTGTGCCTGGACGAGTTTCAGGTTATCGATATCGGCGATGCGATGCTTCTGGGTGGCTTGTTGCAAGCCCTTGTCGATTGTGGCGTGTGCCTTGTCACCACCTCCAACACGGCACCGGACGACTTGTACAAGGATGGCCTGCAACGAGTGCGTTTCGAGCCGGCCATTCGCCTGCTGAAGACCTGCTGCGTGGTGCATCACATGGCGTCGCCGAATGATTGGCGCCTGCGCGAGCTGGAACAGTTGCCGCGCTGGCTGGTGCCGGCCGGCCCGCATGCGGACCAGAAACTGGCCGCCGCCATGCGTGCGCTGGTACCCGAAGGTCTGCACGATGGCGGCGAGCTGGTTGTCAACGACCGGCCCATTGCCGTGCGTCAGCATGGTGATCGTGCCGCGTGGTTCGATTTTGCCGCGTTGTGCGAAGGCCCGCGGGCCGCCAGTGATTATCTCGAACTGACGCGACGTTTCAACTCGATGCTGGTGTCGGGCGTGCCGCAATTCATGCCGGCCCAGGAAAGCGCGGCGCGCCGCTTCGTGCACCTTGTCGATGCCATGTACGAGGCGCGCACACGCGTGCTGATGTCGGCCATGACGCCCATCGTCGAGATGTATGACGGGGAACGCTTGCGTACCGAGTTCGCCCGTACCGAATCGCGTCTGATCGAGATGCAGAGCCTGGATTACGCCGGCCCGGCAGGCGTGCTGGCCTGACGACGCTGGTCAGCGCGGCACAAGCCGCGTGATGTCGGCCAGCAAGGCCTGGGCGGTCACTGTTTTCCCCGCGCCAGGACCACGGATGACGATGGGTTGTTCCCGGTAGCTCTCCGAGGACAGCATGAACAGCGTATCGGTGGCTTCCAGGCCGGCAGCAGGATGGCTGGCCGGAACCGTGATCAGCCCGACATGAGCGCCTTCGCTGTCCAGGCGAGCCACATGGCGCAACACCTGGCCACTGCTGCGGGCATCTTCCCGCCGCCGCAACAAGGGTTCATCCAGCTGTTCGGTTTGGCGGGCGAACAACTCCGGTGTCAGCGCGCGCAGATTCTCCGGGACGAAATTTTCCACGGTCACCTGGTCCTGCGTCAGCTTGAGGCCGGCGCAGCGTGCCAGAATGAGCAGCTTGCGCACCACGTCGATGCCCTCCAGATCGGCCCGCGGATCGGGTTCGCAGTAGCCCCGGCGTCGCGCTTCGTGCACCAGGGCGGCGAAAGACTTGGCGCGATCAAACGCATTGAACAGCCAGGACAATGAGCCGGAAAAAACGCCTTCGATACAACGCAGCTGATCGCCGCTGGTACGCCAACGTTGCAAGGTGTCTATCACCGGCAGGCCGGCACCCACCGTTGCCGACATGCCGTACTGCGTGCCGGCATTGCTGCAGGCCGTTGTCATGGCTTCCCAACCGGCCGCCCGTCCACCAGCAAGCGCCTTGTTGGCTGTGACGACGTGATAACCGCGGGCCAACCAGAAAGGATGCCTCGCGGCCACGTCGTCACTGGCCGTGGCGTCGACAATCACCCGGTGGCTGGCGCCGCTGGCGTCCAGTGCGGCCAACAGGCTGCTGTCTTCGCGCCCGGCCGGGGCGTGCAGCATCGTGGCCCTGGCGGTCCGGGCTTCCAGGCCGCCGGCATTGCTTGTCTGCCGGCTGGACGAGGCCACCGCGACCAGCCGGATTCCTGGCAGTGTCCGCGTCGCCAATTGCTCCAGCAGGGTGCCGCCGACGGCGCCGGTCCCCAGCAATGCCACGGCCATCGCCGGAGCATGGCGTGGCCTGGTGCCGGTATCTTTCACTCGCGCGTTCATGCACAAACCTGCTGTTTCAGCCGGCTGGCGTGTGCGGCACGTGCCAGCCCGGCTTCGAGATCCCGCCACAGGTCGTCGCCGTCCTCGATGCCCACCGACAGCCGCAACAGGCCATCGCCGATCCCGGCGGTGGCACGCGCCTCGGCACTCATGGCGGCATGTGTCATGCTGGCCGGGTGGGCGATGAGGCTTTCCACGCCGCCCAGCGACTCCGCCAGCGTGAAGTTTTGCAAGCCGCCGAGAAAGGCACGCAGCGTGTTTTTGCTGCTGTCGGCCAGCTCGAAACTCAGCATGGCGCCGAAGCCCTTTTGCTGGCGGCGGGCCAGGGCATGTCGCGGGTGGTCCTCAAGGCCCGGATAATGCACGCAGCTGACGAGCGGATGCTGCTGCAACGCCGTGGCGATGTGCGTGGCATTGTCCTGGTGCACGCGCAGGCGCGCATCCAGCGTGCGCAGGCCGCGCAGAGTCAGGTAGCTGTCGAATGGCGCACCCGTGACGCCGGTGCAGTTGGCCCACCAGGCCAATTGATCCGCCAGGTCCGTGTTGCCGGCGACCACGGCGCCGCCGACCACATCGCTGTGGCCGTTGATGTACTTGGTGGTTGAATGCAGCACCAGGTCCGCCCCAAGCTCCAGCGGCTGCTGCAAGGCCGGCGACAAGAAGGTGTTGTCCACCAGGCACAGGGCGCCCGCCGCGTGCGCCGCCCGTGCCACGTGACGAATGTCGGTAATGCGAAGCAGTGGATTCGAAGGCGTTTCGACCCAGACAAGATCCGGCGATTGCGTCAATGCCGTCGCCAGGGCCGCGGGGTCATCGAAGTCAACAAAGGTCAATCTGAAACGGCCTTGCCTGGCCCACGCATCCAGCAGCCGCCAGGTGCCACCGTAGCAATCATGGGCAGCCACCACGTGTCCCCCGCCGGGCACCAGCTGCAAGGCCAGCGACACGGCGGCCATGCCGCTGGCGGTCACCACCGCTCCGGCACCGTGTTCCAGCTCGGCCAATGCCGTGCAAAGTTCGTCGCGTGTCGGGTTGCCGCTGCGGGCGTAGTCGTAATGCCGCTTCTGGCCCAGGTCGGCGAAGCTGTAATTGCTGGAAAGGTAAAGCGGCGGCACGACCGCGCCGTGTTGGTCGCCACCGTCGATGCCGGCGCGAACACAGCGTGTGATATCGGATGTGGTACTCATGAGAGGTCTCCCGGTCAGCAGGTGGGCAGGGAACAATGCGATGTACATCCCGGCGTACAGTCCAGGATGTCGCGCAGGATGGGGCTGATCTTGTCGGCTTCGAGCAAAAAGCCGTCGTGGCCATGTGGCGAATGGATCACGTCCAGGCTGGCCGAGGCCGGCAGGGCGCGTTGCAGCTCGCACAAGTCCGCCAGTGGAACCAGTGCATCGCTGTCCACGCCGATCAGGTGCACGGGGGTGAGGATGCCGCGCGGGTCGATCTCGTGCAGGTCTATCGACTGCGACAATTCCAGGTAACGTTGTGCATCGTGGCAGCCGGCGAAGCGCGCGCCATTGTGCTCCAGCCAGGACTCGATCGGGCGTTGCCAGTGCCCATTGTGCAGCCTGGCCTTGCCCGCAAAGCGCGCGGCCAACGCCTCCGGCCCCCGATACGTGGTCAGCGCCAGCTGCCGGGCCAGTGATGTCGCCTGCTGCGCGCATCCGTGCTGCTGGCCCAACCGCAGGATGGCACGCTGGATCGCACGTTGGGCACTGGCGCGTGGGTGTGGCTTGTGGGCGCCGCACAAGGCGAGCACGCGGCGGCACTTCCGGGCGTGGCTGGCCGCGAAGGCCAGTGCCACCATGGCGCCATAGGATGCGCCGACAAAGGCGTCGACTTGCTTGATGCCGAGCACCTCGAGAACGCCGGCAATGGCGTTGGCCTGGTCGTTGCTGCTGATTTCCGATGCGCCCAGCTGATTGCCATCCAGCCAGTTGATGGACACGATGGCGCAGGCGTTCGTGTCGATGGCGCACCCGGGGCCAACCATGGCATCCCACCAGCCCGCGTCAGCGGTTTCCGGATGCCGGCAGACATCACGGTCAGCGGAGATGCCGCCTTGCACCACAATCACCGGGCCGTCAGTCGCGCCGAAGTGCAGATATTCGACGTGTGCCCGGGTTGTGCCGGAACCGTAATGCGGCTTGATGGCGACGCCGACCGCACGCCGCTCGCAAACGGTGGTGACAAGGTGCGGCCGGGCTGGCGTTTCGATGGCAGTGCTGATGGCGCTCACGGGTTTGTGTCCTGTCGCTGTGACATCGAACCCACGGGCCGCTGAAGCGCCGTCCGATCATGCGTTGATCGGTCGACTCATCTTCCGGTTGACGCTGCGCGCCCCCGCAGGATTTGGCACCAGTGCATCCCTTTCGGTTTGCAGGTTGCCCCGACGTCGACGGGCCTGTCCCTCGGTCGGTCTCGATGAGTAGCGTTGCAGGTTACAGCGACATTTGGCTATTGTCAATAGCCGTATAGACGTCCATACGCTGCTTATGACATATCTCATGTGTTGCCGCGCCTGTTATGGCCCGAGCGTTGGCTGGCCAGCGGGACCTCAGGGATGCAACAGCCAGATCGGCAGGCCGATCAGAGCCAGCGCGAAGGCGACGGCAAGCAGTGCGGCGATCATTGCCATGGGGCGGTGGCGCAGCTCCGACCAGAATGTCGGTGCGGTTCCGGCAGCACGTTGTGCCGCCAGCTCGGCGCGCACGCGTGCGCTGCGGTCACTTTCATAGGCGTGCAGCAACTGAAGTGCCTGGTCCATGTCCTGATCGTGCTTGACCCAGATGCCGCCATGCGAGATTCCCCACGGGCTGGGCGTGGTTTCATACCATTCGATGTGATGGTCGTCCAGAAGCCGGCGTACATCCTCGGCTTCGTCATCGGCGGCGCGGTACAGGTTGAGCAATAGTTGTGCCATGACCGCATCATAGCGGTATCATGCCCGGCTGGCCTGCACTTTGTCTCACCCATGTCCGACCAATCCAACGCGCCGCTGCCGCGGCGGACCTTCGCCATCATCAGTCACCCGGATGCGGGCAAGACCACGCTGACCGAAAAGCTGCTGCTGTTCGGCGGCGCCATCCAGATGGCCGGCTCGGTCAAGGGCCGCAAGG
>CAZOXZ010000102.1:0-8882 GCA_964583865.1 uncultured Rhodanobacteraceae bacterium | reverse complement strand
GATCGGTCTGACATGCCTCTTCCTCCCGCCGGGATGGACGAGCAAGCCCAGCGGACGGCTCCACGGCATCAGCTGGTGAATCAGCAGCAGCGTTATCGCGAACGCTGCGGCACTGCCAAGCAGAATAGGCCACAAGCTGATGGTCACGGTACCCACTTGCCTTCCCCGAACTCACGCATCGTCGTCGAACCCCGACCCCTGGCGACAAACGTATGCAAACATCGTGCTAATCAGGTCCCTTGACCTGCGTGCGTTGACCTTAGCACAAAATGTGATGCGCATCACGCCTTTGTGCCCGACGGCGAAAGTGAGCCGCCTCACTCCGCCATGCTGTCGAGACTCCGCCCGGGCCGCGCCGCGACTGCGCGTATAATCACCATGTCCGGCGCGGAACGTCTACTCCGGCCTGCCGTGCTGATTTGCCTGCTGCCCACTCGAACCTGTCCCCATGCCTGATATTCCCACGCTAGCCAATCTTGTCAACGGTCAATTGCAGCCTGCGCTGGATTCAGCCTGGCTGGAGGTGTCCGAGCCGGCCACGGGAAAAGTCCACGCGCTCTGTCCACGCAGCAACGAAGCGGATGTAAATGCGGCCATCGAAGCGGCCACGAATGCTGCGCCCGGCTGGGCGCACTGGCCCGCGGAGCGACGTGCAGCCTGTCTGGAACGTCTGGCGGACCTGGTCGCGGAGCGTCTGGAGGAATTTGCCGTGGCCGAGTCGCGCGATACCGGCAAGCCGGTGACGCTGGCACGACGCGTGGACATCCCGCGCGCCATGGCTAACCTGCGCTTCTACGCCGCCGCAGTGCAGACAGCCGACGGCCACTCGCATGCCATGGGCCAACGCGCCATCAACTACACCCTGCGCCAGCCGCTGGGCGTGGTGGCCTGCATCAGTCCGTGGAACCTGCCGCTGTATCTGTTCACCTGGAAGATCGCCCCGGCGCTGGCCTGCGGCAACACCGTGGTGGCCAAACCCAGCGAAGTCACGCCGGTGACGGCCAGCATGCTGGGCGAACTGGTGGCCGCTGCCGGTTTCCCGCCCGGCGTGCTGAACATCGTGCATGGCACCGGCTCCGAGGTCGGCGAGCCGCTGGTGCGCCACCGCAAGGTCAAGGCCCTGTCCTTCACCGGCTCCACGCGCACGGGCGCGCGCATTGCCGAAGCGGTCGCACCGCAGTTCAAGAAGGTCTCGCTGGAAATGGGTGGCAAGAATCCGGCCATCGTCTTTGCGGATGCCCGCCTGGACGACAAGGCCATGGACAGCATCGTGCGCTCAGGGTTTTCCAACCAGGGCGAGATCTGCCTGTGCGGCTCACGCCTGCTGGTGCAACGCGCCATCTACGACGAATTCAAGCAACGCTATCTTGCCAGGGTCGAGGCGCTGCGGGTCGGCGATCCGGAAGACCCGGCCACCGACGTCGGCGCCCTGGTCTCCGAGGCGCACTTCAACAAAGTCATGGGCTGCATTGCGCGAGCGCGCGCCGAAGGGGGCCGCATTCTCCTTGGCGGCGAGGCCGTGCAACCGGAGAGCCGCTGCGCGGGCGGCTGGTTTGTCCAGCCCACCGTCATCGAAGGCTTGCCGGCTGATTGCCGCAGCAACCAGGAAGAGATTTTCGGCCCGGTCGTGAGCCTGATGCCCTTCGAGGACGAGGCCGAAGCGCTGGCGTTGGCCAACGGCACCGACTACGGGCTGGCGGCATCGCTGTGGACGAAGAACATTGATCGCGCCCATCGCGTCGCGGCCGAACTGGACTTTGGCATCGTCTGGATCAATTGCTGGATGCTGCGTGACCTGCGCACGCCATTCGGCGGCATCAAGGATTCCGGCCTGGGCCGCGAAGGCGGCCGCGATGCCCTGGAGTTCTTCACCGAGCCAAAAAACATCTGCATCCGTATCGGATCCGCTTGAACCCATTCCCGGCATGGCCGGATCATCAGGAGAACTCCATGAGCGAAATCCGCGAGCTGTTCCGTCGCAACCATGCCTGGGCCGAGCGTATCGAGGCCGAGGACCCCGGTTTCTTCCAGCGCCTGTCGGAACAACAAACACCCGAGTATCTCTGGATTGGCTGTTCTGACTCGCGCGTGCCCTCGACACAGATCGTGGACCTCGACCCCGGTGCCATCTTCGTGCACCGCAATATCTCCAATGTCGTCATTCAGACCGACCTGAACTGCCTGTCCACCATCCAGTTCGCCGTCGAGGCGCTGAAGGTCAAGCACATCATGGTCGTCGGCCACTACGGCTGCGGTGGTGTCGCCGCAGCACTGAAGAAAGATCGTCTCGGCCTGATCGACAACTGGCTGCGGCATGTCCAAACCGTAGCCGACAGGCATCGCGACGCCCTCGGCGAAGACTTGCCATTCGCCGTGCGTCATCGCCGTCTATGCGAGCTGAACGCCATCGAGCAAGCCATGCAAGTGTGCCGCAGCACGGTGGTGCAGGACGCCTGGGCTGCTGGCCAGAGCCTGCGCGTGCACGCATGGATTTACGGCCTCGACGATGGCCACATCCACGACCTCGGCCTGGATATCGATGCCGCAACGCGGGTCGAGGGCCGCTATGCGGCAGCACTCGACGAGTTGACCGCCACCTGGAATTGAGCCACGCTCGGGGCCTGCCTGCGACAGGGAAACATGTCATGAATACACCCATCCATTCCGCCGACGCGCCGGAGCCGGTGGGCGCCTACCCGCATGCCCGCCGCGTTGGCGACCTGCTGTTCCTGTCCGGCGTGGGCCCACGCAGCCCGCTGGACAACAGCGTGCCCGGCCACGTGCTGGACAAGGACGGACGTCTCATCAACCACGACATCGCCGCCCAGTGCGAACAGGTTTTCGCCAACGTCCGCATCATCCTTGCGGCCAGTGGTGCCAGCTGGAAGGACCTGATCGATGTGACCGTGTTCCTCACCGACATGGCGCAGGATTTCGAGATCTACAACGATTGTTACCGGCGTGCGTTTGCCGACGTGGACTGTTGCCGCACCACGGTCGGCGTTGACAGCCTGCCCACGCCCATCCACATCGAACTGAAATGCATCGCGGCAATCGGGGCCGGACGTTCGGGCAGCTGATGTCAAGCCGCCATCAACCGAGCAGGCATGCTTCCAGCAACTGACGCAGCAAGGGCTGCACCTGCACGGCCTTTGCCGCATCCCAGGCGAACGTCGCCTCGTCCATGTAGGTCGCCTGCACCTGCTCCAGCTGCACCGCCTCGATGCCGTCGGCGGGCCGGCCGTAATGGCGCGTGATGTAGCCGCCCTTGAAACGTCCGTCACGCACATGGCTGAAACGGGCCTGGCGTTGCAGCACGGCCACCAGCCGCGTTGCCAGGCCCTCACCGCAGCTGGCACCGCTGCTGGTGCCGAGGTTCAGGTCCGGCAAGCGCCCCTCGAACAGCATCGGCACCCGCGCACGGATGGAGTGCCCATCCCAGAGAACGGCCCGGCCATGTTCGGCCTTCAACCGCTCCAGCTCGCCGGCCACGGCTTGGTGGTAAGGCTGCCAGAAAGTCTTGATGCGCTGGCGGATCTCCGCCGCATCCGGCTCCTCACCCGCGCGATAAATCGGCTCGCCGGCGAACGTCACCGTCGACACCAGCCCGGTTTCCTTGCGGCCCGGATACAGCGCATGACCATCCGCGGGCCGATTGAGATCGGCGACATAACGTGAATATTTCGGCTGGATGACACTGGCCCCGAGGTCCCTGGAAAAAGCGTACAGCCGCGCGGTGTGCCAGTCCGTGTCCGGCGAACGACGCGCCTCCGGCGTCATGCGTGCGGCGAGCTCCGACGGAATCTCGCTACCATCATGCGGCAGGCTGACCAGCAACGGCACCGTGCCACGATGCAGGGAAAAGGTGTCGGTGATTTCCATGCCAACGATGGTAACCCAGATGGGGCTCGGGAACAGGGAACAGGGAACAGGGAACAGGAAATGGGGAATGGGGAATGGGGAATGGGGAATCGGGAATCGACGCCGGATCCGTGCTGACGCGCTTGATCCGGCCTACAGCAATCCGACCGCACGCCGTAGGCCCGCTCAAGGAGCGTAGCGACGGAGCGGGCATTCGTGCCGGGAAACGGGAGTCATCGGGACCCGGGACCCGTGGGCTGGTTTGGCTCCACGGCGCTGGCTGGGGCGCGGAAGACTGCCGAAAGACACGACACCCACGGGACAAGGCATCCATGCCAAGCGCCGCCGGTCTGGCCATCCATGGCCAGCCGTTCGCCGGCTGCGGGATGCCACCGGCAGCCCGGTCCGGCTCACCCTGCAGGCAGGCTCCTGCACGGGTGGCATCAATCATCCGGAAAACCCGTAGCAGCGAGCCTGCTCGCGACCCGTGGGCCAATCGGGCTCTGCTCCCTGCTC
The DNA here is from genome assembly GCA_964583865.1 of uncultured Rhodanobacteraceae bacterium. Lineage (GTDB taxonomy): Bacteria > Pseudomonadota > Gammaproteobacteria > Xanthomonadales > Rhodanobacteraceae > DASSBG01. The sequence goes on along the minus strand of CAZOXZ010000102.1, from coordinate 4,505 downwards.
ACGTTCCAGCTTCCGATGTCCTATCCCATCAACACCAGTTCTTCGGACGACGTCGGGTGGATGGCCACGGTGGCGTCGAAATCAACCTTGCGTGCGCCCATTTTCACGGCCACGGCGAAGCCCTGCATCATCTCGTCGGCACCCGGACCGAGGATATGCACGCCGCGAACACGCTCATCCTCGCCACTGACCACCAATTTCATCAACGCCATGTCACCGCGCCCTGCCAGCGACCACTGCATCGGCTTGAAGCGCGAGGTGTAGCAGTGCACGCTGTCGCCGAACTGGTCACGAGCCTCGGCTTCGGTCAAACCCACCGTTGCCAATGGTGGATGCGAGAACACCACGCTGGGAATGTTGCGATAGTCCAGGTGGGCCTCGGTGGCACCACCGAACAGGCGGTCGGCCAGTTTGCGCCCGGCGGCAATGGCCGCCGGTGTCAGCTCGACGTGGCCGGTGACATCGCCAAGGGCGTGGATGCCCGGCACATTGGTATCCTGGAACCGGTCAACCGTCACGTATCCCTTGTCGTCGACAGCCACGCCCACTGCGTCCAGGCCGATCCTGTCGCTGTTGGGCACCCGGCCGGCCGCATGAATCAGGCAATCAAATGGCTGATCAAAGCCGTCCAGGACGATGCCGTCCTCATCACGCCTGGCAGCCGGCACAGGCGTGTCCACGTGGACGCCGATACCCTCGCCACGCATCAGCTCTGCCAGTGCCGTGACCAGTTCACGGTCGAACGCGCGCAACAACGGCCCTCGCGCCAGCAGCTCGACCTGGGCACCCAGAGCCTGCAGCACGCCGGCAAGCTCGACGCCGATGTAACCGCCACCGACGATCGCCACGCGTTCCGGGCAGGCACGCAGGTCGAAAAAGCCGTCTGAGTCGATGGCCAGCTCGGCCCCCGTGACATCCAGCCGGCGTGAGCGCCCGCCGGTGGCGATGAGTACATGCGGCGCATGCAAGGTCTGCCCACCAGCGTCGACCACACCGGGCTCGACCAGCCTGCCCGCGGCAGGAATGACCTCGATGCCGGCCTTTGCCAGGCGACGATCGTAACTCTGGTGCACGCGGTCGATGTACGCCTCGCGCAGGGCGACAAAATGCGGCCAGTCCAGTGACCCGGCCTTGACGTCGAAACCGTAGCGGGAGGCCAGTTGCAACTGCCCGGCCGTCTCGGCGGCGTACCACATGGCTTTTTTCGGCACGCAGCCCACGTTGACGCAGGTGCCGCCCAGCGCACGTGGCTCCAGCAGCGCCACGCGCGCACCATGGCGGGCCGCGCGAAAAGCCGTCGCGAGGCCACCCGAGCCGCCACCGAGAACAATCAGGTCCTTGTTCATTCATCACCAAATACAGGCAAACCAACGTCCCATGGTAACCGACGACAGGCGGCGACAACGGCTTGCCGCAATGCAACGCATAACGGCCCCGATGCTTGGCACGCATCTTGCATTCTCATGATGCACTCACCGAGGACAAGTTCATGGTCAGTAATGCACAAGCCCTGTTCGCGTTGCGCAGCTCCGGCGCAGACTGGCTGGCCACCCTGATTACGGCGCTGGACGAGGCCTCCCGCGACCCGGAATTCACTCCCGAGATGGCCGCGATCGTGGCCGACCTGGCACGACAATCAACCCGTCCCGAGGGCCTGCCAGGTGCCGTCGTCGATGCCGCGCTGCAGCGAACCACGGCGTTCAACCAGCGTCTGGCTGCCAGCCTGGCGATCGACGATGATGACGACGACCTCCTGGCAACAGGGCCACGCCTTACCGTTGTCGGCTCCTGAACAACCGAGCCGCCGGAGACCACCTGTTGGCCGGGGTGGCCTGTTTTGTCACAATCGGGACATGAACCGGCTCGACACGCATCCCGGACGACAGCCACGTGGCGCCATGCGCGTCGTCGGGTTGTGCCTGCTGGCGCTGTGGCTGGCGGCCTGCAGCAGCGCGCCACCGCGCCCGGATGCCACGGCCGCCGCCAATGTCGTTCTGACGGCCGTGGGTCTGGTGGGCACGCCGTACCAATGGGGCGGCAACACGCCGGCCAGTGGCTTCGACTGCAGTGGCCTGGTGCAATATGTCTATCGGCTCGGTGCGGACATGTCCTTGCCGCGAACCTCACACGCCATGAGCGCGATGGACCGGCCAAAAATTGATCGCGAGGCCCTGGAAAGTGGCGACCTGGTGTTTTTCCACGGCAACAGCAGGCGCGTCAGCCATGTCGGCATCTACGTCGGTGACGGCCGCTTCGTGCACGCGCCCAATGCCGGCGGCGACGTGCGCCTGGACCGCCTCGACAATCCCTACTGGTCAAGTCATTTCAGCTTCGGTCGCCGCCTGCTGTCACCCGCGCCCTGAATCGCCGCGCCGTCCCGGCGCCATGTACCTTCAATCGTCGTCGCTGACGCTGGCCGCTTCCTGCTCTGGCGGATGCGCGTGGCCATGCGCCAACTCCTCGGGTGCGGCTTCGCGCACATCGAGAATGACAATATCGAAGCGCACCGGCAGGCCCGCCAACGGATGGTTGAGATCGACATCGACGGTACTCATGCCGACCTTGTGCACCGTGACCTGTTGCCGACCGCCCTGACGCAAGGCCAGCGAGGTGAGCATGCCGGGCTTGAGGCGCTTGGCATTGTGAAAATACTTTTTCGGCACACGCTGGATCATGTCGTCGCGGCGCTCGCCGTAAGCCTGTTGCGCCGACAACTCCACCTCAAAGCTGTCACTTGGCTCATGGCCTTCCAGAGCTTCCTCCAGCGCCGGGAAAAGCTGGCCGTGGCCAAGCAACACCCATGGCGCCCGGCCCCGGTCACGGCTGTCTTCGATCACGGTGCCGTCCGGGCCGGAAAGCCGGAAATGAAAGCCGACAACGGTGTCCTTTGCGGCTTTCATCAGCAGACCCCCGCGGACCTGGCTTGGTCATTCCCGGTCATGACTTTTTCTTGTCCTTGCCGCCGGCACGATGCGGCGCCTGGTGCGGACGCACCTTGCCATAACTGTTGCGGAACGTCTTGCCACGACGCGTCTTGCGATCACCTTTGCCCATGAATCAATTCCTGTTGGTGGAAAAAAACGCAGTTTATCAGAGCCTGTGCCAGGCAGCTCCTCAGGCCAGAGCGGCAGCCGCCGCAACCACGTCGTCTTCGGCCGGCCAGACCTTCAATGCCGCGTCGGCCAGTGGTGTGTAGGTGTCGGCACCGCACACGCGTCCGATGGGCTTGCAGCCCAGGCCCGCCTCGACCAGCGCGGTGATGATGCCCTCGCCCACACCGGCGCTGCGCCGGCCTTCGTCCAGCACCAACACCCGCTCGGCACTGCCGGCATGCTCGGCAAGCACGGCCTCGTTCAGCGGCAGCAGCCAGCGCAGGTCAACCACGCGTACTTTCCATCCCTGCGCAGCCTCGATGCGGCGCGCGGCCCGCAGGCTCATGGGCACGCCGTTGGCGTAGGTGAAGATCACCAGATCCCTGGCCGGCTCATTGTAAACCCGCGCCTCGCCGACCGCCATGGCTTCGCCCGGTGCCGGATAATCGAACTGCCAGGCGCCATCACCTGCCTCGTGCAAATCCTTGGCCATGTACAGCGCGATCGGCTCGAGGAAGGCACAAACCCGACCATCGACATGCGCCAGCGCCATCAGCGTGCGCAGCATGCGTACCGCATCGTCGCCGCGTGACGGACAGCCGATCACCAGCCCCGGCACATCGCGCAAAGCGGCAATGGAGCTGTCGTTGTGGAAGTGCCCGCCAAAGCCCTTCTGGTAGCCGAAACTGGCCACCCGCATCACCATCGGATTGCGATACTGGTTGTTGGAGAAGAATTGCAGGCTCGCGGCCTCGCCGCGGATCTGGTCGCAGGCGTTGTGGAAATAGGCCAGGTACTGGATCTCCGGGATCGGCAGCAGCCCCATGTTGGCATAGCCTTGTGCCAGGCCGAGGATGGAGGTCTCGTCCAGCAAGGTGTTGAACACGCGTGGGCCGTGGAAGGCCTTGTACAGCCCGCGGGTAAGCGTGTACACGCCGCCTTTCTGGGCCACATCCTCGCCAAACAACAGCGATTGAGGGTACTTGCACATGATATCGTGCAGGCCCTGATTGATCTGGATGGCGAGATGCCGCGGCGGCTGGTTTTCGGGCAACTTGTCCTCGCCGCCGAACACCTTCGCGCGCTTGTCGCAGTAATCCGTACGCGTGGCCTCGGCCATGACCTTGTCCGGAGAAAACGGCGCCAGCGGTTGCACCACTTCGGCCAGCGACGTCAGCTTGGGCTCGCTGTCCGCTTTTTCGGCAGCGGCGAAACAGCGTTCGCGCGTGGCCTCGTACAGGCTCAGGATGTCATCGGCACGGAACAGCCCCGATTCCAGCGCAATGGCGGCCGAGCGGAGCAAGGGATCGGTGGCTTCCAGGGCCACCAGCTCCTCAATGGAGCGCCATTCGATCTCGAAATCGGTGCCGGCATGGCCCATCACGCGCGTGCTGTTGAGGTGCAGAAAAGTCG
>CAZOXZ010000101.1:0-9006 GCA_964583865.1 uncultured Rhodanobacteraceae bacterium | reverse complement strand
AGCGCGTGCCGATCTCGCACTGGCCGGCATTGGCGACCTCGTGATGGTGCACTTCCACCACCTGGCCGCATTGCTCCAGCACCTGACACATGGCGGCGCGCAGGTCGGCCAGGGTGTCGCTGGGTGGCACCGGCAGGTAACCGCCCTTCACGCCCGGCCGATGACCGCTGTTGCCGCCCTCATAGTCGTAACGCGAGCTCCAGGCGGCTTCTTCCGATTCGATCTCGTAGAAAGTCCGGCCCATGTCGTTTTGCCAGCGCACCGAGTCGAACACGAAAAATTCCGGTTCGGGCCCGAAGTACGCCGTATCGGCAATGCCGCTGGCCTTCAGGTGGGCCTCGGCACGCCGGGCGATGGAACGCGGATCACGCCCGTAGGCCTGCATGGTGCTGGGTTCCAGCACATCGCAGAAGATGTTCAGTTGCCGGTGTTGGCTGAACGGATCGATGCGCGCCGTGGTCACATCGGGCAACAGCACCATGTCCGATTCATTGATGCCCTTCCAGCCAGCGATGGAGGAGCCGTCGAACATCCTGCCGTCCTCGAGGACTTCATCGTCCATGCTCGCGGCCGGGTAGCTGATGTGGTGCAACTTGCCGAGCATGTCGGTGAAGCGCAGATCGACAAACTCGATTTCTTCGTCCTTGATCCGCTGCAAAAGCTCGTCAGGAGACATGGCCGGGTACCCTCTGGGGTTTTTGGGAAGGTCGCAATGATTGCACGTGCAGCCAACGGTTGCGAGCGCCAAGGGGCCTGTTGTTCGTGCAAAACAGCTACACTGGGCCGCTTTCCGGCAACGACAGCGCCATGCACGATCTGATCAACGTCATCCTGCTCGGCATTATCGAGGGCATCACCGAATTCCTGCCGATCTCCTCGACCGGCCACCTGCTGATTGCGGAGCGCTGGCTGGGGCATCGCACGGATTTGTTCAACATCGGCATCCAGGCCGGCGCCATCCTCGCCGTGACACTGATCTACTGGCGCCGAATCTGGGAGCTTGTGACCAGCTGGCGCGATGCCGGCAACCGCGATTACCTGCTGAAGCTGATGGTTGCTTTCTTCATCACCTCGGTGCTGGGCCTGATCGCGGTCGTCCTCGGCTTCGAGCTGCCCACTTCGGTGACGCCGGTGGCCTGGGCGCTGATCATCGGTGGCTTGTGGATGATCGTCGCCGAGCAGATCGCGGCCCGGCGCCCGGCGCACACGCGCATTACCTGGACGGTGGCCATCCTGGTCGGCATCGCGCAAATGGTCGCCGGTATCTTCCCCGGCACCTCGCGCTCGGCCGCGACCATCTTCGCCGCACTGCTGTTCGGCACCAATGATCGCTCGGCAGCCACGGAGTTTGCCTTCCTGGTCGGCATTCCCACCATGTACGCGGCCACCGCCTGGGAACTCGTCGACATATGGCGCGGCGGGCAGGCCATGCACGTGGACTGGCTGGCACTGGGCACCGGCTTTGTTACCTCGCTGGTGGTGGCCTTCATTGCGGTGAAATGGCTGCTGGGCTATATCCGCCAGCATACCTTCACGCCGTTTGCCATCTACCGCATTGCCCTGGGCGCCATCCTGCTGCTGGCCCTGCCTGCTTGACGTGGCACGGCGGCGACGGCACGGTGACAGCATGAAACCACGCCATTGCCACGGCCTGTTGCTGCTGCTGACGTCCTGCCTGATGGCCGGCTGCGCCACCGGGCATAGCCTGCGGGTCACCGCGACGGCCTACACCCTCAACGAGACGCCCAATGAAGTCGGTGCCTGGGGCGATGAGCTCGACCCGGATGACGAAGTCATTGCGGTGTCACGTGACCTCGTGGCCGCCGGATTGACGCGCGGCACGAAGGTCTACATCGAAGAGCTCGATGACACCTACGTCGTGCGCGACACGATGGCGGCACGCTGGCACCGGCGCATCGACATCCTCATGGACGACACCGACGATGCGCTTCAATGGGGCAAGCGCAAGGTGACCATTCGTTGGGAAACCGATGATTGAACCACCGGGTCGGACGAGCGTAGCGATTCGTCATCCCGGCCAAGCGAAGCGCGGGCCGGGACCCAGTGCCTTTTGACCCGAACGACCGGCATGGCCCGAAAGTCACTGGATCACGGGTTGCGACCGCAAAAAGCCGCGGCCGCCCCCGAGATGACAAGGCGTTGATGCCAGGTTCACGCTGCGCATGATCCCGACCTGCGACTACTCCCTACTCCCTACTCCCTACTTACTCCCTGCTCCCGGCCTCAGGCGCGCAGATCGGGGTTCAAGGTGTAAAAGCCTTTCAGCGGCGCGGCGGCCAGCACATGCCCGTCCATCGCCTGGCGCAGTTCGTCCAGAGTGAAGCCAGGCTCGAGGTCCAGCCGCTCCACATCCAGTGCGTACAGGTCGAAGTGGTAGTGGTGCACCAGCGAGTCATTCCATGGCGGGCAGGGGCCGTCGTAGCCGCGATACTCGCCGGCCATGGCATCGTCATCGGCAAACCAGTCGCTGTAGTCGTTGCGGCCCTGGACGCTGCCTGGCGGCCCGATCGGGTCCTGCTTGCCATGCGGCGTGACGCCTTCACAACAGCTGCCGCGCACCAGCTCGCCACACTCGGCCGGGATGTTGGCCATCAACCAGTGCACGAACTCCACACGCTCCAGGCCCGAGGGTACCTGGCGATCAGGCTTGTTGACGTCCTCACCGCTGCTGGGCGCATCCACATCGATGCAGGTCAGCACGAACGAGCGCGTCGCCGCAGGGGCATCTTTCCAGGCCAGGTGCGGGCTGAGGTTGTCGGACAAGGCCACCGGGTCGGCCGGTTTGCCGAATGCCAGTGCATCCGGGATGGCGGTACCGTTCTCGAAATCGTTGCTGCGTAGTTCCATGGTTTTTCCCTCGTGGTTCTCCTGATCAATCCGACCCGGTCGGGCTGCGACTGGCCGCTGCGTGGTTCAGGCCAGCGCAGCGAAGCTGTCGCTCAATACCTCGCGGTAATGTTTTTCGTGCCCCGGCTGGAAATGATCCAGCAGGCCGCGCCCGACGCGCAATGAAGATGCCAGCAGCGGGCCGGGCACGATGGCGTCCAGACTCAGGAAATCTGCCAGCTCGCTGCCTGCCACGGCCGGATCAGCGATCAAGGCGTCGCCATTGACGCGCACGGCCGGCAGCAACTCGGCTGCCAGCTCGATCTGCTGCCCGGCCCGTTTGAACCAACGGGCCGCTTCCACGCTGTCCTGGATTCGCAAGCGCGACTGCCAGCCGAATGCCAGCCAGCGCAGAAAAGCGAATTCAGGCTCGGCATCGACGATGATGACGCGCAGCCCCGGCAAGGCCAGTTTGGCGACAGGCAGGGCACGGGCATCGAATGCCGGCAGCCAGTCGATGACCTGACCAGCGCCCTCGGTACCGGCCACGCGCGCCTGCTGGCGGGCGTAACGTCGCGCCTGTACGCCGAGCGCGCTCTGCGACAAAGGCAGCATCAGATTGCCCTTGATGGCGTCGGGGAAAAAGTCGTTGTCGCCGGCCATGCGGTCCTCACGCACCGCCAAGCCCTTCTGGTCGGCCAGCAAGGCGGCCACCTTTTCCACTCCCGAGCCCGGCAGGCCCAGCAGGAGTACCGGCGTTTTCAGGCGCGGATGCAGCAACTCGGCTTCGGTCAGCAAGTGGTCGATGGTAGGCCGCAGCGCTTCTGGCGCCATCAGCCCGGGCAGCGGCCGCGCGCCGATGCGGTGTGCTTCGCGAAAGGCCAGCGCAGCCTCGGCCCAGCGCTCGGCTCGGTCATGAGCTTGCCCCAACAGGCGCAGCCGATCTCGCTTCAAGTCGTCGGGAAGCTGTTTGTGCTGCAAGGCCAGCAACTCCTTGCGGGCCGCGTCATGATCGCCGTCGCGCAAGGCCATGCGGGCACGCAACAGGCAGGCCATGGGGCGCTTGTCGGCGACACTGCGCCCGGCAGTCTCGCTGGCACGCGCAAAGTCACCACGACGCTCATGCAGCAAGGCCAGCTGGGTGAAAGCCAGGGCATCCTCCGGATCGGTATCGGCGGCCTGCTGCCACATCGCGGTGAGACCCGCCATGTCGCCACGCCGACGCATGATGTCGCTCAACAACAGGCGCGGCGCCGTGCTGCGTGGGTGCTTGGCAGTCCAGGCACGCAGGTCCTCGACCGCCTCGTCCTCGCGCCCCATGGCGCCAAGACAGGTATTGCGCAGGGCGGTCAACATCTCGGCATCCGGATAACGCCGGCGAGCGGCGTCGTACGCCAGAAATGCCTCGTCCAGACGTTGCTGTGCCCGCAAGGCATCGCCCAGCCCGGCCAGCGCATCGGCATTGGAGGGCTGATCCTTGAGAACCCCGCGATAGGCCTTTTCGGCCGCCACGCCGTTGCCCCGCATCAACTCGACATGGCCCAGCAGCAAGCGGGCAAAGCCGAGCGTCGGCTCCAGTTCCAGCGCCCGTTTCAACGGTCGTGCAGCCTGCTGTGGCGTGCCACGGCGCATCAAGGCTTCGGCGTAGCCGGTCAGAGCACGTGCATGCCCGGGATTGGCCTGCACGACCTGGCCGGACAACTGCACCGCTGCCTCGGCCTCGCCCTGTTCCATGTGCACGCGTGCCCGGCCCAGCAGGGCATCGGGGTGTTGGCCATCAAGCCCCAATGCGGTGTCGAAATACGCCTTCGCCTGCTCCACCTGATTGCGCAGCAGAGCGATATTGCCCAGGCCGACATGACCATCCGGCGCCTTGTCGTTGAAACGCAGAGCCCGGCGATAGTACCCCTCGGCCTGGTCCAGATCGTCGTCGTTGGCTGCCATGCCGGCCGCCATCAGGCAATAGCGCGGCTCATCCGGGCGCTGTTCCAGAGCCTTGCCGGCGAGCTCGCGGGCCTCGGCCATGCGGCCGTCGTCGGCGCATTTCACGGCCAGCCGCGCCATCGCTTCGGCATCGTCGGGCTGCGCCGCAAGGCGCGCGCGCAATTCGGCTTCGGACGCGTCCAGCGCCACAAAAGATGGTGAAGAAGTATCGGTCTGTGCCATGCCTGACGTCCGTCGAGTCGGGAGCCACGGCAGGAAACGCCCACCGTCGCGTGAAAGGCTCCCATTATGGCGCACAATCGCGTCGCAGCGGAAGATCAGGCCGACCTGCGCTCGACCCGGGCAAGCCACCGGGCCAGGTGGTCCGGGCAATAGCTGCGCAAGTCCGCAGCGCGAATGAAACCGCAATGCCCGCCGTGATCGGTGGCCGTGAGCCGGATGCCGTCGATGGTCGCCAGCGGCGCGAGGTCGGCAAAGGGAATGATGGGATCATCACGGCTGGCCAGAATATCGATCGGCACTGCCACGCCGGCCAGGCGATCACCGTGCAACGAGTAGCTGTCGAGATAGGCCTCGAGATCGTCGAACGCACCGTCACGGATGACCAGGGCGCGGGTCAGCTCACGCATGCCCAGGCGCAGCTGCGTCTCGCTCCAGGGCCGGGCGTCCGGGAAGGCTCGCAACTTGCGTCGCAGCGATGCGCGCCACTTGCGCATGAAATAACGATGATAAAGGGCCGAGCCCTCGATGGCTCGCATGTTGGCTTCGGCATTGATGGCCGGACACACGGCCAGCACGCCGGCCAGCGGCAGCTCGGCGCGCGCTGCATGAACGGCGATCCGCAAGGCGAAGTTGCCGCCCAGCGAAAAGCCCGCCAGGGCCAATGGCCGTTGTGGCCAGCGCCGCGCAATTTCGGCCACGGCGGCCACGGTTTCGCCGATGCGTCCGGAATGGAAAATGCCGCGGTTCAATGCGTGGCTGCCGCCATGATCGCGCAAATTGAGCCGCACCACATCCCAGCCCTCGGCGAGGGCACGGGCTGCGCATTCCAGCACGTAATTGCTGTCCACGCTGCCTTCCCAACCGTGAATCAACACCAGCAGGCCGCGTGCCCGTGGCCCGACGAGTTGGCGATTGTGCCGGGCCGACAGGCGTATGCCATCGCCGGCATCGACAGTCACCTTGTCCGCCAGCCGACGCAATCGGCGCGTGCGCCAGCGCACCCAGGGCCGGCGCAAAGGCCCGGAAGCCAGCACCGTTTGCACATGGCGATTGCGCAGTGGCCCGGGCGGCGGCAGGAACCCGGGCGCTTCGCTCACGACACACCCAACGCCTGGCCGACCCGTGCGCGCGCCAGCGCCGCCATGGCCTTGCGGCCTTCGTCGCGGTTCGCCAGCGGCTCCAGAAAATGCACCTCGGCCACCAGCGGCGGGCCGCCGACCAAGCGCATGGCGTTGACGAAGAAATTCTCGCCGCGGCGAAAGGCGATCTCGGTGCACAGCTTGTCATCACGGCAGTAGCGCAAGGCCACCGGCTGCACCGGCGCATCCGCCTCCAGCGCCGGCTGCAGGATGCGTGCGTGGAAGGTGCGCACGCGATCGGCAGGCCCGGTACTGCCCTCGGGAAACACCGCCACCGACCGGCCCTCGTCCAGACGCTCGCCCATGCAGGCCAGCACACGGGCCATCGACTGGCTGTCGCCACGTTTGTGGAAAATCGTGCCCGCCTGGCGCGCCATCCAGCCGACCACGGGCCAGCGGTCGATTTCTGCCTTGGCGACAAAGCACACGGCGCGCTGGCTGTGCAGCAGCACAATGTCCAGCCAGGACGTGTGGTTGGCCACGAACATCACCGGATTGGCCAGCGGCTCGCCGACCCGACGCGAGCGAATGCCGAGGATGGCGAGCATGGTGCGTGTCCACCAGCGCACCAGACGCTCATTCACCGGCATGCCACGCCACTGTCGTTGCCGCGCCCAGCGCGTATGCACCAGCAATCCCGTTGGCAGAACCAGGAGCATATGCAACAACAACAGCGGAACACGCCACAGGTAGCGGAAAAAACGCATGACAAGAGTGCGCCTTGCAGGGCCGGAAGATGCAAACTTTAGCTGCCAGTGGTCTGTTGGCTCAAGCAGAACGACGGCCGGACGACGTGCAACCGCGAACGCTCCGCGGGTATTTCTTGCTCAGTAAAACCCGCCACGGCTGCCGATGACACCGCAGGCCACGGCCAGCAGCGCCAGGCACAACAGGCACAGATGAATCAGCCAGAAGCCGCGCCGGCTGTGGATCAGGCCGACCTTTTTCGGCAGGCCCAGCGGCTCGGCAATGAACAGCATCACGGTGAACAGCACCCACACCAGGATCATCAGGTTGATCCACCAGGCTTGCGCCAGGCGGGCCAGGCCGCCGGTCATGACCAGCATCCAGATGCCGGTCGCGCCCACCAGCACCACCGCGGCCCGCGCCTGGTTGGCAAAGCGATGCTCCAAGGCGGCGATGTTCTGCAGGCGTTCCTGGTCATCCAGGCGGTTGAACATCGGCAACAACACGCCGGTCACCATGGCCACGCCACCAATCCACCAGACGATGCCCAACACATGCAGGGCCAGCAAGGCATGAAAGGTGCTCATGGTCAAACGGTTCTCGGTGGATTGATCACCGCCATCATAGAACCGAAGCCGGCGCGATGATTGACTCAGATCAACGTTGCGGGGTGTACAGTGACAATCTTTGCAAGCGAGAACAAGGCCAGATCATGAGTGATGCGAAGTTCTACCCGATCGGCACGCCCGGCCAGCCCTGGGACGATGCCGAGAAAGCCGAGTGGCTGGCCCGGCAGCAGCGCCAACGCAGCTATGACGACGATGTCGTGACCCGCATCGAAGCTCTGGCGAGCACGTTCGACGTCAGCCAGCACGGTGAGCTGGACTACGCTGCCGGCCCATACCCGCTGTTTTCCCTGCGCAACCGCGACTGGGACGAGGCACGGCCAACCATGCTGGTCACCGGCGGCGTGCACGGCTACGAGACCAGCGGCGTACACGGTGCCTTGCAATTTCTGGAGCAGCGCGCCGGCGACTATGCCGGGCGCATCAACCTAGTGGCCGTACCTTGCGTCAGCCCCTGGGGCTACGAGCACATCCAGCGCTGGAACCCCGAAGCGCTGGACCCCAACCGCAATTTCCGTGCCGACAGCCCGGCCGTCGAATGCCGCGCCCTGTGGCAATTGTTGGCACCCGTGCGCGAGCGGGTGGCAATGCACATTGACCTGCACGAGACCACCGACAGCGACGAGAACGAATTCCGCCCGGCGCTGGCCGCCCGCGACGGCGTGGCCTTCGAGCCGGGCGAGATCCCGGACGGCTTCTACCTCGTGGACGATGCCGTCACGCCACAGCCGGACTTCCAGCAAGCCATCATCGCGGCGGTGGAGAAAGTCACCCACATCGCCCCAGCCGATGCCAACGGCGAACTGATCGGCTCGCCGATGACCGAGCGCGGCGTCATCCGCTACGACCTCGAAAAACTGCATCTGTGCGCTGGCATCACCAAGGCACGCTTCCGCTCGACCACCGAGGTTTACCCAGACAGCCCGCGCGCCACGCCCGAGCAATGCAATGCCGCCCAGGTCGCCGCCGCCTGCGCCGCCATCGAGTTTGCCCTCGCACTGGCCTGAGTTTTCACCACGCTCGTCCGGTACGTGTGGTCATTCCGGGGCTGGCCGCGGTTTTTGCGACCAGAACCCGGAATCCAGTGACTTTGGAGACCCAGGAGCCTGGCGCAGGGCTGAGAAGCTACGAGTTTTTCAGCCTCGAAGCTTGTCGAACGCCCCGCAGGGATGCCGGGCCGGACGGCCGTTGGCAGGATGCCTTGTCCCATGGGGTTCGCCCCGCGCGGACCGTTTCGGCCCGGTCGCGCGCAGGCGCGCTCCTACAGCTGTCACGAACGATTGACACCGCCGCTGTAGGAGCCTGCCTGCAGGCGACCCGGCCGCAGGCCGGTTGTGTCCGGGTCCTGTTTCCCGATCCCCGCCACCCGTGCCCGCTCCGTCGCTGCGCTCCTTGATCGGGCCTACGGTGTGCGGTCGGATTGCTGTAGGCCAGATCAAGCGCGCAGCGCGGATCCGGCGTCGATTCCCGTTTCCCGATTCTCGCCGTCGCGCGCAGGCGCGCTCCTACAGCTGTCACGAACGATTGACACCGCCGCTGTA
>CAZOXZ010000100.1:0-9009 GCA_964583865.1 uncultured Rhodanobacteraceae bacterium | reverse complement strand
CAACGCATCCAGCACGATGATGCCGGCGCGAGCCAGACCGCGTTCGCGGATGGCTTCGCGCACGCGCTCGTGCTGCGCCAGGCGCAGGCTTTCGTACAGCTCACGCTGGCGACCATCCAGCTCGAGCAAGTGCACGGTTTCGCTTTTCGGCGGCAGGTCGGTCAGCACGTCCTCCTTGCGCCGCCGCAGCAACAAGGCACCGATGCGCTGGTTGAGCTGTTGCTGGCGTTCGACATCCCCGTGTTTCTCGATGGGCGTGCGGTAACGCTGGACGAAGCGTTTCTGGCCGCCGAGAATGCCGGGTTCGACGGCGTCGAACTGTGCCCACAACTCACCCAGGTGATTTTCCAGTGGCGTGCCGGTCACGGCCAGTGCGCGGTCGGCCCGGATCTCGCGTACCACCTGTGCCGTGCGGCTGCGCGCGTTCTTGATGGCCTGTGCCTCGTCCAGGATCAGCAGGGAAAACTCCTCTTCCTGCACCCAGCGCTCGGCATCGCGGACCAGCAACGGATAGGTCGAAATCACGAGGTGATGGTCGGCGATGGCATCGAAGTTCTCGTGTCGCTCGGGCCCGTGCAGCACCAGCACACGCAATTGCGGCGCGAACCGCTTGGCCTCGCTGGCCCAGTTGCCCACCAGGGATGTCGGGCAAACGACCAGCGCCGGGTGTGGCAGGCGCCGGGCCTGGCGTTCGGCGACCAGGTGCGCCAGAACCTGGACGGTCTTTCCAAGGCCCATGTCGTCGGCAAGAACCCCGCCGAGGCCGGACTTGGCCAGGAAGGTGAGCCAGGCGAGGCCATCCTTCTGGTACGGGCGCAGCGTGGCCTTGAAACCACGCAGCTTGGGCGGCTTGCGACTGCTTTCCAGGGCCTGCAACTGCTGGCGCAGCTTCTCGCCGCCTTGCCACTGCAAGTTGTGGCCAAGGAAATCCAGTTCGGTGACATGGACCCGTGGCTTGGCCTTGGTGTCGTGCTCCAGCCACTCCAGCAGGGGCTCGACCAGGGCACGCAGGCGCTTCAACGGGACGCGGATGAGGCGCGTGTCGTCGATCTTCACACGCCAGGCAGCATCATCGGGTTCGTTTGGCGGCGCCTTCCTCGGAAAGGCCGGATCCGCCAGAACCCGGCGCAGCAGTGGCAGCATGTCGACGCGTTCACCGTCGACGTCAATGCCGAGGCTGACATCGAACCAGCCGCGCCGTGATTGTTCCGCCTCGGCATGCCATTGTTCGACTTCCACCAGCTCCGGATGCGGGAAATCCTCGTGGAAGTGCAGCCGGAACCCGGCGTCTTCCAGCATGAGTAGCGTGTCTTCCCATGCCTCGGCGGGCAGTGGCGAGATGGTGGCGGGATCACGCAGGAAAAAGTACCGTCCGTTGCGGCTCGGCAAGCGGGTCAGCGGCTCGAAACTTGGCAGGTGGTGGCGCTCGACAAGCTGGAAATCGTGCAGGCGCGCCTGCCACTGACGTTCCTGCTCGGGATCGCGGATCACGTCATGCACCGTGCCGTCCACCGTACGCGACACGATGCTGTCCATGATGTCGGCGGGGATGGTGATGCCGGCATAGTCGAAACTGAGTCGTGCCGCGCCGGCGTCAAGCCGCCTTTGCACCCAGATGTCCTCCATCGGCACGAGTTCCAGGTCGAGCACCGGTACCGGCGCCGTCTGAATCACCTCGCCCTTGCGGCGTGAGCCGGGCAGGGGCAGGTCACGCGTCAGCTCCAAGGCCTGCAGCTTCTCGCAGGCCTCGTCGATATGCTCCGGCGGCAGTGGCGGGATGAACTGGCGTCGTTTCAGCAGTTGGTGGTGCCCGGTTAGCCGGCCGAAGCGATCATGCTCATGGTCGATGTACCAGCAGCCTGCCCCATCGAGAATCTTGCAGTCATCATGCCCCGGGATGCGGAAGACAAGTTGCTGGCTGCCATCATGGTGCGGTCGCCAGGCAGGCTCGGGCGCCAGATCCTCGCCACGTTCCAGTGGGTTTGAGCCGCGCTCGAAAAATACCGGGTAGTGTTGCAGCAGATGGTCCAGTGCCTGCTCTTCCAGCGCTGTCTTGATCTGAATCCATTTCTGGTTCTTTACAGTTGTCTTTGTCCCCCTCAGCAGGGTGTTCAGTGCGCCCTCTTCCTGTGGCGCCCAACCGCCGGCTGGCGTGGGCGTCGCGCCGAACACTGGATCCATTCGCAATGGCTTGGGGTCGACCATGTTGCCCTTGAGGTGGGCTGCCTTGGCAGGTCGCATCCATGCCGGCAATACCAGCAGCCGATCCTGCTTGCTGCCGCACAGCAGGATGGCGAACTGGCGTTCCGGCGCGGCTACATGCTTGCGTTCATTGGCTGCGGTTTGCTGCAGTTGCTCGAACCACGACTCCCACGAGCTCCATTTCTCTGCCTCCTTGTGATCGCGCACGCGTGTCAGTTGCTCCTTGTCGAGCGTGCCCGGATTTATCTTTCCGGGGTCGCCCAGAATTGTTTGCAGCAGGGCGACGGCATGTTTGCAAAGCCAGTTCACCGGGCAGGTGCATGCGCTGTCTAGCTCCAATTGCCCGTTTTCCAGCAGCATGAAGACGTCGCAATGGTACTCATGGCGGCCGCTGCCCTCGACAAGCCCGCTCAGCTTCCAGCCGGGCACGCCTTTCAGTGGCACCCAGTCCACGTCATCCACGCGGTCTTCCCTGGCATAGGCCCGGCCACGTGCCAGCGTGCGATCATCAAAGAAATGGCACCAGTTCGCATCCGCAAGTTCGGCCCATGGATGTCTCATGCTCGGTTTGCCCGTTTGTCATTGCAAGCCCGCCATGGTAACGCAGGGGATGGCCGCGTGAAGCTGGGACCCCGGCAGCCGTAAAGCGGTAAATATCACCTACACGTTCTGAGGTAGAACCCGTAAATGTAAGCGTCCGCAGGAAGCGTGAGCACGTGACCAAACCCGGAGGTCGCCGGATTCTGCGCACACGCACCAAAAGACGACGGCGCCAGTGTCACTGCTTGTGCCGGTGCCGGCAATCGGAGCCGGCACGAGAGGCGCTATCTATCGTCAAGGCATGCTTTCCAGGGAGCGATCGCGCGAGATCCCACTTGGTCTTTCATTCACGCTGTGTTCAGCAAGCCCTCCCCCAAGGTGGGTCACGGCAATGCTTGCCATTCAGGGGGTGTTCTTTGTTTTTCTAAGAGGTTGTCCCATGAAACTTGTGAATAGGGCATTGTTGTTTGTGAGCATGCTTTTGCCTGCGCTTGCTTGCGCTGGTAATTTGGCACCCGATGCCTCGAATGCATCGATCGACACGGTATCGGTCGACAAGGTGATTCGGTACCTCGACCATCAGGCTGCCATGCGCGACAAGATCCATCGTGCCGTTGCGCCGATCAGGAACCGCTCGGATGTTCAGGCGTGGATCGAGTCGGGTGATTTCAAGGCCACTCCGCTGGGTGCCCTGACGCCGCAGGACCGCCGCCTTTTTCTGTCCAGCGTGACGTTCAACGAGACCGGCATCACGGGCTTTCGGTATGACATCCTCGAATCGGAGTTGAACCCTACGCAGATTTACCGAGTCCTGAGTCTCTTCGGTGCGCAGGGCACAACGCACCTGATGTCCGGCGCAACGGTGAAAAGCCAAATTGACGTGTGGCTGCTGACGGGCCAGGATGATGAGATTGGCAATGGTGATTACAGGGGCTACAAGTGCGTCAGTCGGGCGAATTGCAAGAAAGCCATGTTCTTCATTTGCATGCATAGCTGTTGATGTGGTTGCCGGAGCGTGAGTAGCGCGAAGGCCACGGTTGTAATGCACGCCGGTACCGTGTGCCGGCGTGTTCCGACGCTTGACAATGGGTATCCAGCATGGGTTTGTCGGTGAATCTGCCGTCCGTCAGGACTATTTCGTGCTTTTTTGCCCTGGCCCTCGTCACTGGCGTGATCGCGGGCTGTGGACCGAGCGCTGCGATCTCGCCACGCCCCGCCGACGTTGCACAAAAACCCCGAGGCCAAGCGTGCATTGACACAACTCAGGCGCGCGCAAAGCACCATCTATGATGACATCGGACTGTCGTATGCCAGGAAAGTCCATGAGCTCAAGGAGGTATATGCCGGCAACCTGCTTGGCCGTCCAGTGGAAGCGGTGCTTGCGCAACCGGATCTGACCGCCGGCGACCTGGAGCTCTATCGCCGTGCCGCAGCCTTGATGGCGTTCTACACAAATGATCCAGCGTATGCCAGCCGGTTGCAGGCTTATGTCAACGCTTTGGCGCAGCGTGGAAGTGCGTCGACGCGAAGCTATGAGCAGCTGTACCGAAGTTTTGTTGGAACACGAGAGTTCGAGCGCGCGCGTGCATTGCTTGAAACCCATCCTCAGTTGGCTGTCGAGCCCCTGGGTCCGATCACGGAGAATGTGCCGGCCACCACGACAGCGCCCACGGTGCTGGCATTTGTCGACAAGCCGCGCCATATCGTGCATCAACCTGCAGCACTCACGTTGGATCAACAGATCCTGATCGTCGCCAGCCCGTTATGTCACTTTACGCAGAATGTGGTGCGAGACCTGGTCCGTCATCCCGGGCTCTGGCGTACTTTGACGGCCAATGCATTGTGGCTCGCGCCGCAGGACGGGCGTCTCCACGCCTCGGCATTCCGGTCCTGGAACAAGGCGATTCCACGTGCTGGCATGGTCTTGGCTTACAAGGCGAGTCAATGGCCGATGATCGATTATTGGGGTACCCCGACCTTTTATTTCATCCGTCACGGCAAAGTTGTCGATCAGGTGGTTGGCTGGCCCGAGGAAGGCCACCTTGAAGAGATCGTGCGCGGGATGCATGCGATCGGCCTCGACGGCGATGCTCCATTGTCGGGTGCCGCGTCATCAGCTACCGACTGAAGGCGTCCATCGCTTGCATCCTTCATGAGGGCGCGGATGGCGGCGAAATCAGTTGCGGGCCACGTCAATGGGGTCAAGCGAAAGTGCAGCGCGGGCTACAAATTGAACGCGGGGCGAGCTTGGCGCCGTGGGAATCCGCTTGTCCGGCGTGACCGGATCGTGTCGCGATGGTGCTGAACGAGAAATGGCATGGAAGAACGAGCCGTTTCACGCGACAATAGGCCGTTTCCACGCGGAGAAAGCCTGTCATGTCGACGCCGAAAATCATCTACATCCTGACCGACGAAGCGCCGTACCTGGCGACGCAGTCGTTGCTTCCGATCATCGATGCGTTCACCAATGCCGCCGGCATCGCGGTGGAGACGCGCGACATTTCCCTGGCGGGGCGCATCCTGTCGCAGTTCCCGGAGCGCCTTTCCGAGAACCAGCGTGTGCCGGACGACCTCGCCTGGCTGGGCGAGCTGGCGCAGCAGCCGGAGGCCAACATCATCAAGCTGCCGAACATCTCGGCCTCGCTGGCGCAGTTGAAAGCCGCCATCGCCGAGTTGCAGGGCAAGGGTTTCGATGTACCGGATTACCCGGATGAGCCGGCCGACGATGCCGAGCGTGATTTCAAGGCGCGTTATGACAAGGTCAAGGGCAGTGCTGTCAATCCGGTGCTGCGCGAGGGCAATTCCGATCGCCGTGCCCCGGCGGCGGTGAAGAACTACGCGCGCAAGAACCCGCACCGCATGGGCGAGTGGCGTGCCGATTCGGCCACCCATGTGGCGCACATGACGGCCGGTGATTTTCTGGCCAGCGAGCAATCACGCACCATGGGCGAAGCCGATGCGCTGACCATCGAGTTTGTCGGCGAGGATGGTGAGGTCAGCGTGCTGAGGGACGGCGTGGCCGTCCAGGCCGGCGAGATTGTCGATGCCGCCACCATGAGTCGCGCGGCCCTGTCGGCGTTCATTCGTGCCGAGATCGAGGCTGCCAATCGTCAGGACGTGCTGTTCTCGGTGCACCTCAAGGCCACCATGATGAAGGTCTCCGATCCCATCATGTTCGGCG
This sequence comes from uncultured Rhodanobacteraceae bacterium, assembly GCA_964583865.1. Taxonomy (GTDB): domain Bacteria; phylum Pseudomonadota; class Gammaproteobacteria; order Xanthomonadales; family Rhodanobacteraceae; genus DASSBG01. The sequence continues at coordinate 3,086 of CAZOXZ010000100.1, read as the reverse complement.
TCGTGGTCGAGGAGTTCTTCAAGGACGTGCTGCACAAGCATGCCGAGATGCTGTCCGAATCCGGCTACAAGCCCGATTACGGCCTGGCCGACCTGTACCAGCGCATCGAGCAGTGGCCCGAGGACAAGCAGGCCGAGATCAAGGCCGATATCGAGACGCAGTACCGTGAACGCCCGGCCCTGGCCATGGTCGACTCGGACCGCGGCATCACCAACCTGCATGTTTCCTCGGATGTCATCATCGATGCCTCCATGCCGGCCATGATCCGCGACTCGGGCAAGATGTGGAACGCGGCCGGCGAGCGCCAGGATTGCATCGCCGTGATCCCGGACCGCAGCTATGCGCGCATGTACCAGGCCGTCATTGACGACTGCAAGGCCAACGGCGCCTTCGATCCGGCGACCATGGGCAGCGTGCCCAATGTCGGCTTGATGGCGCAGAAGGCCGAGGAATACGGCTCGCATGACAAGACCTTCCGCGTGCCGGCCGACGGCACGGTGCGGGTGCGTAACCAGGCCGGTGAGGTGCTGTTCGAGCATACCGTGGGCCAGGGCGACATCTGGCGCATGTGCCTGGTCAAGGATGCGCCCGTGCGCGACTGGGTTTCGCTGGCCGTGCGCCGTGCCCGCGCCAGCCATACGCCGGCGGTGTTCTGGCTGGATCCCGAGCGCGCCCACGACATGCAGCTCAAGGCCAAGGTCGAACGCTACCTGGCCGAGGAAGACAGCGAGGGGCTGGACATCCGCATCCTGTCGCCGGTGGAGGCGATGAAGTTCTCGCTGGGCCGCATCCGCGATGGCAAGGACACCATCAGCGTGACCGGCAATGTGCTGCGTGACTACCTCACCGACCTGTTCCCGATCCTGGAACTCGGGACCAGCGCCAAGATGCTGTCCATCGTGCCGTTGATGGCCGGCGGCGGCTTGTTCGAGACCGGGGCCGGCGGCAGCGCGCCCAAGCATGTACAGCAGTTCGTCAAGGAGAACCACCTGCGTTGGGATTCGCTGGGCGAGTTCCTGGCTCTCGCGGCTTCGCTGGAGCACCTGGCGGCAACCTTTGACAACCCACGTGCGGCGGTGCTGTCGCGTACCCTGGACGAGGCCACCGGCGAGCTGCTGGACAACGGCAAATCGCCTTCGCGCAAGGTGGGTGAGCTGGACAACCGCGGCAGTCATTTCTACCTCGCCATGTACTGGGCCAGCGCGCTGGCGCAGCAGAACGATGATCCAGCCCTGGCCTCGGCCTCGCGTGAAATTGCGCGACGCTTGCGCGAGCACGAGGAGGCCATCGTGGCCGAGCTCAACGGTGTACAGGGCCAGCCGGTGGACATGGGTGGCTACTACAAGCCGGACATGGGCAAGGTCAGCGCTGCCATGCGTCCCAGTGCCACGCTGAACGCCATCGTGGACGACCTCGCCGGGGACTGAGCGCGTGCGTTGGCTGTCCATCCTGTTGTGTGTGCTGGCCCTGGCTGCCTGTGGCCAGACCGGCACCATGGACGGCAGCCAGGCGCCGGCTGTAGCTGGCAGCGTGGCCCCGCTGGACCAGCCGGATGAGATCGTGCCGCCGGCGACGGCGCGCGATCTGTACGCCAGCGAGTTGCAGCATGTGCTGGCAGGCGACTGGCGCAGCGCGGCCGATCGTGCCCTGGATGCCGGCCGGCAGCCGCAGGCCATGTTCAGCTTTTTCGGTATCACGCCGGACTTGTCCGTGATCGAAATAGATCCGGGCGACGGCTGGTACGCGGGCCTCCTGGCGCCGTGGTTGGCCGCGCGGGGCAGTTATGTTGCCTCGGTGCCGGGCGAGGCTGCGGCAGCCCATTTGCAGGCCTGGTTCAAAGTCCATCGTCAGATCGTGGGGCAGGCCAGTGTGGCCGTATACCAGCCCGCGAAGCCGCAGCTGGGAATGCCGGGCTCGGTGGATCGCGTTTTCAGCTTTGGCGACGTGAGCCATTGGCTTGCCACCGGGCGTGCCCGGCATCTGTTTGCTGCTGTTTTTGATGTGCTGCGTCCCGGTGGCACCTTTGGCGTGGTCCTGCAGCGGGAAGCCACGATTGACGGCAAGCCGGTCTCGGTATCGGCCGTGGTCAGCCTGGCGCGCAGCACGGGGTTTGTTCTGGCTGCGGCAGTGCAGTCGCGCGTTGACCCGGCACCGGCCTCGTCGATTGGCAGCACAGAGGCCGTGGGCGACGTGCGCCATCGGGTCAGCATGCGCTTCGTCAAGCCGGTCGCGCCGCCCAAGGACAACCCGGACAAGGTCGTGGCCCCGGCCAAAGCCACCTCTGCTGCCTGACCCGCATGCTGGTTGCCTTCAACAAGCCTTTTGGTGTGCTGTGCCAGTTCACCGACCACAGCGACAAGCCGCGACCGACCCTGGCCGGCTTCGGCCTGCCGCCGAAGGTGTATGCCGCCGGACGGCTGGATCGGGACAGCGAGGGCCTGCTGCTCTTGACCGACGATGGTGGCCTGGCACACCGCCTCACCGACCCAAAGCACAAGCAACCCAAGACCTATCTGGTCCAGGTCGAAGGCGAGCCAGACGAGGCCGCGCTGGCCCCGCTGCGCGACGGTCTGGTGTTGAAAGACGGCCCGACCCGGCCCGCGCGTGCCCGCCGCGTGGCCGAGCCGGACTGGCTGTGGCCGCGCGATCCACCGGTGCGCTACCGCAAGACCGTGCCCACGAGCTGGCTGGAAATCATCCTGCGCGAAGGCCGCAACCGGCAGGTGCGGCGCATGACCGCAGCCGTCGGCTTTCCCACCTTGCGCCTGGTGCGCACCCACATCGGCGAGCATGCCCTGGACGGCCTGCCGCCGGGCCGGTGGCGCAGACTTGGTTGACCGAGGCTGTCGGGTTCAGCGCTACTTGGCATTCTGGTTGCCATTATACGTCTAGCGTATTATGCTTCGCATATGATTCAAAGCTTCAGTGACAAGGATGCCGAAGCGTTGTTTGCCGGCGGAGACCCGAGGCGGTTCCGTGCATTCAAAGCGGCAGCGACGCGCAAGCTGGCGCAACTTGATGCGGCCAGAACCTAGGAGCCTGGGCGGCAGAAACACAAGCGGCTGCGGCTGCGCCCTTTTGGCCCG
>CAZOXZ010000099.1:0-9018 GCA_964583865.1 uncultured Rhodanobacteraceae bacterium | reverse complement strand
GTGGGGCAACATGTCCTACTGGGGCGCCAAGGTGATCATCTCGCTGTTCGGCGCCGTGCCGTGGATCGGGGACACCCTGGTCACCTGGATCATGGGCAACTTCCACCCGGCCGATGCCACGCTGAACCGTTTCTTCGCGTTGCACGTGGTGGCGTTGCCACTGGTGTTGTTGCTGCTGGTGGTGCTGCACCTCGGTGCCTTGCACGAGGTCGGCTCCAACAACCCGGATGGCGTGGACATCAAGCACGGCCCGAAGGGCAACCGCTGGAGCGCCAACGCACCTGCCGACGGCATTCCGTTCCACCCCTACTACACCGTCAAGGACCTGTTCGGTGTCGGCTTCTTTCTCGTCATCTGCGCGTTCATCATCTTCTTTGCACCGAAGATGGGTGGCTGGTTCATCGAGCACGACAACTTCGTGCCGGCCAACAACCTGGTGACTCCGGAACACATCAAGCCGGTGTGGTACTTCACGCCCTTCTACGCCATCTTGCGTGCCATTCCGAGCAAGCTCATCGGCGTACTGGGCCTGTTTGCCAGCGTGGTGTTGCCATTCTTCCTGCCCTGGATCGACCGTGGCAAGGCGAAGTCGATCCGCTACCGCGGCGCCGGCTACCGCATTGCCCTGACCTTGTTCGTGCTGTCGTTCTTCGCCCTGGGCGCCATGGGGGCCGGCGTCACCGCCGAATTGATTCCCCAGCTCCTGGGAGAGCACGCAGACGTCACGTTCTGGGAGAACCTGTGGGGGCGTGCCTGGTCCATCGTGTACTTCGGCTTCTTCGTGTACCTCTGGGCGTCCACGCATTTTGGTTGGGAGAGAACGAAAACGGTACCGGAGCGGGTGACTACGCATGATTAAAAAAATACTCACTGCGGCGGGGCTGTCGCTGTTGTTGTCGGGCAGTGGACTGGCGCTGGCTTCCAGTGGCGGTGCATTGCAAGACGCGCAGACCAACCTGCGTGACACGGCCAGCCTGCAGCGTGGTGCCATGTTGTTCATGAACTACTGTTCGGGTTGCCACTCGCTGAAATACCTGCGCTATTCGCGCATGGCCGAGGATCTGGGCCTGACTGAAGAAGAAGTCATGGCCAACCTGAACTTCACCGGGGCCAAGTTCGGCGAGCCGATCGTCGCCGCCATGCGTCCCGAGGACGGGACCGCGTGGTTCGGCAAGGCACCGCCGGATCTCTCGCTGGAGGTCTCGGCCAAGGGTGCGGACTGGGTGTACAGCTACCTGCACTCCTTCTACATCGACCCGTCGCGTCCGGTAGGCTGGAACAACACCGTGTTTCCCAATGCCTCGATGCCGAATGTACTGGCGCCATTGCAGGGCATCCAGAAGCTGGTGGAGACAACGGCCGATGATGGCAGCACGACGCATGATCTGAAGCTGGTCCAGGCGGGCAAGTTGACGCCGGCCCAGTTTGACCGGGCAGTGCGCGACCTCACATCGTTCCTGCAGTATGCAGCCGAGCCAGCCGCCCTGAAGCGCACCGGCATGGGCGTGTGGGTCATCTTCTACCTGGCATTTTTCACGTTCGTGGCATATTTGTTGAAGAGGGAGTTCTGGAAGGACGTCCACTGAGTGGATTTGTCCGACACACACCGACAGCATCCAGGGATCAAAGTATGGTTATGAGCACACGGTTGGGTACGGTTCTGACACTGTATTCCTCACAAGATGATGTACAGAGCCACCGCGTCCGCATGGTGCTGGCTGCCAAGGGCGTGAGCTACGACCGCATCGTGGTGCCGGACCCGAAAAAGCCACCGCGGATGTTGCTGGAGGTGAACCCGTACGGCAGCTTGCCCACGATCATCGATCGTGATCTGGTGTTGTACGACACCGGTGTCACTTGCGAGTACATCGACGAGCGCTACCCGCATCCGCCGCTGATGCCGATTGATCCGTTGTCACGTGCGCGCTTGCGTCTGGCGATGGTGCGCATCGAGCAGGAATGGTTGCCACTGATCGACGCCATCGGCACCAGCAACCGTCGGAATGCCGATATTGCACGTCAGCACCTGACCGACGCACTGCTGGCGGCGGTGCCACTGTTCAAGGCAGCGCCGTTCTTCCTGGGTGCTGAAGTCAGCTTGGCGGATTGTCTGGTGGCGCCGGTGGTATGGCGCCTGCCGTCCCTTGGAATCGACTTGCCGCGCAAGGCTCGCCCCATCCTCGACTATGGCGAGCGGATCTTTCATGACGATGGCTTCGGTCGCAGCCTGACAGCCGAGGAACGGACGTTGCGCGAATGATGGATGCGCCGACCATGACTTCGTCGCGGCCGTACATGGTGCGGGCCGTTTACCAGTGGCTGCTGGACAATGACTGCACGCCGTACTTGTTGGTCGATGCCACGACGCCGGGTGTCGACGTTCCACGACAGGCGGTCAACGACGGTCGCGTGGTCCTTAACCTTGCGCCCCAGGCCGTGTCGGGCCTGGACATGGGCAATGCCGATATCGTCTTCCTGACGCGCTTCTCCGGCACCAGCATGCGCGTGTCCGTGCCGGTCACCGCGGTGCGGGCCATCTACGCCCAGGAGAATGGCCAGGGCCTGGCGTTTGCGGCCGAGGACGAGGCGGCGCAGGCGGCAGCGCCCGTGCCGGCGCCGGAAGAGGCGGTGAAGGCCGTCGATGATGACGGGCCGGATGACCGACCACCGGATGGCGGCGCCTCGCCGGGCGGACGCGGCGGTGGGCCGCATCTGCGGGTGGTGAAGTAAGGCGCCCGCACGGGTCTGCGGTATTGCCTGTCGGACAGGGTGGTCAGGGGTTGTCGCGTTGCCCTGCGGGCGGTGCGACGGCATTGGCGTCAAACGTCGGCAGGGTCCATGACAGCAAGTTGTCTCCCGTCATTTGCAGATGGCCAGGCTTGCGGTCGCGGCCATTGCTGCTGACTTCAAACCGGTATTCACGCAGAACATCGAACCAGCCGTCGGTCGAACGCCTCAATCGCAACCGGCTGAGGGCGACGGTCTGGTCGAGGAGCTGCATGTTCGCTGCCAGGCAAAGGCGATGCGCCTGGCGGCGAGCCTCTTCTCTGGCGCCCATGGCGCTGTGCCAGACAGTGATGGCGGAAAGCACCAGCAGCAGCGGAACAAAGATCTCAAACAGCATCTGGCTGAGGGACAGTCTGGTGGACGATCCGCATCGAAAGGTCGATGGCGCGAATATTTTTGGTCAACGCACCGACGGAAATGAAGTCCACGCCCAGACGGGCCAGTTGCGCCAGACGATCCAGGGTGACGCTGCCGGAGACTTCCAGCAGCAGTTTGCCGTCGGCCAGGCGTACGGCCGTGGCGATGTCGGCCTCGTCGAACTCGTCGAGCAGTGCACGATCGGCCCCGGCGCTGATGGCTTGTCGCAGTTCATCCAGGTTCTCGACTTCGACCACCAGCGGAAGGTCCGGCCGGGACTGGCGCGCCTCGGTTACGGCCGGGATGACACCACCGGCCACGGTGATGTGGTTTTCCTTGATCAGGAACTGGTCGAAAAGGCCCATGCGGTGATTGCTGCCGCCGCCACAACGGACCGCGTACTTTTGGGCAAACCGGAGGCCGGGCAGGGTCTTGCGCGTGTCCAGGATCGTGGTGCTGGTGCCTGCCACGGCGTCGACGTAGCGTGCGGTGGTGGTGGCCGTGGCCGACAAGGTCTGCAGGAAGTTCAGCGCCGTGCGTTCGCCGCTCAAAAGCGCCCGAGCGCTGCCGGTCATGCGGCAGAGCTCCGCGTTTGCCGGAACCCGGTCACCGTCGGCGTAGTGCCAGCGAATGCTTGTGGAAGGGGCGAGCTCCGCAAAGCAGGCATCGAACCACGGCGCCCCGGCCAGGACGATGGCTTCGCGACAAATGACGCGGGCGTCGGCACGGGCCGCGGCAGGCAGGAAATCGACGTTCACGTCACCAGGACCGAGGTCTTCCTCCAGAGCACGCCGGACGTTGGCGCGAATCCGTGACGCGTCAGGCGGGACCAGCGCAGTTTTTGTGTTCATTGATCGAGGGTTGGTTCGTTATCAGCCTTGTCGGCCGATGCTTGTTGCGCCGGGCTTGTTTCCGTCTGCGCAGTGGGTTGTTCGTCAGCGTCCACGGCCTCGGTGGTGGCGTTGTCGTCCGGTTGCTCCTTGAGGCGCTTGACGATGGCGTCCAGGGCGCGGTCGAACAGCGGCACTTCCTCCAGCGGCACGACGCTGCCATCGCGGATACCCACGGCCAATTGCTGCAGGGTCATGTCGCAGACCTTGAGGCCTCGCTGGTTGACAAACAGGTACTTGCCACTGATGGGGCTGATCCAGGACAGCTTGGCACGTTCGCGCTTGCCTGTCGCGGACACGAACTCAATCCAGACACCCAGTTTCAGGCCCTTGGCTTGCTGGAGCTCCGCCGAGTCCTCCTTCAGCAGTGCCACTTCTGCAGCGGAAGGCATCTCCGGACGTGCCACCATCTCGGGCTTGACGATTTCCTCGACTGCCTCCGGAATCACCGGCTCGTCGTGTTCGGGAGGTTTCGGCATCCGGGCTGGTTTGCCGTCTTTGCCCTTGATGGTTGCGCCCAGGCGTTCCTGGTAGAGGTAGCCCAGCGCCCGCATCAGGCGGCGCGTGTCCTGGTCGCTGAAAGCCACCGTGGACAGGCCGTGGCGTAGTGTCTTTTCGATATCCGGAAGCATGGTGCGGATGCGCTTGCGTTCATCCGCGCTGTCGGTGGCATGCGTGCTGGCAATGAAGTCGTCGATGAACTGCACTGCATCGCGCCACTCGATGCTGTCTTCGCCCTGGCGCAGTGCCGTCAGCACGAGGTAGTTGGCCCAAGGGCGATTGAGGATGTTGCGTACCAGCCTGGGCAGGTCCTTGTCCTGGGTGCGTTGCCATACTTCGCGCGCCGCGGCACGCCGTGCCGCTTCCAGTTTCTCCTTGCCGCGAATGGTCTCCGTGGCGCGTTTTTCCGCGCGTTCGGCGCGGGCTTCCTTGCTGGCGATGAAGTTGTCGAAGCGCTGCAGAAGTTGGCCGAAAATGGCCACGTCGTCCTCGAACTCGTGCAGCAGGCTGGCCACGATGGCCTTGATCTCGTCGAGCAAGCGCTGCCCGCGATCCGATTCCCGTGTCCAGCCCTTGGCTGCATCGGCCAGGTGATCCAGAAGCTGGCGCGCCGGATGCGCTTCATTGGAGAAGATGCTGCGATCGAGCAGCCCGGCCTTGATGTACGGGATCTGCAGGCGGCCCAGCAATGCCTGCATCTGCGATGGCAGGTTGCGGTCCTCAAGAATGTACTCGAACAGCATGCTGACCAGATCAATGGTGTCCTCGTCGGCATCCGAGACGCGTGATTGCGTGTTCTCGCGGACGTGTTCGATCTGGCTGCGCAATGTTGACTTCAAGGTCTCGATGGAACCCTCGTCGTCATCCACTTCGTCGATGTCGGGCACATCCGCCGGTACCGGTGGCGCCTGTTGTTGCAGCAGCGCGAGCGCCGCCACCAGTTCATCGAGACTCAGGGCCGGTCCCTTGGAGGCACGCTGCCGTACCGGCCGGGCAGAGCGCCGCCGCGTGAGAAGGTCGCGGACCGTGGCATACAATTCCTGGCGCAAGGCGCTTTCGGCATCGGATGATTCGTCATCCGCCGCATCGTCATCGTAGCCGTCGTCTCCATCCAGCGTGTGCTGGGCACGCTGTTGTTGCCGCCTGTCCCGACTGCCGACGCGATGACGCAGCTGCGGCAGGACGCCGGCGCGCATCAGGTGCGTGTTCACTTCATCGTAAAGCGTGCCCAGGCCGGCGAGGACATAGCGCTCGAACAGCTTGTAGATGATGATCTTGACGTTGATGTCGGCTTCCAGCTCCTGCATGGCGCCGCGGAAGCACTCGCAAATGGATGCCGGGCCGATCGGGTTGCTGTTGTCCTCGACCTTGCGACCGCCACTGATGACCGACAGCCGCTGGTTGACCGCATACAGGGTACGCGCGTAGGTGTTCTCGGCCTTGCTGACCATGCTGGTGACAGCGAGAGATTCTTCCAGTTCACCTTCGTCGACCAGGCTCAGTTCGTCTTCATCGTCCTTGGCCGGGCCGCGCGCGGCGGCCGCTCCGGGTACGTTCTTGCCGCTGGCGAAACGCTTGAAATGGTTCTGCACGTTGTTGACGAACACGCGCTCGACCAACTGGCGTTTGCGCCGGACTTCGCGCATGCCATCGAAATAGCGCGCCTGGATGGTGTTGCTCTCGGCTTTTTCCGCGAGGTCGAACAGGGCGTCGTCGACATTCTCGAACAGGTTGGCGGCCAACTTGTGGACGCGTGAGACCGCAATCTCGTTGACGGCATCCAGAAGCTCGCCTCCACGGTGTTCACCTACGGTGCGGCTGCCGATATCGACAACGTTGGGCTTGCCATGCTGACGCTCGTTCATGTCCCATCCTCCTGTCACAGCCTCATGGTGCAACATTACCCGACCTGCCGCAACAAGACCGGAACTGGTTCACGTAATTGCGATGAGGTGCAATCGTTTCCGGTGCTGCCGTGTCGCGTTCAGCTTGCCAGCCCGTCCAGTTGCGTGGTGCCGATCCCTGCCTCGCCAAGAAGCACCGGAATACCGTCTTCCACCGGATAGATGACCTTGGCATCGGTGGTGATCAGACCGTCGTCGAGTCCGGCGCGGACGGTTTCGCCGGCCACGGTCAGGACCTTGCCGGTATCGATGGCCTTGTTGAGGCGTTTCAATTCAGGGCGTTGCAGTTGTCGCAAGGGAGTCTTGCTCACCGGGCAACAAAGCATGTCGAGGAGTTTGGCGTCCATTTCGGGCAGCAGTCATGGGATTGAAGCCGTACAATACCGGTTTTGACACGAGCAGACCATGACCGAGACACAGACGGCAAGCGTCGGCGTGACCATGGGGTCGCGTTCGGACTGGCAGACCATGGAACATGCCGTGAGCACGTTGGAGAAACTGGGCGTGCCGTACGTGCTGGAGGTCGTCTCCGCGCACCGCACGCCGGACAAGCTGTTTGCATTCGCCGAGCAGGCTGAGGCTAGGGGCCTGGCCGCGATCATCGCCGGCGCCGGCGGCGCGGCTCACCTGCCGGGCATGCTGGCCGCCAAGACCACGGTGCCGGTGCTGGGTGTGCCGGTGCAGTCGCGCGCACTGGACGGCATGGACTCGCTGTTGTCCATCGTGCAGATGCCGGCGGGCGTCCCGGTGGCCACCTTTGCCATTGGCCGGGCCGGAGCGGTCAATGCCGCGCTTTTTGCCGCTGCCATGCTGGCGCCGGCCAATCCCGCCATTGCCGCCGCATTGGCGCACTGGCGCCAGGAACAAACGCAGAAAGTACTGGACGATCCTGATCCGAGGCAGCCATGAATATGCCGAGCGTGCAGCAGATTGCCATTCTTGGCGGTGGCCAGCTGGCGCGCATGCTGGTCCAGGCCGGCGTGCCGCTGGGGCTGGGTTTCAAGGTCATCGACAAGAGCGTCGATGTGTGCGCGGCGGCCATTGCGCCAGCCGTGGCGGTCGACTGGGACGATGATGCCGAGGTCCGTGAGGCGGTTGCCGGCGCCGATGCCGTGACCTTCGACTGGGAGAACGTGCCGGCCACGAGTGCTGCGATGTTGGCCGAAACCACCGCTGTGCGGCCCGGTGCAAATGCCCTGGCCACGGCCCAGGATCGTCTTGACGAGAAGGCCTTGTTCGAATCCTGCGGTCTGCCCGTGGCCGCGCACATGGCCGTGGATGATCATGCCGCGCTGGATCGTGCCCTGGACGCGATTGGCACGCCGGCGATCCTGAAGACCCGGCGCTTCGGCTACGACGGCAAGGGTCAGTTCCGATTGCACGGTAGTGCTGATGCCGACGCCGCCTGGCGGGCACTGGGATCGGCTGCCGGTGAACACGGCCTGATCCTGGAAGCCATGGTGCCGTTCGAGCGCGAATTGTCGATCCTGGCGGTGCGCGGCCAGGATGGCGAGTTTCGCAGCTGGCCGCTGGTACAGAACGTCCATGTTGACGGCATCCTGTCGCTGTCCCTGGCGCCGGCCCGGGTCGAAGCCGCCGTGCAACAGGCGGCGCACGCGCATGCGCGGTCCATTGCCGAGGCGCTGGACTACGTCGGCGTGTTTGCCGTCGAGCTGTTCGACCTGGGTGATCGCCTGCTGGGCAATGAAATGGCTCCGCGGGTGCACAATTCCGGGCACTGGAGCATCGAGGGCGCCGTCACCAGCCAGTTCGAGAACCACGTGCGTGCCGTGGCCGGCTTGCCATTGGGCTCGACCGCCCTGCGTGGCACCAGCCTGATGCTGAACTTCATCGGCGAGATGCCGGATCGCACCACGCTGCTGCGCCACCCCGACGTCCACCTGCATGACTACGGCAAGTCACCACGGCCGGGACGCAAGCTGGGTCATGCCACGCTGTGCGCCGACGACCATGACGCGCTGTTCCAGCGGGCACGGGCGCTCGTCGAGGACTTGGGTTGCCCGGATCGCCTCGCCGGCTTGCTGAAAGAAGGGAGCAGGGCGTAGGGAACAGGGAATCGGGAGTCGTCGGGATCCGGGGCCCGTGGCCGGCGCCTGCACCGGCGTGGCAAGCCGGCTGCAAAACCTGTAGGAGCGCGCCCGCGCGCGACCGACATGGCCGGGAAACGGGAGCCGGGAATCGGTGCCGGATCCGCGCTGACGCGCTTGATCCGGCCTACATCAATCCGACCGCACGCCACAGGCCCGCTCAAGGAGCGTAGCGACGCAGCGGGCATTTGTGTCGGGAGCTGGGAATCGGGAATCGGGAATCGAGAATCGTCGGGACCTGGAACCCGTCGGTTAGTCCGAATGCGCAGCGACGGTTGCGCCACGGGCCATCCATGCCAGGCCGCCGGCAGGCCGGCTCCTGCACCGGCAGCGCAAGCCATCGGCGACATGTGTAGACTCCATGGGTTGCATCGCAACCCAAAAAGTCTCACGGATTGGCAAGCTTTGTGCCAAAAAAAATGCGTTTTGGCACAAGTGCTTGCGATGCAATCCATATCAGGAGCGCACCTG
>CAZOXZ010000098.1:6603-9152 GCA_964583865.1 uncultured Rhodanobacteraceae bacterium | reverse complement strand
GGGCATTTACGAAGTGATGCCGATGAGCGAGCAGATCCAGAAGATCATCCTCAAGAACGGCAATGCCATCCAGATCGCGGAGGCGGCGCGTGCGGCCGGAGTGAACGACCTGCATGCATCCGCCCTGATCAAGGTGAAGAACGGCATTACCGACCTGACCGAAATCAACCGCGTAACGACCGACTAACGGGGAACAAGCATGGCAACAGCAGCAGCAAGCAAGGCAGCCCGCGAACGCGGCAAGGCACGCGCATCCGTCAAGCAGACCAGCATTTACCAGTGGACCGCACTGGACAAGCGCGGCCGCCGCATGAAAGGCGAGATGGCCGGCAAGAATGCTTCGCTGGTGAAGGCCGAGTTGCGCAGCCAGGGCATGAACCCGCAGAGCGTGAAGGAAAAGCCCAAGCCCCTGTTCGGCGATAGTGGCAAGCGCGTCACGCCCGGTGACGTGGCCGTGTTCAGCCGCCAGATCGCCACCATGATGGCCTCCGGCGTGCCGATGATGCAGGCCTTCGACATCATTGCCGATGGCCAGAAGAACCCGCGCTTCAAGAAGATCATCATGGATGTGAAGCAGGGCATCGAAGGCGGTGATTCCCTGCACCAGTCGATGGCGCGTTACCCGGTGCAGTTCGACGAGCTGTATCGCAACCTGGTGAAGGCGGGTGAGTCGGCGGGTGTGCTGGATACGGTGCTGGACACCGTGGCCACCTACAAGGAGAACATGGAGTCGATCAAGAAGAAGATCAAGAAGGCTCTGTTTTATCCAGTCATGGTGTTGGCAGTGGCCGGTGCCGTCTGTGTCATCATGCTGTTGTTCGTGGTGCCGGTGTTCGAGGATGTCTTTGCCAGTGCGGGTGCGGAGTTGCCGGCCCCGACCCAGGTGGTGGTGTCGGCATCCGAATGGCTGCAACAATGGTGGTGGCTGGCCTTGTTGATCATCATCGGCAGCATCGTCGCGCTGGTGATGGCCAAGAAGCGATCGGAAAAGTTTGCCCACTTCCTGGACCGCGTGATGCTGCGCCTCCCGGTGTTCGGGCAGATTCTGCACAAGTCCGCCATCGCGCGCTTCGCACGTACGTTGGGCGTGACGTTTCATGCCGGCGTGCCGCTGGTCGAGGCGCTGGATTCGGTGGCCGGCGCCACCGGCAGTGTGGTCTATGGCGACGCGGTGCGCCAGATCCGCGATGATGTGGCCGTGGGCCATCGCCTGCAACTGGCCATGCGCCAGACCAACCTGTTCCCCAACATGGTGGTGCAGATGACGGCCATCGGCGAGGAATCGGGTGCCCTGGACGACATGCTGTTCAAGGTCGCCGAGTTCTACGAGGAAGAGGTCGAGAACGCCGTGGATACCCTGAGCACCCTGCTGGAGCCGTTGATCATGATCATCCTTGGCGTGGTCATCGGCGGCATGGTGGTTGCCTTGTACCTGCCGATCTTCAAGATCGCCGGTACCTTCTGAGTTGGTGTCGGCCTGGCTGACAAGCCTGCCATTCGGCTGGTGGGTGGCGGCGTGTGCGGTTCTGGGGCTTATTGTCGGCAGCTTCCTGAACGTGGTGATCCTGCGCTTGCCCGAGCGCATGATCCACGCCTGGCAGGCGCAGGCGCGCGAGGCGCTGGAGCTGGCGCCGGATGAGCCGCACGAGGTGCCGCCGGGCATCGTGCGCGAGCCGTCGCATTGCCTGAAGTGCAAGCACAAGCTGTCTCCGCTGGACAACATCCCGCTGTTTTCCTGGCTGCTGCTCGGCGGCAAGTGCCGCTACTGCAAGGCACCGATCTCGGTGCAGTACCCGCTGGTGGAGCTGCTCAGCGCACTGGCGTGCCTGGTCGTGGCCTGGGTCTACGGCCCCGGCTGGCCGGCGCTGGCCGGGCTGGTGTTCACCTGGATGCTGATTGCCATGTCCGGCATCGACGCGCGCACCCAGCTGTTGCCCGACTCCCTGACCTTGCCGTTGCTGTGGCTGGGACTGCTGCTTGCGGTGGTTCCGGTATTCATCAATCCGGTCGCGGCCATCATCGGCGCGGCACTGGGCTACCTCAGCCTGTGGAGCGTGTATTGGCTGTTCAAGCTCCTGACCGGCAAGGAAGGCATGGGCCACGGTGACTTCAAGCTGCTGGCGGCACTCGGCGCGTGGATGGGCGGCTGGGCCTTGCTGCCCATCATCCTGCTGTCATCCCTGGTCGGCGCCATTGTCGGTGGAACCATCCTCGCCGTGCGCGGCCAGGACCGCAACGTACCCATCCCGTTCGGCCCCTTCCTGGCCGCCGCCGGCTGGATCTGGTTCGTTGCCGGCGAGCCATTGCAGCAGTGGTACCTGGGCATGTTCATGTGAGAAAGCGCCTGATCGCGCGGGTGCGATCCTGGAGGTTCCCTCGGTGCTTGATGGCATCGGTGTAGGAGCCTGCCTGCAGGCGACCCGGCCGAAGGCCGGTTGTGTCGGGGCCGCCACGGGTCGTGCGCAGGCGCGCTCCTGGAAGTGGCGGTGCACTAATGTAGGCCGGATCAAGCGCGCCAGCGCGGATCCGGCGGGTTGGGTGGTGTCTGG
>CAZOXZ010000098.1:0-6503 GCA_964583865.1 uncultured Rhodanobacteraceae bacterium | reverse complement strand
GGGCGTCTCGCCCGCCTGGTGGTGATTGGCAAGGCGAGCAAGATGCTCGCGGTCCAGCAAGGCGCTCGCGGTCCTTGGAGCGCCGGCTCTTTCGATTCCTGATTCCCGACACCAATGCCTGCTCCGTCGCTGCGCTCCTTGAGCAGGCCTACGGGTTTGCCGGTGGTTTGATGTAGGCCGGATCAAGCGCGCCAGCGCGGATCCGGCGGGTTGGGTGGTGTCTGGGGTGCGCGGGCGTCTCGCCCGCCTGGTGGTGATTGGCAAGGCGAGCAAGATGCTCGCGGTCCGTGGTGCGCGGGTTCTTCGGATTGCCGGTTGCGGGCTGCCTGCGCGTGTTGATTGGGAGCCACGGGACAAGGCGTCCATGCCAAGGGCCGCCCGGCCCGGCATCCCTGCCGGGTCTTTGGAGCCACGGGACAAGGCATCCATGCCAAGGGCCGTCCGGCCCGGCATCCCTGCCGGGCGTTCGGCACTCTCGGCGTGCCACAGGCACGCCGAGAGTGCCTCACCCCCTCGGGTGGTGTTGCTGGTGGATCTTTTTCAGTTTTTCGCGGGCGACGAGGGTGTAGATCTGGGTGGTGGAGAGGCTGGCGTGGCCGAGCAGGAGTTGCAGGACGCGCAGGTCGGCGCCATGGTTCAGCAGGTGGGTGGCGAAGGAGTGTCGCAGGACGTGTGGCGACACTCTGGTGGCCGGGATGCCGGCGCTGCATGCGTGCCGCTTGGTGAGGGTCCAGAACATTTGCCGGGTCATGGCGCGGCCGCGGTTGGAAAGGAACATGGCCGGGGACTCGCCGCGGCCGGCGGCCAGGGCAGGGCGGCTGTTGCCGAGGTAGCGGTCCAGCCAGTCCAGGGCTTCTTCGCCGACGGGTACGAGGCGTTCCTTGCCGCCCTTGCCGGTCAGGCGCAGCACGCCCTGGCGCGGGTTCAGGGCGGCCAGCGGCAGGCGTACCAGTTCGGAAACACGCAGGCCGCAGGCGTACATAAGCTCGAACATGGTGCGGTCGCGCAGGCCCAGCGGCGTGCTGATGTCCGGTGCATCGAGCAGGACCTCGACCTGGCTTTCGGACAGGGCCTTGGGCAGGCCGCGTGGCAGTTTCGGTGGCAGCAGTTGCAAAGTCGGGTCGATGCTGCCGGGTTGGCGCCGGGTGCGGTCGGCAAAATAGCGTCGCAGGGCGCTGATCAGGCGGGCGTTGGTGCGGGCGCTGACGTCGCGGCTGGCGAGGTAGGCCTCGATATCGGTGCGCGTGGCCTCGTCCACGGTCCGCTCGCGAGCCGCCTGCCAGCGGGCGAAGCCGCCGAGGTCGCTGCGGTAGCTGGCGAGGGTGCTGTCGGCAAGGCCGTACTCGGCCCACAAGCGCTCCAGCCAGGCGTCGATGGCGCGGCGATCAGTTTCGTGCATGGGCAGGGCAGGTGAATTCATGGCACGATGCTGGCCTGTGCATGCGGGTTTGGCAAGGACAAGCGATGGAGGCGGAGCGAGAAGCCTGGTTGCGGCGGCGGTTTGGTGCGATGTTCTACGATCTTCTGATCCTGGCGGGCCTGTGGATGGTGACCGGCGCTGTGTGCTTGGCGGTCACGGGTGGCCAGATGGATGTGCAGGACCCGCCCTGGTGGCAGCGCGTGGCCCTGGTTGCCGTCACCCTGGCTTACTTTGTGCTGTCCTGGTGCCGCGGCGGGCAGACGATCGGCATGCGCGCGTGGCGCCTGCGTCTGCGCGCGCGCGACGGCACGGCGCCGGGTGTACTGCAGGCCGCCGTGCGCGTGCCGCTGGCGTGTCTGTCCTTGCTGCCGCTGGGTGCCGGGTTCTGGTGGGCGTGGCTGGATCGCCGAAACCTCACCGTCCACGACGGCCTGTGCGGGACGTTCATGGAGAAGTTGCCGAAGCGCCGTGGTGACGCTCTGAAAAGATGAATCAGTGGCATATGATGACGCTCCGTGACTGATGAAAGCAGGCTTGTCGTGTCATAATGGTGGGCAACCATTTTCCGGCCCGCGTCTCGAATCCTTGTTGCCGTTGTGCATCACGTATCGGCATGAGCGGGCTTTCGCATTCGGATTGAACACATGAACACTTTCTTCAAACTCGCGCTCGCCGTGATTCTGGCGGCCATGGTCGGTACAGCTTTCGCGGCCGATGCCAAGGTTGATGCTGCTACCAGCAAGGTCATCACCGCTGCGATCCACAAGCTGGCACCCGGCGCCAAGGTGAAATCCATCGAGCCGTCGGCGCTGCCGGGCATGTATGTGGTGGTTGCCAGTGGCCAGGTGGTCTATGTCAGTGGTGACGGCAAATACATGCTGCAGGGCAGCCTGTACGACCTCGATACGCGCTCCAATCTCACCGAAACGCGCATGGACAACGTCCGCAAGGCGGCATTGGCCGAGCTTGACCAGAGCGAGATGATCGAGTTCGCACCAAAGGACCCGAAGTATCATGTCACGGTGTTCACCGACATTGATTGCGGTTACTGCCGCAAGCTCCATTCGCACATGAAGGAGTTCAATGCCGAGGGTATTGCCGTGGATTATCTGTTCTTCCCGCGTACCGGGATCGGCTCGCACTCCTACGACAAGGCCGTGTCGGTGTGGTGCGCGGACGACTCGCGCGAGGCGATGACCCTGGCCAAGACCGGCAAGGAACCCAAGCCGCTGAAATGCGACAACCCGGTGGCCGAGGACTACAACCTGGGCCAGCGTCTTGGTGTGACGGGTACACCCACCATCATTGCCGATGATGGTTCGGTGCTTGGCGGTTATCTGACGCCGGCACAAATGCTGCAGAGCCTGAAGATGGTCGCGGCCCGCATGAAGGCTGACGCAGACAACAAGGGCAGTTGACCATGCGCCGCCATGCGTTGGAGTCACGCGTAGCGTGGCTCCGGCGCGGCCGGCTCGTGTACCGCGGGCCACCGTCATGCCGGGGCGTCTTATCCGGTTGCGTGCAAGGACGCTCCTACATGTTTTGCGACGGGCCTGCCGACGACTGAACGGCAATTGCCGGCGCCGTGGCCAATGTCGCGAACCCCAACGTGCCACGGTTCCCGGTTCCCGGCTCCCGGCTCCCGGCTCCCGATTCCCCGCCCCGATCGTGTCGAGGGCAGGCCCTGCCGGCGATTGATCGCCATTACCGGCTGCCGATCCGCTAAAATGATCCGCTTGCTCCGGCTGCTGTGATGCCATGATTGTCTTCGATGGGCAGGCTGCCCTTTCCCCGTTCCGTGTCGAGAATCTGAACCAGCGTCTGCAGGCCCGCTGTGAGGCGACTTGCACGGGTAGCTGGTTTACCTATCTTTTGCCCGGCGAGCTGGATGACGCCTCGCGCGAGCGCCTGTGCGAGATCCTGCGTTGCAGTGATGCGGCGCCGCGACCGGCGTCGCTGTGGGTGGTGCCGCGTTTCGGCACGGTGTCGCCGTGGACCAGCAAGGCCACCGAGATCCTCAACGGCGCGGGCATCGACGTGCGCCAGGTGGTGCGTGCGCTGGCTTGCCAGCTGGAGCTGGGTTCGGAGGCGGATCTGGCGCCGGCAGCGGCGGTGCTGCATGATCCGATGACCGAATCGGTGCTGTATTCGCTGGCGCATGCCGATGCGGTGTTCGAGCAGCACGCGGCGCGGCAACTGGCGCGCGTGGCGTTGGGCGAGGATGCGGTGGCAGCCTTGCATGCGGCCAACAAGGCCATGGGCCTGGCGCTGAACGATGGCGAGGTGGCGTACCTGGCCAGGCGCTATGGCGAGCTGGGGCGTGATCCGACCGACGCCGAGCTGGTGATGTTTGCCCAGGCCAACTCGGAGCACTGCCGGCACAAGATCTTCAACGCGGCCTGGACGGTGGATGACGAGGCCCGTGCCGACAGCCTGTTCGACATGATTCGGCACACGCATGAAACCTCGCCGGAGCATACGCTCAGCGCCTACACCGATAACGCGGCGGTGATCCGTGGCGAGCCGGGGCATTATTTTGCGGCGCGGCCGGACGACGGCCTGTGGCAGGCGAGCGAGGAGCCGCTGAACTACGCCATCAAGGTCGAGACCCACAACCATCCCACCGCCATTGCGCCCTGGCCGGGCGCGGCGACCGGCGCCGGCGGCGAGATTCGCGACGAAGGCGCGGTCGGCCGCGGCGGCCGGCCCAAGGCCGGGTTGACCGGCTACAGCGTGTCGCATTTGCGCATTCCGGGGCACGCGCGGCCGTGGGAAGTGGAGCGTCCACTGGCGCCACGGCTGGCCGATGCCTGGACCATCATGCGTGATGCCCCGCTGGGCGCGGCTGCTTTCAACAATGAATTCGGCCGGCCGTCGATTGGCGGCTATTTCCGCAGTTTCGAATACCAGCCCAGCAATGGCGATGCTCGCCGCGGCTACGACAAGCCGATCATGATTGCCGGCGGTCTGGCGACCGTGCGTGATGCGCTGGTACACAAGCAAGCGCTCAAGCCGGGCGACAAGGTGCTGGTGCTGGGCGGGCCGGCGATGTTGATCGGCCTGGGTGGTGGCGCGGCGTCCTCGCGCGCCGGTGGTGACGGCAGCGAGGAATTGGATTTCGCCTCGGTGCAGCGCGAGAACCCGGAGATGCAGCGGCGGTGCCAGGCGGTCATCAACGCCTGCTGTGCGCTGGCCGGCGACAGCCCCATCGTCAGTATTCACGATGTTGGCGCGGGCGGCCTGTCGAACGCCATACCCGAGCTCTTGAACGACAGTGGCGTGGGTGGGCGCATCGCCATCGATGCCATTCCCAACGACGACCCCGGCCTCAGCCCGATGCAGCTGTGGTGCAACGAGTCGCAGGAGCGCTACGTGCTGGCCGTGCGGCCGCATGACGTGGCTCGCTTCGAGGCGATTTGCGCGCGCGAGCGCTGCCCGGTGGCCGTGGTGGGCGAAGCCACCGAAGAACGCCGCTTGTTGCTGGCCGAGGCGGCTGTCGTTGCCGATGAGGCGGCTGCGGGCGAGGCCGCCATCGACCTGCCCATGGACGTGTTGTTCGGCAAGGCACCCAGAACGGCCATCGACGCCAGCAGCCATGGCTGGCGCGAGGAGCTGGTGCCCGATCTGACCGGCGTGTCCTTGCGCGACGCCGTCGAGCGCGTGCTGCAGCTGCCGACGGTGGGCTCGAAGAGCTTTCTCGTCACCATTGGCGACCGCAGCGTCGGCGGGCTGGTGGCGCGTGATCCGTTGGTGGGCCCATGGCAGGTGCCGGTGGCCGATTGCGCCGTGACCCTGGCGGATTTCCAGGGCTTTGGCGGCGAGGCAATGATCATGGCCGAGCGCGCGCCAGTGGCCTTGCTCAACAGTGCCGCGGCCGCACGCATGGCGGTCGGCGAGGCCTTGACCAACCTGCTGGCGGCACCCATCGAGGCGCTGTCCCAGGTGCGCCTGTCCTGCAACTGGATGGCCGCCGCCGGGTTCGGCGAGGAGGCGGCCGATCTGTACGCTGCGGTCGAGGCGGTGGGCCGTGAGCTGTGCCCGGCACTGGGCATTTCCGTGCCGGTGGGCAAGGATTCGCTGTCCATGCAGGTGCGTTGGCAGCACGAGGACGAAACGCAACAGACGGTGGCGCCGGTGTCGCTGGTGGTCAGCGCATTCGCACGCGTGCGCGATGTGCGCGGCACGCTGACGCCGCAACTCCAGGTGGCTGGCGGGCACAGCGAGTTGTGGTTGATCGACCTGGGCGGCGGGCAGGATCGTCTGGGCGCATCAGCGTTGACGTTGGCCTTTGACCGGTTTGGTGGCCTGCCGCCGGATCTGGACGACCCGGAGCTGCTGGTGTCACTGGCCGATCTGGCTCAGGAGGCGCGCCAGGCCGGTCTGCTGCAGGCCTGGCATGACCGCGCCGATGGCGGTGTGCTGACGACGTTGGTCGAGATGGCCTTTGCCAGCCATTGCGGCCTCGATATCGAGCTTGGCGGCTGGGCCGAGGCCAGCCTGCGCGCCTTGTTCAACGAGGAGCTGGGCGTGGTGGTGCAGGTGGATTGTGAGGACCATGACGCTTTCCAGGAGCTGCTGGACAAGCATGGCCTGGGCGAGCATGCACGGGTCATCGGTCATCCGCGCAAGACGCTGGTGTTTCGCCTGTTGCAGGGCGGCGAGGTGGTGGACAAGTGGCGCTGGTCCGATTTGTACGCCATGTGGCGCAGCACCAGCCATCTGATGCAGCGTGGCCGCGACAACCCCGAATGCGCCGACGCCGAGCACAACTGGGCGATGGCCGAGGATGACCCCGGCTTGAGTCCGGTATTGAAGTTTGACCCGGCAGAAGACGTGGCCGCGCCGTTCGTGGCCTCGGGCGCGCGCCCGCGCGTGGCGGTGCTGCGCGAGCAGGGCGTCAACGGCGAGATGGAAATGGCGGCCGCCTTCACGCGTGCCGGTTTTGATGCCGTGGACGTGCACATGACCGACCTCAAGGCCGGTCGGCATCACCTGGATGACTTCGCCGGGCTGGCGGTCTGCGGCGGCTTTTCCTACGGCGACGTGCTGGGCGCCGGCCGTGGCTGGGCCGCGGCCGTCCTGT
>CAZOXZ010000097.1:0-9170 GCA_964583865.1 uncultured Rhodanobacteraceae bacterium | reverse complement strand
TGCTTCGTTTCTCTTGGGCAAGCAAGAGAAATGAAGGCCCCGCTGGCAAGCGCGCGAAGGTCGGGAATCGGGAATCGACGCCGGATCCGCGCTGACACGCTTGATCCGGCCTACATCAACAGGATCTCAGGCTTCAGATTTCCACCTGGGCGCCAAGCTCAATCAGGCGGTTGCCCGGAATGTTCAGGGTCGCAGTGGCCGGCAGTGCATTGCGTGCCATGAAGGCGAACAGGCGCTCGCGCCAGCGCGGCATGCCATGCTTGCGGTTCCGACTGCGGAAACCCGCACGCAGGAGGTCGCGGGAGATGAAAAAGGTGCTGTCCGCACCGTTGAAAGGTGGATCGAGGACGCGGCAATGCTCCAGAGCCACGGGCAGGTCCGGGTCCTCGGCGAAGCCGAACTGCAGCTGCAGGACGGAAAAGCCATGCCCGAGATCGGTGAAGATGACACGTTCATCGGCCGCAGCGACCGGCGTTTCCAGGATTTCCACATTCACCAGGATGTTGCGCTCATGCAGCACTTTGTTGTGCTTCAGGTTGTGCAGCATGGCATGGGGCACGCTTTCCGTGTCGCTGGTGAGAAAAAATGCCGTGCCGGAGATGCGGTGCGGCGGGTGGTCGGTGATCGAGCGCAGGAACGGCTCCAGCGCCATGGAACCGGCCTTGACCGCACGCCGCACCAGCGTGCGACCCCGCCGCCAGGTGGTCATGATGATGAACATCACCACGCCGAGAATCAGCGGGAACCAGCCACCGTGCGGGATCTTCACGGTGTTGGCGCCGAGAAAACTCAGCTCCACGGCGAGAAACGTCAGGCCGACGGCAATGACCGCGGCACGACGCCAACCCCACATGCGCCGGGCGACGATCATGGTGAGGACGGTATCGATGGTCATCGTGCCGGTCACCGCAATGCCGTAAGCGCCAGCCATGGCAGCCGATGAACCAAAACCGATGACCGTGACGATAACGGCGATCATCAGAATGTTGTTGACCAGCGGCAGGTAGATCTGCCCGATGGCCTCGGTGGATGTCTGCAACACCCGCATGCGCGGCACGAAACCGAGCTGGATGGCGTGCCGGGTGACGGTGAAGGCGCCGGCGATGAACGCCTGAGAAGCAATGACCGTGGCCAGGGTCGCCAGACCGATCATGGGATACAGACCCCAATCCGGCACGGCCAGGTAAAACGGGTTGCGCGCTGCATCCGGGCTGTGCAGCAACAGGGCACCCTGGCCGAAGTAGTTCAGCAGCAGACTGGGCATGACAAAGCCGTACCATGCCACGCGGATGGGCGTGCGGCCAAAATGCCCCATGTCGGTGTACAGCGCCTCGACGCCGGTCACGCACAGCACCACTGCGCCCAGCACCACGAACGAGGCGGTGCCGTGGGCGATGAAGAAGTGCAAGGCATACCAGGGATTCAGGGCCTGCAAGACGCCCGGCGCCTGCCATATGTTCCACAGGCCGATAATGCCCAGACATGTGAACCACAACACCATCACCGGCCCGAACATGGCACCGACCTTGCCGGTGCCGAAACGCTGCAGCTGGAACAGGCCGAACAACACCAACACGGTCACCGGCACAACCCAGGCATCCAGCGCTGGCGCCGCTACCTGCAGGCCTTCCACGGCCGACAACACGGAAATCGCCGGCGTGACCACGCCATCACCAAAAAACAGGGCCGCACCCAGCAAGGCCAACACCACCACGGCACGTCGCGTGCGCGGCGCGCCCTTTGCAGCACGCTGCGCCAGCGCCATCAACGCCATGATGCCGCCCTCACCCTTGTTGTCGGCGCGCATGACCAGGCCGACGTACTTCACCGCCACCACGATCACCAGGGTCCAGGCAATCAGTGAAAGCACTCCCAGGATGGCCGCCGGCTCAGGCGCCATGCCGTGGCGGCCATGAAAGGCTTCCTTCAGGGTGTACAACGGACTGGTGCCAAGATCGCCGAAGACCACGCCGATGGCACCGATGACCAGCACCCTGCGGCTGCCGCCTGGCTGTCCCTGTGAACCAGCAGCCGTGTCGGGGTGTGTATCCGTCATGTCCGTGATCCCGTCAAAGTCGATCGCCAGTGTGATTCAAGCCGGTGCAAGGACGCAAACCGACGGCCGGATGGCACTCAGATTTCCACCTGCGTACCCAGCTCGACGATGCGGTTGCCGGGAATCTTGAAAAATGCAGTGGCCGGCAAGGCATTGCGGGTCATGAAGGTGAACAGTTTGTCGCGCCACAAAGCCATGCCGCGCCCGCCATCCTGGGCCGCCGGAATGACGACTTCACGTGAGATGAAGAACGTGGTTTCGGCATCGTTGATGGGTGGCTCCAGCGCCTGGCAGGCCTTCAGTGCCAGCGGCACGTTGGAATCCTCGGCAAAGCCGAAGCGCAAGGTCAGGGTCCAGAAATCACTGCCGAGCTCCTGCAGCTCGATGCGCTCGTCACCCACGGCCACGGGCAATTCCAGTGTTTCCACCTTCAGCAGGATGTTGCGCTCATGCAGGACCTTGTTGTGCTTCAGGTTGTGCAGCAACGCATGTGGTACGCCATCGGTGTTGGCGGTGAGAAAAATGGCCGTACCCTTGACCCGCGTTGGCGGATGCTCGGTGATGGACTTCAGGAACGGGCGCAAGGCCAGCGAGTCGCTGCGAATATTGCGCATCAGCAGGTGACGCCCACGGCCCCAGGTGACAAGGACGGTGAACACCGCGGCGCCCAGGACCAGCGGCAGCCAGCCACCATCCGGGATCTTCAGCGTGTTGGCGGCAAAGAAACTGAGGTCGATGGTGAGGAACACGATACCGGCCAGGGCCACCTGCCACACGCGCCATTGCCAGATCAGCCGGGCCACCACCAGGAACAGGACCGTGTCGATGGCCATGGTGCCGGTCACGGCAATACCGTAGGCGCCGGCAAGGGCATTGGACGAGCCGAAGCCGATGACCACGCACAACACCGCCACCAACAGCATGCGATTGATCCAGGGCAGGTAAATCTGGCCCACGGCGTCCGGCGAAGTGTGCACGATGCGCATGCGTGGCAGATAGCCGAGCTGGATGGCCTGGCGCGTGATGGAGAACGCACCGGCGATCACGGCCTGCGAGGCAATCACGGCGGCCACCGTCGCCAGGATGATCATCGGATACAGCCCCCAGCCCGGTACGGCGTGGTAAAAGGGATTGGCGGACGCCCCGGCATCATTGATGAGCCCCGCCGCCTGGCCGTAGTAGTTCAGCAGCAGTCCTGGCAGGACGAAGGCAAACCAGCCGGTACGGATGGCCGCGCGACCGAAATGGCCCATGTCCGTGTACAGGGCCTCGGCACCGGTCACGCACAATACCACCGCACCCAGGACCACGAAGCCGCCCAGACGATGATGGGCAAAGAACTCGACGGCATACCAGGGATTGAGCGCGCGCAACACGGCCGGATGCTGGATGATGTTCCACAGGCCGATCAGGCCGATGCAGATGAACCAGAAGCCCATCACCGGCCCGAACACCTTGCCCACCTGCCCGGTACCGTATTTTTGTGTCCAGAACAGGGCCAGCAAGACCCCCACCGTCAGCGGCACGATGTAGGCGTGCAACTGTGGCGCGGCGACTTCCAGGCCCTCCATTGCCGACAACACCGTGATCGACGGTGTGATGACGCCATCGCCGTAAAACAGGGCGGCTCCGAGTACACCTGCCAACAAGACCAGCCGGCGCAGCCGCGGCGACTCGTTGGTGGCACGCTTGGCCAGCGCCATCATGGCCATGATGCCGCCCTCGCCCTTGTTGTCGGCGCGCATGATGAAGCTGACATATTTGACCGCCACCACCAGCACCAGTGTCCAGGTGATCAACGACACCACGCCCAGCACATTGAGCTCGGTCACCGGCAGGCCATGGGCGCCGCTGAAAGCCTCTTTGAAGGTATACAATGGACTGGTGCCGAGGTCGCCGTAGACCACGCCGATGGCACCAAGAATCAGTGCGCCGCGTGCGCCGCCGGGATGGCCGCCATCAGCCGCATGATCGGCGCTGGATGCCGTTTCGGTCGCCTGGTCCGGATCGCTCATGTTGTCCCCTTGTTGTCAGCCGCCGATGGCCGCACGCAGTGCCTTGCGGATAATGGTCTCGGCATTGTCATTTTCGCCCGCCGCACTCGCCACCAGCCGCTCGGCCTCGGCGGCCTTGTAGCCCAGTTGCTCCAGCGCCACCAGGGCTTCGGCCCGTGCATTGTTCGGCACCGAGGGTTTGGTGGTTCCGGCAGCAGACAGGTCCTCGGCGCTGACCCGGTCACGCATTTCCACCAGCAGCCGCGCGGCCGTTTTCTTGCCGATTCCGGGCACGCGCGTCAGGGCCTTGGCATCGCCGGCACGCACCAGACGCCCGAATTCATCAACGGGTACGCCAGAAAGGATGGCCAGGGCGATCTTGGCGCCGATGCCGCTGACCTTGAGGAGATCACGGAACAACGCCCGCTCGGCCTCGCTGGCGAACCCATACAGGGCGGCAGCATCGTCACGCACCACGTAGTGGGTGACCAGCACGACTTCCTGGCCCGTATCCGGCAACTCCCAGGCCGTGGACATGGGCACCTGGACCTCGTAGCCGACGCCACCGACTTCCACCAGCAACCACGGAGGCTTGCGGGAAATCAGGGTGCCACGCAAGCGACCAATCATCGCCGTCGTCTCCAGGCCCGGCGCGGCACACCAACGCGCGCCACGCCCGCACGCGCATGCGCATGCGAGATGGCTATGGCAAGGGCATCGCCGGCATCGGCCTGCAAGGGCCCCTGCAGGCGCAACAACACTTTCACCATATGC
The DNA here is from genome assembly GCA_964583865.1 of uncultured Rhodanobacteraceae bacterium. Lineage (GTDB taxonomy): Bacteria > Pseudomonadota > Gammaproteobacteria > Xanthomonadales > Rhodanobacteraceae > DASSBG01. Next base: position 4,346 of record CAZOXZ010000097.1, on the reverse strand, counting down.
TGAACCTGATCCTTGCCAGCACGCCCGCCACCGACAATGGAACGCTTGACTTCGGTGGGTGAGTATTCGTGCACTTCGATGCCCCTGGAAACCATGGCGCAAATGGCCGCGCCACGTGCCTGCCCCAGCTTCAGGGCCGAATCGGCATTGCGTGCCATGAACACGCGCTCGATCGCCCCTTCCGTGGGTTGCTGCTCGTCGATGATGGCACAAACGCCCTCGAAAATGCGCCGCAAGCGCGTCGGGAAGTCATCGCTGCCCACCGCCAGCGTCGCGTGCGCGACGTGCGCCAGCTTGTCCCCGGCCAGCGCATCCACCACCCCGACGCCCGTCTTCAGGCTACCTGGGTCAATGCCGATGATTCGCGCCGGGCAGCCGCCGGATGCTGATGGGCTTGCAGCCGTCATGAACTCGGGTCGGCTGGCACAGAGGGGCCGCATTTCGAGCCCCGGAGACTCACTCGTACGCCTCCGGCGGCAGATCGGCATTGGAATAGGTGTTCTGCGTATCGTCCATGTCGTCCAGCGCGTCCAGCAGGTTGGCGACGCTGCGGGCATCGTCACCGGTCAGGGCCACTTCGGTGTCGGCGCGTTCGGTGACCTCGCTGTCATCCGGGTCAAGACCTGCCTCGCGCATGGCATTGCGCACCGCCTCGAAATCCTCGGGCGAAGTGATGACTTCCAGGGCGCCGTCATCGAAGCTGGTCACATCCTCGGCGCCGGACTCGATGGCGACCTCGGTGACCTTGTCCTCGTCCGTACCCGGCGCAAACGACAACACGCCGATACGCCGGAACATGTAGGCCACCGAGCCCTCGGTGCCCATGTTGCCGCCGAAGCGCGAGAAAATGTGCCGCACCTCGGCCACGGTGCGGTTGCGGTTGTCGGTGAGGCAGTCGATCATGATGGCCACGCCGTGCGGGCCATAGCCTTCGTAGCGGATTTCCTCGTACTCGACCCCTTCCAGCTCCCCGGTGGCCTTCTTGATGGCGCGCTCGATGTTGTCCTTGGGCATGGACGCGGCGGTGGCCTTGTCCACGGCCAGGCGCAAGCGCGGGTTGCCTTCAAGGTCACCACCGCCCATCCTGGCGGCCACGCCGATCTCGCGCACCAGCTTGGTGTACATCTTGCCGCGCTTGGCGTCCACCTTGGATTTGCGGTGCTGGATGTTCGCCCACTTGGAATGCCCTGCCATATGAACTCCGGCCTGAATCAAAAGACGGATTTTAGCCCGAATCCTCCACAAGGACGAGCGATGCCCGGCAACCGCTGGCACCGGCAAAGCCATTTGGACAGCGTCGGCGCGTCCTGACGAGGGGCTGCGGCAATCACGAACCGTGTCCGTGGACGAAACTGCCCTGGCGCAGAAAATGTACCGTTTGCGCTGCCGCTTGGGTCGAAAACAGCAGGCCGGTGTGGCTGGCCGGCACGCAACAATGATCGGCGAGGCCAGCGATCCGCGTTTCGGCAACGCCTACGGTGCCGTCGCTGTCACCCGGAGCGAGCCCCAGCAAACCACCCAGACCAAGGTGCAGCGTACCGGCCACCACGCCGGCCTCGCGCGGCCCGGGCCAGGCATCAATACCGGCCTTCAACAGATCCAGGCTGGACCCGATCAGGCGACCCAGCCCCCAGGCATCAACTTGACGTGCTGCCGCGCTGCCGGCCAGTGGCGATCCCAGGCACACGATGCGCCCCGGCGCCAGGCCATCCTGGCCGGCTGTCGCCTGCAATGCCAGCTCGCCTCCCAACGAATGACCAACCAGATGCACGGGCGAATCCTGCCCTGCGAGCCGTTGCCGCAAACGCTGGGCGGCTTGCTCCATGGGCGCCTGTACCGTCATGAAGTCGAATATCTCGACATGGAACCCGGCCTGACGCAGTCGATGGGCCAGCGCCGACATGGCCAGCCCGCGCATCCACAGGCCATGCAGCACGATCACGCGCTCGCCGCTGCGCCTGTCAGCCACGGAACCGGTCCGTCGCCTCGATCAGCTCGTGGGTGATGTCCGGCTCGAAGGCCGAGTGCCCGGCATGTTGCACCAGCCGCAGATCGGCCTCGGGCCAGGCGCGGTGCAAGTCCCAGGCATTGCGCGGCGGGCAGACCACGTCGTAGCGGCCATGCACGATGACCCCGGGAATGCCTCGCAACCTGTGCGCATCGCGCAGGAGCTGGTCGTCCTGTTCGAAAAAGCCGCCGTGCACGAAATAATGGCACTCGATACGGGCAAAGGCCGTGGCGAAGGCCTCGCCGGCAGCGCTTTCGATGTAGTCCCGGTTGGGCATGAGAAAACTGCGACCGGCTTCCCAGCCAGCCCAGGCGCGGGCCGCCGCCAGGCGTATCTCGGCATCGTCACTGGTCAGACGACGGTAGTAGGCCGACATCAGATCGCCGCGCTCGCCCGGCGGAATCGCGGCCAGGTAGTCTTCCCAGGCATCCGGCCAGAGCATGTCGGCGCCGGCCTGATAAAACCATGCCAGCTCCATGCGCCGCAGCATGAAGATGCCGCGCAACACCAGCTCCGTGACCCGCTCGGGATGCGTCTCGGCATACGCCAGGGCCAGGGTCGAGCCCCAGGAGCCACCGAACACCTGCCAGCGTTCGATCCCGATATGCTCACGCAGGGTTTCCATATCCGCCACCAGATGCCAGGTGGTGTTGTCGCGCAACTCGGCGTGCGGTGTCGACTTGCCTGCCCCGCGCTGGTCGAACAGGATGATGCGGTACGCCTCGGGATCGAAGAACTGACGACAGGCCGGCCCGGTGCCGCCGCCAGGGCCACCGTGGACGAACACTACCGGCTTGCCCTCGGGGTTGCCGGACTGCTCATAGTACAGGCTGTGCAAGGCGGATACCGGCAGCATGCCGCTGTCCCACGGTTCGATAGACGGGTACAGGCCACATCGTGTCTGGTTCATTGACAGTCTCCTGATGTTTGGAAGGGCCATTCACGAACTCCGGGCAGCTCTGGCATGATGACAGCCTTTGCTTGCCCCGGAGTCCAGCCGCATGAATACCTCATTTCCGCGCGAGGATATCAAGATTCTCCTCCTGGAAGGCGTCAGCCAACGGGCCGTGGACGCATTCAAGGCCGCTGGTTACAACCGTATCGAATACCACCCCAAAGCACTGGCTCGGGAAGAACTGCTGGCCACTCTGGCGGACACCCGCATCGTCGGGCTGCGTTCGCGCACCCAGCTTGATGCCCAGGCGCTGGACGCCGCCCCGCGACTGCTGGCGGCCGGCTGCTTCTGCATCGGCACCAACCAGGTCGATCTGGCACACGCACGAGAACGCGGCATCCCGGTGTTCAATGCGCCGTACTCCAACACCCGCTCGGTGGCCGAACTGGTGATTGCCGAGGCCATCATGCTGATGCGCGGCGTGCCGGCACGCAATGCTGCCTGCCACCGCGGCGAATGGCTGAAGTCGGCCGACGGCAGCCACGAGGTTCGCGGCAAGACCATGGGCATCATCGGCTACGGCCACATCGGCACCCAGGTCGGCGTACTGGCCGAGGCGTTGGGCATGAAGGTGCTGTACCACGACATCGAGAACAAGCTGGCGCTGGGCAATGCCACGGCCAGCGACGACCTCCAGGCGCTGCTCGCGGCCGCGGATGTCGTCACATTGCATGTACCGCAAACCGACGTGACCCGCGGCATGTTCGGCGCGCAGGAAATTTCCGCCATGAGACCGGGCGCCATGCTCATCAATGCCTCGCGCGGCAGCGTGATGGACCTGGACGCCCTGCGCCAGGCCCTGGACAGCGGGCATGTCGCCGGCGCCGCCGTCGATGTCTTCCCCGTCGAGCCCAAGGCCCGCGACGAAGCCTTCAACTCGCCGTTGCAAGGGCTGGATCAGGCCATCCTCACGCCCCATGTCGGCGGCAGCACCCAGGAAGCCCAGTCCAACATCGGCGTCGACGTCGCCGAAAAACTCATCCGCTACAGCGACAACGGCTCGACCATGGCCGCCGTCAACTTCCCGCGCGTCAACCTGCCCGAGGCACCCGATCGTCGCCGGCTGCTGCACATCCACCGCGACAAGCCCGGCATGTTGTCGCGCCTGAACGACATTTTCTCCAGCAACAACATCAACGTCAGTGGCCAGTACCTCGCCACCGCCGACGGCATCGGCTACGTCGTCGTCGACATCGATGCTGCTCCCGATGTGGCCGAGAACCTGAAACTGGCCATGGCTGCCATTCCCGATACCATCCGGGCGAGAGTGCTGTATTGAAGGCAGGGGATAGAGAATAGGGAATAGGGAATAGGGAGCCGAGAGTCGGGAATCGGGAATCGGGAATCGGGAATCGGGAATCGGGAATCGGGAATCGGGAATCG
>CAZOXZ010000096.1:5578-9259 GCA_964583865.1 uncultured Rhodanobacteraceae bacterium | reverse complement strand
CCACCACTGCACCATGGCATCGACCGCGCCCGAGTAGATCGGGTAGGACTTGGTCAAGGACACCGGCACGGCCAGGTTGTTGACGATGTGCAGCAAGCCGACGGCGATGATGAAGGCGCCGTAGTACCAGTTGGCGACGTAGATGTGGCGGATGCGCCGGCGTGCCAGCGTGCCGAAGAACACCACGCCGAAACTGACCCAGACCACCGCGATGAGTATGTCGATGAACCATTCCGGCTCGGCATACTCCTTGGATTGCGTGATGCCCAGCGGCATCGTCACCATGGACAGCACGCACACCAGCATCCAGCCCCAGAAGGTGAACTCGGCCAGGCGCGGAAAGGCCAAGCGCGCGTGCGAGGTCCGCTGCACCACGTAGTAGGCCGTGCCCATCAGGGCCGAGCCGCCGAAGGCAAAAATCACGCCGAAGGTGTGATCGGGCCGGATATGGCTGAAGGCAAGCCAGGGCACACCGAAGTTCAGTGCCGGCCAGGCCAGCTGGGCAGCCGCCAGCACGCCCACGGACATGCCGATGACGCCCCAGACGGCAGCCCCGAGAATGAACTCACGGACGACCCGGTCCTGGTAGGTTTCAGGTTTGGAAGTCATGGTGCGATGCAAGGTAAACGTGCGAGCCGGGTATTCTCGCATGGATTGCCGCTTTTTACTTGTCCTGGATCATGGTCATGACTCCTCGAAGCCGCTTTTGAAGATGCCGTCAGCGGGCGTGGCCCACAGCTGGTAGCGCGAGGCGGTGAACGTGCCGGCATCACCATGCGCGCCCCACAACGGCTGGATGCTGACATGGAGGCCCGTGACTCCCGGCGGCACCCGCAACGCGGCTTCCTGCATCTGCCAGCGGCGCACGCTGTCCGGGCGTACCGGCGGGAACCAGCCGGCCAGCTGGTTGTTGACCTCGATGCGGGCGGCCTGGCCGGCACTGGCCGCATCGACAATGCGCCGCAGACGAAACACCGACGCCGGCTGGTACAGATGAAACCGGAAATGTGCCTCGCCGCTGCTGCGTCGGCAGACTCCGGCCGTGCGACTGGTGGCCGCGGCATCGGCGAACTGTGCTGCAAGCGGCGCACACTGCTCCTGGGCACCCAGAATGTATCTGTATCGCGCCCGGTCTCCCGGATCGGCCACATCAAGCGTTGCCACAGGCACCAGAAAACGCTCCGTGTCGTGGTAGCCCACGGCCACGCTGTCCATGCACACATCCAGCGACTCGGCGGGTGAGGCCCCGGCCTCCTGCAGCACGGCGATGCCGTTGCCGAACACCGGCGCATCGGCCAGCAGCAGGCGCCACATGGCACTCTCGCCGGACGTGTCCACCACGCTGGCGCCGGACCAGGGCTGGCGGTACGCCCTGCCCCAGTCGAAGTAGAAGCCGCCGTTGTAAAAATCCTCCAAGCCGCTGCCCTGCCACTGCGACGAGATGGCCCCATCCATGCGCAGGCGCACATCGCTCTCGAGATAACGGTTGTCCGGGCCATTGGCGGCGGCAAAGCGCCCGCGCAAGCCCATCAGCTTGCCGCTGCCGTCCAGGGCCAGCAGGGTCTGCTGGTGATCAGCTCCCTGGCCGCACTGGTCATGCCGATGGGCGAACCAGTATCCTGCGTCGGCCGGGACCTCGGCCGTGTCACGGTACAGCGCCACTTGCACGGCATGGCTGGTGCTGCCGGTATTTTTCAGCGAAACCTGCACTTGCTGCCGCCAGGGCATGGGCCACCACAGGTACAACCAACCATTGGCATCGACGCCCATCAGCGGCGAGCGCGGCGGCACCGGATCGGCGGCATCCACGCCGGTCAGTTGTGTCAACGGCAGGTTGGCGGCTGTCCGGCCATCGATATCAATCTCAAGGCGCAAGTCCTCCCAGGCCATGGCCGGCCCCTTGATGCGCAACCCGGCCAGCCAGCCGGTCCCGGTCGCGGAAAGCAGCGACCAGTCGGCGCCCACGGCCAGCGTCCGGCTCATGGCCTGCGGCGACAAGCTGCGACTCCAAGGATCGCTGCCCTGGGCAACAAGAAACTGTATCAGTTGCGGAAAACGATCCGCCAAACTGAAGTTGGTCGTCACCATGCCCGGTGGCAGGCGCTGGGCGTCGATCTGGTACCACAGCAGCGGCGGCACGTTGTTGCTGCACGGCCCGCCCTGCCCCAGCCCGGACACGGCCAGACGAATGCCGTTGGCGTAGCGGATCGGCACATAGCTGGCATAGGCACCGCTGCCCGTGCTCGGGTTGAAGGTCAAGGGCGCCTGGAAGGGTGCCGTGCTGCCGTCAAACAGGCTGGCCAGCGGCAAGACGATGGCCGGCGTCGTGGCATTGCCGAAGTACAGCTTCAGGCGCAGGCTGGCATCCAGGCAAGCCGGGTATGGTCCACCGCTGGTCAGCCACAGCCGCGTGATGACCCCGCTGCCTGGATCGTCGTACAAGACCGCATCGCCGTGGCCGTCCAGGTACAGGTAACGGTCCGGGCGCGGATTGCCCGCCGGCGGCTCCTGGCCCCTGCCTTGCCGATCGTAGCGGCAGTTTTCGCTGCAGAAGCTGGAAACCTCGACCGGCAGCATGCGCGCATCCAGCCGCGCCATTGCCGTCGGCGACAGCCACGGTTGCCATGGTTGTGCCGCGGCTGCCACACCGCTGCCGGCGCATGACAGCACCAGCAGCACAAGCAGAACCGCACGGGCGCGGCGCTTGCCGTCAATCGCCCGGGGCCGTCTCCACAAGGTCAGGCGCGGTATCCGGTTCACCATGCGAGACTACCACGGCGGCGGCCAGGTCACCGGTGACGTTCAGCGTGGTGCGGCACATGTCCAGCAGGCGGTCCACGCCGAGGATCAGGCCGATACCTTCGGGCGGCACGCCGACCATGGCGCAGATCAGGGCGATCACCGGCAGGGAGCCGGCGGGCACGCCGGCTGTGCCCACGCCGCCCAGGATGCACACGAACATCACCGTGAATTGTTGCGCCAGGCTGAGATCGATCCCGAAGAACTGCGCCAGGAACAGCACCGTCACGCCCTCGAACAGCGCTGTGCCGTTCTGGTTGGCGGTGGCGCCCACGGTGAGCACGAAACGCGAAATTTGCGTCGGCAGCTTCAAGTCTTCCTTGGCCACTTTCAGCGCCGTCGGCAAGGTGGCATTGCTGGAGGCGGTGGAGAACGCCATCACCATGGCCTCCTGCACGCCGCGGAAGAAAAACCACGGCGACATCTTGCCCAGCAGCCAAACGGCCAGCGGATAAACAACGAACATGTGGATGGCCATGGCCAGCAAAGCCACGCCGACGTAACCTGCCAGGGTCACCATCAATCCCCAACCGAACAGTGCCGCCAGGTTGAATACCAGGCAGGCCACGGCATATGGCGCGAGCTTGATCACCAGGTTGATGAGCGTCATCGCGACCTCGAACAGGCCCTCGATCACTTCCTTGAAACGCCGTGCCGGAGGCTTGTCCGTCAACACGATGCCGACACCGATCATCACGGCGAAGAACATCAACGCCAGTACATCGCTGTCGGCAGCCGCTGCAAAGACATTCTCCGGAATGATGCCCAGCAGCAATGCCATGCCACCCGGCTCGGCACTGCCTGCGGCAATGATCGACCCGGCACGCTCGGACGCCTCGGCCAGCAAGGCCTCGGCGACCACCGGATCCACGCCTTGACCCG
>CAZOXZ010000096.1:0-5568 GCA_964583865.1 uncultured Rhodanobacteraceae bacterium | reverse complement strand
CTGGAACAGGTTGACCAGGACGATGCCGATGACCACCGCGATCGTCGACACCACCACGGTGTAGGCCAGTGTCTTCCAGCCTGCCCGCCCCAGCGCACGCATGCTGCCCATCTCGGAAATGCCCACCACCAGGGCCGAAAACAGCAACGGCAACACCAGCATGAACAGCAGGCGCAGGAAGATCTGGCCCACGGGCACCGTGATCCAGGTCGTCAGCCACTCCAGCCAGGCGGCATCGCCGCCGGTGGCCATGTGCACCAGCAGGCCGCCAAACAGGCCCACGGCAAAGCCGATGGCCATCTGGGTGTGCAAAGGCATCTTCTTCATGGCGCGCTACCCGTGGCCGCGGTGATCCCGTCCGACATCTGTTTTCCCCACCCGGAAAAACGACCAGTCTACAGGCGCGCCGCTGCAGGGCAAAGGATCGTGATCGTGCTGCCTATGGATACAGCGGCGGCAGACCGTCGGTGGCCACCCTGGCAGGCGGTTGCCACGCCAACGTCCCGGCAAAGGCCTGGCGTACCGTGTCCACATCCGGGATCTCGCCATCGCCGAAGCGGGCTTCGTCCATGGCGCGCATCAAACGGGCTTGTTCCGGGTCGCCCAGTTGCGCGGCGGCGGCACCGAGGCTGTGCAGCTGCGGACGTTCAGCCCGCACCCAGGCCAGCAGCAGGCGCGCCTGGGCATCGCTGTCACCTGCCTTCTGGAATGCGCGGCGCTGGCTGCCGGCATCATCGGCCTGCCGGTGCTGTACCGCGGCGCTCCGGCTCCGTCGCAGCCATTTCCTGCTGACAAACCAGGCCAGCAGAGTCAGCAACCACAGCAACAAGAACAGGATGGCGGCAAGACGCCAGCCATGCTCCGTGCCCGCCACCGGCATGACCGGCCCACGCGCGCCGCCAGCCACACTGGCCGCTGGAGCGGGTGCGCCTGCCTCATGGGCTGGAGCGCTGGCTGGTACCGCTGGTGCACTGCTGGCACTAACCGATGCGGCCGTGACCGTCACCGTCGCGCCATCCACCCTGGCGGTCTTCGTCTCGCCATGCAGCACGTCGAACCAATCCAGCGCCAGTGCCGGAATCTCCAGGGTCCCTGGCTGCGTCGGCACAATGGCGAACTTGCGCGTACGGCTGGATGCCAGCCACGGCCCGCTGCGGTCGGTCTCGCCCTGCGCCTTGTCCGGATACACGTTGGCACCCGGGATGTCCGGCAGGCTGATGTCCGGCAGAACAGTGTCGTCGATGCCGCTGGCGTGGATGGTGACGGTCAGGGTGAAGGGCTGGCCGACACTGGCCTTGCCGTCCGGCGGCATGCCATCCATGTCCAGGGTCACGTTGCGCGCCGGCAGCCAGGTTCCCTGGCCGTAGCCTGCCGGCCTCGGCTTGACCTGGACCTCGAGAGCGCCGGACTGCACCCGCACCTGCTGGCCCCGGCCAAAGATGTTGCCGAAACCTGCCGGACCGGTACCGAGCTGGCCATCGAACCTCACCGGTGGCACGGTCAGCGTGCCGGCCTGCTGCGGCACCACGCTGTAGTCGCGCTCGACCACCTGATAACTGTAACCACCCGCCTGCGCCCGGTACTGGCTTTGCTGTCCCATGCGGGAAACATCGGCTCCGGCGATGACCGGATCGGCCAGCTTGCCTTGCAGATTGCCGCCGCGGTAATACAACTGCACCACCAGCCGCAATTGTTGGCCGACCCAGGCGGTGTCCGGCTCGATGCGCATGCGCACGAACACGGCATCGCCCGGTGTGGCCGAGGCCTGCATGTCCGGCGGCAGCACGGTCAACGTCAGCGGCTTTGTTTTCGCGCCCGCGACGTCCAGCGCCGGAATGGTGAGCGTGCCCTGCCGACGCGGCTTCAGGGCCACGGCAAACAGGGTCTTGCGACTGATGTTGCCGTTGACGATGCGCACGCTCTGGTTGCGGCTGGTACCACTGAGCACAAAGTCCGGTTCCAGTGCACTGAAATCCGGCGCATTGACACTGGCATCGCCTTCGACCTCGACATTCAGGGTCACCGTCTCGCCCAGGTGAACGGTGCTGCGGTCGAGAAAGGCATGCACCTCGGTGGCAGCCGCCGGCATGGCAATCGCCAACAATGCCAGCATCCCCAGGATCATTCGTGCCGAAACAGTTTTCATCAATTGTCTCGCTGCTGTCGTTGCTGGTATTCGAGCATGAACTTGCGTCGCAGCAAGCCACCCGGATCTTCCGGCACGCGCTCCAGCGCCTGGCGCATGGCATCCGGCAGGGGCGAATGCTTGTCCTGCGATGACTGGCCCAGGCGGTACACCTTTTGCTGCGTGCCCTCGTCCATGGCCCGATCCATGGCCTGCCCGAGCGCACGGTTCAGTTGACGCTGCTGTTCGCGGCTGGCGCTGGCTGCGGTGGCCGGCATCGGTTCGTCCTCCGGCCTCTGGTCGCCCTGTTGCTGGCCGTCCTGTTGCTGATCGCCCTGTTCCTGATCGTCCTGTTGCTGGCCGTTTTGCTTCTGGTCGTCTTGCTTCTGGCCGTCTTGCTTCTGGTCGCCCTGTTTTTGGTCGCCCTGTTTTTGGTCGCCCTGTTTCTGGTCGCCCTGTTTCTGGTCGCCCTGTTTCTGGTCGCCCTGTTTTTGGTCGCCCTGTTTCTGGTCGCCCTGTTTCTGTGGCTTCGGCTGTTTTTTCTGCTGCGCCAACCAGTCCTCGACCGCCTTGCGGTTGGCACGCGCATCCGCCAGATCCGGATCCAGTTCCAGCGCCCGTGTCCAGGCGTCGATGGCATCGTGGTAACGCTTCTGGCGCGCCAACGCGTTGCCGAGGTTGTACCGGGCCTGCGCCGTATCCTGACGGGCAAAGGCCTCGGCGGCGGCCTTGAAATCGCCATCACGGAAGGCTGCCGCACCGGCCAGCCCGGGGCTTTGTGCATCTTTGCGCGCCCGATCAACATCACCTTGCTGCAATGCCTGCATGGCACGCTGGTCGGCGTTGTGCCACAGGGCATCCCACCAGCCCGGCGCGGCACGGGCCGGCGACGCCGGCAGCAAGAACACGCAAGCCAGCATCATCAACCAGCCACGCCGAAACGCCAGCGCCGCCAACGGCACGAGGAGCAGCAACAGCCATGGCCCTTCGTCGCGCCAGTGGTCAACCCCGCGATCCTCCTGGGCAGCAGACGGGACAGTCGGATTGTCGCGGCGCGTGGCCGCCAGCAAGGCAAGCACATCATCATCACCGACCTCGATGGTGCGATAAATGCCCCCACCGGCGCGTGCCACGTCCTGCAGCCCAGCCAATGCCAGACGCGGAATGACGATATCGCCGTCGGCATCTTTCAGGAAGCCGCCATCCGGCAACGGCACGGGCGTGCCACGATCGGTGCCGACGCCCAGCACCGACACCCGCATGCCGGCCTGGCGCGCCTCGCGCACTGCGGCCACGGCCTTGTCGTTTGCGCTGTCGGCAACAAGGATCACCGACCCGTGCTTGAAACCGGCCTGCTGCAACAAGTCCACGGCCTTGGCGATGCCGAGGTCTGTGCGGTTGCCGGGCACCGGCATCACGGCGGGCTTCAGGGCATCGACAAAGTTCAACACCGTTTCGGCATCGGTTGTCAGTGGCGCCACGACGAAAGCCTGGCCGGCGTAGGCGACCAGCGCATTGTTGGCTGCCCGGCCCTGCTGCAGAAGGTCGCGCACCTTGAACCGAGCGCGCGTGAGGCGATTCGGTTCCAGGTCGCTGGCCTGCATGGAGTCAGCCAGCGACAGGACGATGACGCGGGCCGTGTCACTGTGCTGCGCCGGGGACGGCAGACGCTGCCACGCCGGGCCGGCCAGCGCCAAAGTGGCCAGCAGCCAGCCAGCCGCCAGCAGCCATGGCGAAGCCTTGCTGCGGGCGCCGCCGTCGCTGGTGACAAAAGGCATCAGGCGGCGATCCACCAGTTGCTGCAGGGTGTTGTCGTGCCGGCGCAGCAGCAACCACAGCAGCATCGGCAGTGCCAGCACTGCCAGCAGCCACCAGGGCTGCAGGAAATGGAAGTTCTGTACCAGATTGGTCACGCCGCGGCCTCCCCGCGCCGACGAACCACGCGGCCCAGGCCGCCCAGAAGCACCAACAACAGGGCAGCCGCCAACGGCCAGCGAAACAGCTCCTCGCGCGGGCGCATGGGCGGCGCCTCACGCTTGACCGGCTCCAGCCGCTCGATGGCCTGCCAGGCAGCCGCCAGCTGTTCGGTGTCGCTGGCGCGGTAGAAGTGCCCGCCCGTCGATTCGGCAATCCGCGTGAGCACGCCGGCATCCAGATCGGCGCCGCGCGTGGCCATCAGACCGCCGAAGAAACCGCCGTTGCTGCCGTCACTGCCCACGCCGATGGTGTAAACGCGTACGCCTGCCGCCTTGGCAATCCGTGCAGCTTCCAGCGGCGCCACGGCGCTGGCATTGTCCACGCCATCGGTCAGGAGAATCAGGACGCGCGCCTGCTGTGGCAAGTCCATCAGCCTGCGCACGCCGACCGCGATGGCATCACCAATGGCCGTCTTGCGCCCCGCCAGGCCGACGACGCTGGAATCGAGCTGGGCGCGTACCGTGGTGAGGTCGAAGGTCAGCGGCGTGACGAGGTACGCCCTGGAGCCGAATTCGATCAAGCCCAGCGCATCGCCACCGCGGCGCTGGATGAAGTCGTTGATGATGGCACGGGTGGCTTCGAAGCGGCTGGCGGGCCGGCCGCCCAGGCGCATGTCCACGGTCTGCATGCTGCCAGACAGGTCGATGGCAAGCATCATGGCCCGGCCACTGCGCGGCAAGTCCAGGGTCGGGCCAAGAAGTTGCGGGCGGGCGGCGGCGGTAAGCAGGAGCACCCAGACCAGCAGCCACCACCACGGCATGTGCCGTTGCCGGACCGCGGCGCCATCCTCGATATCAAGACCTTGCTGCGGCAGACGCAGCGCCGAGAGCATGGCTGCTTCCGGCAGCAACCATGCCGCCAGCCAGGGCAGCGGCAACAGCAAAAAAACCCATGACCAGGCAAACTCAGGCATGGCGCTCATCCCGGCCGCGCAGCGATTCCAGGAGCCAGCGGCGGCATGCCGCAAGGAGGCCTTCGGCATCAAACTCCGGCGAACGCTGATAGGGCGCACTCTGGAGCACCCGGACGAACGCCGGTGACAAGGCATCCGGCGCAAGGCGCTGTACTTCGTCCCGCCACGCCGCACCCGCCAGATGTACTTCCGCACCCTGGAGCCGCGCCGCACGACGCAGCAAACTCGACAAGCCTGCAGCCAGCGCGGCGCCGTCCTGATCCTGCGCGAAGGCAGCCGTGACTTTGTCCAGCTCGGACAACAGCATGTTGCGCAGTTGCCGGCGCCGACGCCAGCGACGCAACAACCAGGCCAACAGCAGCAAACTGGCCACGAGCAGGACCAGCAGAATCCACCATCCGGAGGCTGGCGGCCACCACGATGCCTGCGGCACGTGGATGTCGCGCAGCACCGGGCGGGCCGGAATGGCAGATAGTGGAGCGAGGATCATCGGTGGCTCCTAGGAGCCTGGGCGGCAGAAACACAAGCGGCTGCGGCTGCGCCCTTTTGGCCC
>CAZOXZ010000095.1:0-9414 GCA_964583865.1 uncultured Rhodanobacteraceae bacterium | reverse complement strand
ACGGATTCCGTGGACGTGGTCCACGGAACGCGAAAGAGGTGTGCTCTTCTCTTTTTCTTCGTTTTCTCTTGAGCAAGCAAGAGAAAATGAAGTTGGGCTAGAAGAGCCCAAGACCCATGTCCCACGAGAAAGGGGCTCGCTGCCGCCAGGCAGTGAAACCCGTCTGCCGCCAGGCAGCGAAACCCGGCCGCCTGCAGGGTCGGCGCGCGCGCCGGCGCAACAAAAACCCGGCGCCTCGCGGTGCCGGGTTTCGATGTCACGCTGTGGTCACGCTCAGGAGGCCGCGGCGTCCTTCAGCTTCTTCAGCGGGCGCACCTTGACCTTCATGCTGGCCGGCTTGGCCTTGAACATCTGCTCTTCGCCGGTGAACGGGTTGATGCCCTTGCGTGCCTTCTTGGCCGGCACCTTGGTGGCGGTGATCTTCAACAGGCCGGGCAGGGTGAATTGCTGGGCGCCGCGCTTGTGCAGTGACGCTGCCATGGTCTGTTCCAGGGCCAGCAGGACAGCGCGCACGTCCTTGGCCGCAACGTCGCTGTACTCGGCCAGGTGCGACACCAGCTGGCCCTTGGTCAGGGGTTCCTTGATGATCTTCATGTCACCCCGGGGCGAGGCCTTGGTCGTTTCTGCGGTGGTCTTCTTTGCCATGAAATTGTTCCGTTGACTGGGTTGTTGAGTTACCGATTCCTTTCATCGGTGCGGTGAATGTAGGGCAAAAAAGCCTGCAGGCCAAGCGTTTTCCAGCGGAAACGTCAGTTTTCATGCAGCGCAGTGGCATGATGCGTGAGGTGTTCGCCGATGAAACTGGCGATGAAATAATAGCTGTGGTCATGGCCTGCGCGCAGCTGCAGGTCCAGCGGGTGGCCGGCGGCTTCGCAGGCCTGACGCAGGAGTTGCGGGCGCAATTGCTCTTCCAGAAAGTTGTCGGCGGTGCCCTGGTCGACCTTCAACGGCAGGCGTTCTTTCGCCGTGACGATCAGCTCGCAGGCATCCCAGGCTTTCCAGTCGTTGCGATCCGGACCCAGGTAAGCCGTGAAGGCCTTTTCGCCCCAGGGCACGCGGCTGGGTGCGACGATGGGCGCGAAGGCAGAAACGCTGCGGTAGCGACCGGGGTTCTTCAACGCAATCACCAGAGCGCCATGCCCACCCATGGAGTGGCCGGCGATGGCACGTTGCGCCGTGGCTTCGGGCATGGCCTCGATCAACGCCGGCAGTTCGTCGACGATGTAGTCGTACATGCGGTAATTGGCGGCCCAGGGCGCCTCGGTGGCGTTGAGGTAAAAACCCGCGCCCTGGCCGAGATCCCAGGCCGCGTCATCGGCCACGTCCGGGCCGCGCGGGCTGGTGTCCGGCGCCACCAGGATGATGCCGTGTTCGGCAGCGTAGCGTTGTGCACCGGCCTTGGTGATGAAGTTCTGCTCGTTGCAGGTCAGGCCGGACAGCCAGTACAGCACGGGGCAGGGGCCGTCGGCGGCCTGTGGCGGCAGGTACACGCCGACGTTCATGTCGCAGCCCAGCACCTTTGACCGATGTTGCCAGACATCCTGCCAGCCGCCGAAGCAGGCGTGGTGTTCCAGGCGTTCGTCGAAAGCCATCAGAAATGCACCACGGTGCGGATGGATTTGCCCTGGTGCAGCAGGTCGAAGGCTTCGTTGATGCGTGCCAGCGGCAACTGGTGGGTGATGTAGGGGTCGAGCTTGATCTCGCCACGCATGGCCTGCTCGACCATGCCCGGCAACTCGCTGCGGCCCTTGACACCGCCGAAGGCGGTGCCGCGCCACACGCGCCCGGTGACCAACTGGAAGGGTCTGGTGGAAATCTCCTGCCCGGCGCCGGCCACGCCGATGATGATGCTCTCGCCCCAGCCCTTGTGGCAGCATTCCAGCGCCGCGCGCATGACGTTGACGTTGCCGATGCACTCGAAGGACCAGTCCACGCCGCCGTCGGTCATCTCCACGATGACTTGTTGAATGGGCTTGTCGTGGTCTTTCGGATTGACGAGGTCGGTGGCACCGAATTCGCGCGCCAGCTTGAACTTGTCCGGGTTGGTGTCGATGGCAATGATGCGGCCCGCGCCGGCCAGCACCGCGCCCTGTATCACCGACAGTCCCAGCGCACCGAGTCCGAACACGGCGATGGTGTCGCCCTTGCCGACATGGGCGGCGTTGCGCGTGGCACCGATGCCGGTGGTGATGCCGCAGCCCAGCAGGCAGACCTTGTCCAGCGGTGCTTGCGGGTTGATTTTTGCCAGCGAGACGTCGGCCACGACCGTGTATTCGCTGAAGGTGGACGTGCCCATGTAGTGGTACACCGGCTCGCCCTTGTACGAGAAACGCGTGGTGCCATCAGGCATCAGGCCCTTGCCTTGCGTTTCGCGCACGGCTGAACACAGGTTGGTCTTGCCGGAGCGGCACATCTTGCACTGGCCGCATTCGGCGGTGTACAGCGGAATCACATGGTCACCCGGCGCGACATGGGTCACGCCCTCGCCCACGGCCACGACCTCGCCGCCGCCCTCGTGGCCCAGCACGGCCGGGAACACGCCTTCCGGATCGGAACCGGACAGTGTGAATGCATCGGTATGGCACACGCCGGTGTAATGGATCTTCACCAGCACCTCGTGTGGTCCGGGCGGGGCGACGTCCAGCTCGACGATTTCCAGTGGTTTGCCGGGTTCAAAGGCAACAGCAGCACGGCTCTTCATCCAGGGTCTCCTGTCGTTCGATGGCCTGCAACCGTACCACCGATTGAGCGTTCAGCGTCGCTGTCGCAGCACCAACAGCAGCGCGAATCCCAGCACGACCCCGATCGCCAGCCCGATGCCGGCGCCCCACAAGGCACCGGAACGGCCATCCACGAGGTAACCAATGCCGAAACCCGCAACGAAAAACAGCATGACTGGAAGGCAACCCATGGCGCGGAGGATAGCGCAAGGATCGCGCTGCGACCGCGACCGGGGCCGCGTCCTCCGGTAAAGTATGGGCATGTATCTTGAGCACTACGGCCTCAACGAAGCGCCGTTCTCCATTACCCCGGATCCGCGCTACGTGTTTCTGTCCGACCGGCACCGCGAAGCGCTGGCGCACCTGCTGTATGGCGTGGGCAAGGGCGGCGGCAGCGGTTTCGTGCAGCTGACCGGCGAGGTTGGCACGGGCAAGACCACGCTTTGCCGCCTGCTGCTGGAGCAATTGCCCGAGGATACGCGGGTGGCGTTGATCCTGAATCCGAAGCTGGGACCGGTGGAATTGCTGGCGGCCATCTGCGAGGAGCTGGATGTCCAGGTCGATGCCGGCAGTCGCGACCAGAAGACCCTGGTCGATGCCCTGAACCATTATTTGCTGGATGCCTATGCCCAGGGCATCCGGGTGGTGTTGATTGTCGATGAAGCGCAGGAATTGTCGGTGGCTTCGCTGGAGCAGGTCAGGTTGCTGACCAACCTCGAGACGCCGACGCAGAAGCTGTTGCAGATCATCCTCCTGGGGCAACCGGAGCTGCGTGAACTGCTGGACAAGCCGGAGCTGCGCCAGCTGGCCCAGCGCATCACCGCACGCTATCACCTCGAGCCGCTGGACAGTGAGGAAACCGCAGCCTACGTGCGTCATCGGCTGGAAGTCGCGGGTCTGAAGGCAGCACCGTTCACGCGGCTGGCGATGGCGGCCGTATACCGCCGATCAGGCGGCATTCCGCGAGTCATCAACATCGTGGCGGACCGCGCCCTGACGGCAGGCTATGCCCAGGACAAGGACAAGATCACCGAGCGCATGGTGCACCAGGCGGCCAATGAAGCGCTGCCGGGCCACATGCGTCACTGGTGGCTGCGACTGCGCTACCCGCTGGCTGCCGTGCTGGTGTTGCTGTTGGCAGGCAGCGCGTGGTGGTTGATGCGTCAGCCGACAGCAGTACCAGCCACGCCGGTGCCGGTCGTGGAATCCGCCGAGCCGGATGCGGCAGAGCGGCTTGCGGCTGCGATGGCAGCGCCGTCCGAGGATGCCGGTGACAATGCGGCCTGGTCGGCTTTGTTGGCGCGCTGGCAAGTGGATGCGGGCGAGGCCAGCGTGGCGGCGGCACGCCAATGCCCGGCCGTTGTTGCACCCGGTCTGCGGTGTCTGGAGGGCCGCGGCAGTCTGCGCCAGGTGGTGCAGTTCAACCGTCCGGTGATCCTGTTCCTGCGCGCTGACAACGCGCAGGACCATGCGGCCTTGCTGCTGGGCAGCGGTCAACAGCAGATACGGCTGCTGTATCAGGGGCGGGAATACAGCTTGTCGCAAGACTGGCTGTTGCAGGTTTGGGACGGGCGATTTGTCACGATTTTCCGTGTCCCGCCCATGTTGCCTGTGACCCTGCAACAAGGCTCGGCCGGTCCGGCGACGGCCTGGGTAGCCCAGCAACTGGCCTTGTTCGACGCTGGCGACGAGCGCGCGCACGGCCCGTCGTTTTATGATGCCGCGCTGGAAGCACGCGTACGCCGGTTGCAACAGGGTTTCGGCCTGAAGCCGGATGGCATTGTCGGGCTGGAGACATCGTTCGCATTGGCCTCGCTGTCCACCAGCGGCCCTCATCTGGCCCATGGCGTACCATGATCGTCCCACGGTTTGCCCGTGGTCGTGTTGATTGTCAGGAAAGCTGATTCATGTCACTGATCCATGATGCCCTGAAGAAGGCCGAGTACCAGCGCCAGCTGGGCGAGGCGCCAACGCTGGACAGCCCGCGGTTCCAGCGGCGCCGGCGTGCCCGCTGGCCGTGGCTGGTGCTGCTGGTGGTTGTGGTCCTGGTGTTGGCAGCTCTCGGCTACTGGCAATCACTGGCCGCGCCCGAGGCACCGCCCGCCGTGGCCGCAACGACGCAAAAGACCGGCCCGAATCGGGCTGTAAACGCTGAGGCGTCGCCCGACGCCGGCAAGCAGGCCGCGCCGGCGGCGGGAAGCCATCAGCCAGCCGCGGCACCGCGACAAGCCGCGCCGAGCCCCGAGCATGCGCATGCGGCCGATGACGTTGCGGCGCCCCAGCGTCAACAGGCAGCGGCCCGGCGGCGGGCGGCCAGGGAGGCGAGGGCACAGCAGCAGGCCAGGCGGCAGGCGGCAGCCGCCGCAGCGGCAACCAGGGCGGCAGACACCGTCGTACCTGCCGCGCCTGCGGACCGACCGCAGGCCGGCAAGGCTGCAGCAGGCCCGACGGCAGATCGCGACAATCCTGCCAGGAGCAAGCCTGTCAGGAGCAAGCCTGCCGGCAACAAGCCGGCGCCGGGTATTCCCATGTACTGGGAGCTGCCGTATGCACAGCGTCAGAACATCCCGCAAATCGACATCTCCATGCACATGTACAGCAAAACGCCGGCGGACCGCTTTGCCGTCATCAATGGGCAGCGCATGAGCAAGGGTGACACGGTGGCTGACGGCATCACGGTGGTCTCGATCGATCCTGATGGCGTCACCCTGGACCTGAACGGCCAGCGCTTCCGCGTGCCGCGCACAGGCATGCGCTGAGCGCGCCGGAGCGGACCATGTTCGTACGCCTGGAACAACCGCGGCGCAAGCGTTTTCCGTGGGTCACGCTGCTGCTGGTGGTGCTGTGCGTGGCCGCCTATGTCCTGCTGGGGCTGTTTTCAGGCACCGAACGCGAGGCGCTGGTGACCGAGTGGGGGCTGGTGCCGGCACGTCTTCTGCACGACGGCTGGCGTGGCCCGGAAGGCTGGCGGCTGCTGACGGCGCTGTTCGTGCATGCCAACTGGTTGCATGTGGTCGGCAACATGCTTTTTCTGGTGATCTTCGGCGTTCCGGCCGAGCGGGTCACCGGGCACGGCCTGTATGCGCTGCTGTTTTTGGGTGGCGGCACGGTCGCCAATCTCACCGGGGCGCTCACGGTGGCCGAGGCCGACATCGCCATGGTCGGCTGCAGTGGCGCGGTGTCGGTGATCATGGGCACCTACCTGGCGCTGTTTCCGCGTGCCGACCTTGGCATCGTGCTGCCGCTGGGGCTTTATTTCGAGTTCGTGCGGGTCCCGGCGCTGTTGCTGATCGGCCTGTGGGTGCTGTTGCAGCTGCTGTTCACCTGGGTCGGACCGAGTTTCGGTGCCGTGGTCTGGTGGACCCATATCGCCGGTTTCGTCATCGGCCTTTTGGCTGCCATCCTGCTGCGACCGGTGCTGGCTCGGCGCCAGCGACACGGTCGCTGAGGAAGCAGGCAGGCGTCATTGCCCGGACGGTCCCGTCACACGGCCGGAGGCGGGGGCGGCGTATCATCCGCCACGGCCGCCTCGTTGGCCGGGCCGTAGACTTCCTTGAAGGCGAAGAACAGCATCGGACCAATCACCGCGTACAGGAGCGTGTTGATCGCCAGGCTCGCGATGCGCGGCGTGCCCAGCATTCCGAGGATGGAACCCAGAATGACGGCGAGTATGACAATCGGCACCATCAACGACAGCAGGGACAGGAAATAGGCGCCGAAGTTCTTCCAGCACGCGCCCAAGCTGTCCTTCATGTTGGCGATGGCTGCGCCACCTTCCAGCAGAGTACGCGGGACGGCGAAGTAGGTCAGCATGCTGCTGATGAAGCCGATGATGATGGTCAGGGGAATCAGGATCAGCAAGGACATGCCAAGGGCAGGCAGCAAAACGGCGGGATTGGCTTCGATCTGGGCTGCTGCGTCGCTGCCCATGGCGGCCACGGCACCGATGCCGAAGATGATGAACAGGATCACGATCAGCACCATGGCCACCACGTTGGGCAGGCACAGGGCGATCAACGAGCCGACGCGGTCGCCGCCCTGGAAGCCGCGGAACAGATGGCCGATTTCCGGTGCCTTGCCGTTGTCCGCTTGCTGCGCGGCGTAGCAGGTGCCGGCCATCAGGGCTGGCCCGAGGATCAGCATGATGAGCGTGCCAAGGCCCGGAATGATGCTGATGACGCCGAGGATCAGGCCCATCACCAGGAAAGGCACGGGATGATTCTTGATCAGGCCGACGGCACTGACGAACCACTGCCAGCCTTGGCCGGCGTTGACTTTGCGCACTGTCATCATCTGGGTCTCCAAAAGGTCAAGTGTAGGTTAACCGGCCCGTCCGGCTGCAACAAGGCAGCCGGGCTCCCAGGCTCCCGAGACGTCAATCATCGTTCACGGGCGGCAGGACAGCCAGTGCTTCGGTGGTGGTGGTTCGGCCGGCGGCAATATGCCGTGCGGCCGCGATGCGCAATGGCTGCATGTCCTGCGCCAGGGCCGTCTTGCGCAAGCGTGCCAGGTCCAGGTCGGCAGTGATCAGCCGGCGGACGGCAGGGCTGATGATGAGCATCTCGTACACGCCGGTGCGGCCGTGGAAGCCGGTCTGGCGGCATTCCAGGCAGCCGGTCGGGGCAAACACCGTTTCGGGCAATGGCAGGTCCCAGCCGCTGGTGAGGCTGGCCCAAGCATCGGCATCCTGCGCGCTTTCCGCCTTGCAGTGCGCACACAAGGTGCGTACCAGGCGTTGCGCCACGATGCCGGCCAGGGTGGACTGGATGAGGTAGTGCGGCACGCCGATGTCCAGCAGGCGGGTGATGGCACTGGGCGCGTCGTTGGTGTGCAATGTGGACAGCACCAGGTGGCCGGTCAGCGAGGCCTGGATGGCCATTTCGGCCGTTTCCAGGTCGCGGATCTCGCCGACCATGATGATGTCCGGGTCCTGACGCAGCAGCGTACGCACGCCCGAGGCAAAGGTGAGGTCGATGGCCGGCTGCACCTGCAGCTGGTTGAGCTCCGGCGACACCATCTCGATGGGATCCTCGACGGTGCACACGTTCAAGGCCGGCGTGGCCAGGTATTTCAGTGTCGAGTACAGGGTGGTGGTCTTGCCCGAGCCGGTGGGGCCGGTGACCAGCACGATGCCGTTGGGGCGCTCGACCATCTGGCGCCACAGCCTGCTTTCCTCGTCGCTGAGGCCCAGCTGGGTGAAGTCCTTGGCGACCACATCCGGGTCGAAAACGCGCATGACGACCTTCTCGCCGAAGGCCGTCGGCATGGTCGAGATGCGCAACTCGACCTCGCGGCCGGAGCTGGAGCGTGTCTTGATGCGGCCATCTTGCGGGCGGCGTTTCTCGGCCACGTCCAGGCGCGACAGGATCTTGATGCGCGAAGTGACGGCGGCCATCACCGGCGGCGGCAGCTCGAAGACCTTGTGCATCACCCCGTCGATGCGAAAACGCATGTTGCCGGTCTCGCGGCGAGGCTCCAGATGGATGTCCGAGGCGCGCTGTTCGAAGGCGTACTGCAGCAGCCAGTCGACGATGTGCACCACGTGCTTGTCGTCGGCACCCAGCTCGCCGTCCTTGCCAAGCTCCAGCAATTGCTCGAAGTTCAGGATGCGGCCCGGATCGTAGCCTTCGCGCTTGGCATCCTGGGCCAGGCGGATGGAACGCTGCACACCGTAGAACTCCATCAAAAAGCGGTCGATGTCCACCGGGCTGGAGACCACGCAGCGAATTTCGCGCCGCAGCATGCGCGACAAGTCCTCGGCCCAGGCCAGGTCGAACGGCTCGCAGGTGGCAAAGGTCGCGCCCTCGCCGTCAACCGCCACCGGCAGCACGCGATGGCTGCGTGCATAGGCGTGGCTGGCCACGCGGGTGACGCGGGCCACGTCGATCTTCATCGGGTCGATCTTCAGGTAGGGCAGGTCCGCCTGGCGGGCCAGCCATTCGGTCAGCACCTCCAGACTCAACGGCCGGCCGGGTTGGTGGGCATTCTCCAGTTTGGCGCGCGCCACCGCGATCAGCGGATGCGATGGCTTGTCCGCGGTGCTTTCGTGCACCAGATGCCGCACGCTGCGCGCCGCCACGCCATCGATGTAGCCGTCGACAATGAGCTGGGCCAGCACGTCTTCCAGCAACAGGCGGCCCGGACGGCCCAAGGGACGGGTGGTTGCGTGCATGGTGTTCATCGCATCTCCGAAAGCGCAGTGCCGGTGGTTCGCAGATCCGCCGGTTGCAGCATGTCCGGCTATACTAACGCGCTTTGCCGCGCGGCTTTGGCCATGTCCGTACCAACCTTCCAACAGATCATCCAGACGCTGGACAGCTACTGGGCCGACCGGGGCTGCGTGTTGTTGCAGCCACTCGACCTGGAAGTGGGGGCCGGCACGTTTCATCCGGCCACCTTCCTGCGAGCGCTGGGTCCCGAGCCCTGGGCGGCCGCCTACGTGCAGCCCTCGCGGCGGCCCACCGATGGCCGCTACGGCGACAATCCCAACCGTCTGCAGCACTATTACCAGTACCAGGTGGTGCTGAAGCCCAATCCGGACGACATCGTCGAGCTCTACTTTGCCTCGCTGAAGGCGCTGGGCATTGATCCGCTGGTGCATGACCTGCGCTTGGTGGAGGACAACTGGGAATCGCCGACGCTGGGTGCCTGGGGGCTGGGCTGGGAAGTGTGGCTGAACGGCATGGAAGTGACC
>CAZOXZ010000094.1:0-9422 GCA_964583865.1 uncultured Rhodanobacteraceae bacterium | reverse complement strand
GTTCGGCGACGGCCAGGCCATGGCCGGCGAACTGGTCGCGGCCTTGAAGGACATCGACGGCTGACGACCACCCCGCGTCGCGTCTTTTTTCCTCGGGATTACACCGCCACCCCGGAGCCCAGTGACTTTGAAGCTTCGAGGCTTCGTCTCGGCCAAAAGGCACTGGACCCCGGATCTCGCTGCGCTCGTCCGGGGTGACGACATGTTCCGTGTCAGCACCAAAAACACGTCATTCCGGGGCCATCGTCGCTGTTTGACAATGGAACCCGGAAACCAGCGCCTTTCGGTGCTTGAACGCCGCCACGTCAAAAATCCGGGGTGCCGGACCACGCTGAAGGCACAGGTGAAGAAAGGCAGGCGGCGACCATTCATCTCGGCCATGGTTGAAGCACAAGCTTGTTGGCCGCCAAGCACCGGATACCGTACACTCGGGTGCATGAAGACCCATGCCACTGATTTCCACACCTTGTCCATAGCCGAGCGTATCCAGCTCGTCGAGGACATCTGGGACAGTATTGCCAAGGACGCCACCTCCGAGGCTATTGGGCTCACGCCTGCACAGCACGAGGAGATTCGCTGCCGTGTCGTCATGCATGAGGCTGACCCAGATTCAGCCGTGCCATGGGATGTGGTGCGGGCGGAGCTGTTCCAGCACAACCACTGATGCGCGTCAGTTTCCGGCCAGAAGCGCGACGTGAGGCGCTGGAAGCACGAACTTGGTATGAGAATCGGTCCCCGGGGCTGGGGCTTGAGTTCGCTCGTGCACTTGATACCGCTGTGGAAACGGTGCTTCGCATGCCCATGGTTTTTCCCGAGGTAGAGGGTAGTTGCCGTCGTGTTTTCATGCGTCGCTTTCCTTACGCGGTTATTTATCGTCCCGATTCTGCCGGAATTGTCGTGATGGCTGTTTTCCATTGCCGTCGCGATCCGACGGTCTGGTTGGGTCGTGTTGACAACGACTGAGCTGATTGGTGCATATCGTCATACCGGATGGGCTGGCCTGCCATTGACCTGCCGTGCCGGTCGCAGCAGCCAGGCGGTGAGGATTGCCGCCAGCACCAGTGCGGCAAGGTAGGCCAGGCCGCGCGTGTCCGGGAGCACGGCCCAGGAAAGCTGCGCCAGGTGGCCGACACCGCTGGTGGCGATGACGGCGTCCAGTGGCAACCCGAGCTGGCTGGCCAGACCGATGGCCAGTTGCAGGCTCTCGGCATACAGGCAGGCCAGGGCCGTGCCACCGGCGGCCAGCAGGCAGCCGTACCAGCGTGGCCTCGCACCTGAGTAACGCATCACAAACGCCAGCACCACGGCAACCACGAAAGCGAACCAGGTGAAGCTGCCGTACCAGCCGGCAATCATTGACCACACCGCGCCGCAGGCCAGGGCACACAAGGCGGCCAGCAGGGCGCAGGACAATGCAGCGATCAGCGAGCGTCGGGATCGGGTCATGGGATGCCTTGGGGCGTGTTCGGGCGATTGAGCTGCATCAAGGCGATGCAGCTTGCCTGGTGCGACACTCCCGTGTCGGCAATCCGCCGCCAAAAGCGCGATAATAGGCGTTTGCCGGCGCCGCGCCAAGCGCCGGCGGGTACCGCAGTCGGAGAAAACAGCAAATCATGAGTGGTTTCAGTGTCAACAGCGAGCCGTTTGCCCTGCAGCGCGACTGCGATGCCGTGCTGGTGCCTGCAGGCGATGAAGTCGTCCTGCCGGCCGGCCAGATAGGCTACATCACCCAGGCCCTGGGCGGCAGTTTCACGGTGTACGTCGAAGGCAACCTGTTCCGCGTGGCCGGTGAAAATGCCGACGCCCTGGGCAAGGAGCCGCCCGCGCCGCTGGAATTGCCCGAGGATGCTGCCGACAGCGATGTCGAGAAACTGGTCTGGGAGCAACTGCGCACCTGCTTCGACCCCGAAATCCCCATCAACATCGTCGATTTGGGGCTGGTGTACGACGTCAGCATCGACCACCTCAAGGACGGCAGCCGCAGCGTCTACATCAAATTGACGCTGACGGCGCCGGGTTGCGGCATGGGTGACATCCTCGTCAGCGACGCGCAGGAAAAGGTCGGCATGATCCCCACCGTCTCCGACACCGACGTGGACCTGGTCTTCGATCCGCCCTGGAACTACTCCATGATGTCCGACGCGGCCAAGCTCGAGACCGGGATGTTTTGAGGGTCTGTGATCTTTTCAGCCCAGGAGCCTGGGCGGTAGGAACCATGTGAGCGAGGCACAGCCATTTTGAGAGCGATTTTTCGACCATTTGAGGCGAATACTGGTTGTTATTTAACGAAAATGGGCGGGAAATCGGGCCAAAAGGGCGTAGCCGCAGCCGCTTGTGTTTCTGCCGCCCAGGCTCCTGGAAGCTGGCCGTGTGACCATTTCAAGGTGCACGCACAACCTCGAGTCTTGTCATTCTGCGCGAAGGGCGGAGCCCGTAGTCGCAGAATCCGGCAACCGGTATGCCATGATCGAGATCCCGTGCTTCCGCTTGCTGCGCTCGCTCCGCGCAGGATGACGACTGGCCCTCGCAGGAGCGGGGGCGGGCATGAACCGGCCCCGCGACTGCAAAAAACCCCGCGACGGGGATTTCTTCACAGACTCTGAGCGCTTGCTCCGGATTTGGCAGGCAACAAAAAACCGGCAGCCGGGGTGGCCGCCGGTTTTTGCCAACCGAGAGGTGGTGGGCTTACTGCACCAGGTTCAGGCTGCCACGCATCAGGGCGTAGTGGCCCGGGAAGGAGCAGAAAAACTCGTAGTCCTCGTCCGCGGAAAGCTTGCCGACCGGGATGGTGAAGCTGGTGCTTTCGCCACCACCGATGACCTCGCTGTGGGCGATGACACGGGCATCACCCACCGGCACGTAGTCATTGTCGGCACCGGCGCCCATGCCGGCCGTGGCCACGGCCTGGTAGTCGGCCTTGGTGGTGATGACCATGTTGTGGCCCATGACCTTGGCGTCCAGCTTGCCGGTGTGCTTCAGGGTGATCTCGAAGTTTTTGCAACTGACGGGTACATCGATGCTCTTGGTGTTGTACTGCATGGCGTCATTGGCTTCGACGGTGAGGCTGCACTCAGCCGCATGGCCGGGCAGGGCAAAAGCCGTTGCCGCAAGGGCCACGAGGGCCAGAGTTGGAAGTTTGAACGACATGATTGTCTCCTGACAGGATTGAAACAGCGTTATTCTCGGCCGCTGGACGGGTACGGGTGCTGACGCAGATCATGGTCAGGCGGGTGGCGCGGTCCTCTGCTGGCGTCAAGCTTCGTGGTACGGCCGCTCGCGCAGCCAGCGCGTGGCAATCCACTTTTCGCCCTTTTCCACCGGCAGGCCGGCGTGCAAGGCATCGGCTGAGCCGGTTTCGTAGGCGAAGTACACCGCGTCGCCACGATGGGCGGCCACCGTCAGGCCCAGATGCGGAAAATGGGTGCCGCCGCCAGCCTCGGGTGTGTTGAGGTACATGATGATGGTGGCAATGCGCTGGCCGCCGACACGGGTGACATGTTCGTAGCTGTCGAACTTGGGATCGAACCAATCCTGGTGTGGCTCGTACTGCTGGCCGGGAAGATAGTGCAGCACCTGCAATGCCTCGCCGTGTGACACGGGCATGTCCACCAGGGCCGCCAGGCGTGCATCAATTTCCCGGATCAACGCGGTCTCGCCGACATTGAAGAACATGCCGCTGCTGGTGCGTGCCACGTCGTATTGCTTGTTGCCTTGTGTGTCGACGGTTTGCGAGCGGTCCAGGCGCGGCCGCGCCTGTTCAATCAACGCGTCGCATTCGCTGGCATCGAGCATGTTGTGCAGCACGCGCAGCTCGGGCGAGGCGGTACTGGTGCTTACGCTGATGTGGCGATCGCCGATCACCATGCCGGGCGCCTCGGGCGCGGTGGCGCGCAAGCCGCCCGATGCGCGTTTTCGCGGCTTTGCGCGTGGCACCGTGACATCGTCCAGCGCGATGGCGGGCCGGTCCA
Source organism: uncultured Rhodanobacteraceae bacterium (assembly GCA_964583865.1). Lineage (GTDB taxonomy): Bacteria > Pseudomonadota > Gammaproteobacteria > Xanthomonadales > Rhodanobacteraceae > DASSBG01. The sequence goes on along the minus strand of CAZOXZ010000094.1, from coordinate 5,454 downwards.
GCACCTGCGCCAGGATCAGTTTGCTCTGGCGCCGGCCGTAGCCGGTAGCGCACATCATGTCGATCATGGTCTCGACCGAGTGGCCGCTGCGGCTCATGGTGATGACCCATTCGCGCAGTCTGGTCGGGATCTTCATCTCGTCGTCGCTCCTGATTCGCCGCACTGGAATGCAGAGCAGGATTCTATCTTGTGCCGCCCGATCACGGCTGCGGAGACCCTGCTGACCGCCGTGACTTGCGAGCTGCCGCGGCGGCCGGAAAGGAAGTGCCGGGGCGGCGATGCCCGAGTCAACGGACAGTGGGCGCCCCGGTTGTCGTCATTGCAGCATCTTCCACAAGAAGGTGTAGGCCAGCGCGTGCATCTCGGCCGACTGCTTGTGCGTCACGCCGGCGCCGTGGCCGCCTTCGGTGTTTTCGAAGAACCACACCTTGTCGTAGCCCATGTGCTCCATGCGCGCGGCCATCTTGCGTGCCTGCGCCGGGCCGACCCGGTCATCACTGGTGGCGGTGTAAAACAGCGCCGGCGGGTAGTCCTGGCCCGGCTTTACCAGCTGGTAGGGCGAGAAGGTCTTGATGAAGGCCCATTGCGCCGGATCCTCGGGGTTGCCGTATTCGCCGATCCAGGAAGACCCTGCATCGAGGTAGATGTAGCGTTTCATGTCCAGCAGCGGCACTTCGCAGACGATGGCGCCGAACAGTTCGGGATAGCTGACCAGCATGTTGCCGACCAGCAGGCCGCCGTTGCTGCCACCCTCGGCACCAAGGTGCTCGGGCGATGTCACGTTGCGATCAATGAGATCTTGGGCGACCGCGGCAAAATCTTCGTAGGCCTTGTGTCGGTTGGCTTTCAACGCGGCCTTGTGCCAGCGCGGACCGTACTCGCCGCCGCCACGGATATTGGCGATCACGTAGACCCCGCCACGTTCCAGCCAGGCACGGCCGATGCTGCCCGAATAACTTGGCAGCAGCGACACCTCGAAGCCGCCGTAGCCGTACAGCAGCGTCGGGTTTGCGCTGTTGAGTTCAAGATCCGTCGGAGCAATTTCGAAGTAGGGCACCTGGGTGCCATCCTTCGATGTCGCGAAGTGCTGGCTGACGCTGAATTTCGAGGCATCAAAGAAGGCCGGTGCCTGCTTGATGGCCTGCGGCGCCTGCTTGCCGATGACGCCGCGGGAAAGCGTGGTCGGCGTCAGGAAGCCGGTGACACTGAGCCAGTAGCTGTCGTCGATGTCCGGGCGCGTGCCGACGATGCGCACGGTGCTGAGCTCCGGTGCACCGGTGAGGGCTTCGCGTTGCCATGCGCCGTCTGCATTCGGGGTCAGCACTTCGAGGTGGCTTTGCACGTCCTTCAACGTGTTGATGATCAGGTGGTGTCGGGTCCAGCTCCAGGATGACAAGGCCGTGTGCTCGTCCGGTGTGAACAGTGCCGTGAAGGCGTGTTTGCCGGCCATGAAATTGTCGAAATCGGTGACCAGCAGGGCACCGGCGGGCCAGGTGGTGTCGCCAATCGTCCACGGTGACTTGGTCTCCACCAGCAACCATTGGCGATGGGCCGACACATTGGCATCATCGGGCACGTCGACCTGGACCAGCTTGCCGTCGGCGTAGTGGTACAGGCGGTGGTGCCAGAAATCGACCGACACGCCAACGAAGCTGCGTTCGAAGCCTTCGGTACGGTTGTGCCAGGCACTGACGGCGAGATCGGTGGGTTTGCCCTCGAAGATGGTCTTCGCCTTGTTCAATGGCGTGCCGCGCGTCCACAGTTTGGCGATGCGCGGGTAGCTCGATTCGGTCATCGAGCCGGGGCCGAAGTCGGTGCCGACAAACAGGTGGTCGATGTCGATCCAACTGACCTGGGTCTTGGCCACGGGCAGGTGGAAGCCGCGGTCAACAAACGCCTTGCTGACCGTGTCGAACTCGCGCACCTCGACGGCATCGCCGCCGTCCGGAGACAACTCGATGAGGCAGCGCTGGTAGTCGGGCTTCAGGCAGCTGGCACCCTTGAACACCCAGCTCTTGCCCTCGGCCTTGTTCAAGGCATCCATGTCCAGCACCGTTTCCCAGGCAGGACTGTTGCTGGTGTAGGAGGCCAGCGTGGTGCGGCGCCAGATACCGCGTGGGTGGGCGGAATCCTTCCAGAAGTTGTAAATGTACTCGCCCATGCGGTTGGGCCAGGCGATGCGCGCGTCCGAGTTCAGTACCTCCAGAATGGCCGCGTTGGTGCCTTGGAATGCCGGGCCGCTGGCGAATTTGTCCCTGGTGACCGCATTTTGCTGCTTCACCCAGGCCATCGCACGCTCGCCATGGGTTTGCTCCAGCCACAGGAAAGGATCGGTTGATGTGGCCTGGCTGGTCGCGGTGGCGGTTTTGGTCTCGGGCATCGGTTTTTTGTTGCTGGTGGCGCAACCGATGAGCAGCACGGCGGCGGCAGCGGCGGCAGCAAGTGGAAGAATGTTCATGGAAATTTTCCGTTGTGGTCCGGCCGCAGTATGCAACAGCCCGCGAGCGTACGCACCCGGAAAGCGATGGTCGTATCTGGTTCGCGTGCCGCTGCGGTTACCAGCCGCCACCACCACCACCGCCGCCACCGCCGCCCACGCCACCGCTGGCACCACTGGATGAACCCGGTGCCGCGGCGGACGAGGCGATGGCCGAGCTGAAGCCGGATGACAGGCTGCTGGCGAAGCTGGTGAAGACCACGGCACCCGCGCCGATGCTGCCGTGGTACCAGGTCGGCTGTGCTGCGCGCATCTGGTCGGGCGTCAGCGCCTCGGTGAAGCGTGCTGTCCACGCATTGCTCACGCCGAGTGCCAGGGCATGCGGCAGGTAGGCGGAAAAGAGTTCCGGGCTGGCATCCGGCCGGTAGCGTGAATCAAGTTCCTGCTGCTCGGCCACGCCGAGGTACCAGCGGAAACCGGCGATCTTGTCCAGCACCTTCCTGCCCGTGTTGGTCGGTGCCTTCATCCACTGGTAGAACGCGATATTGGTCAACAGCAGGGCAACCAGTACCACGGCCGACCCGAGACCGATGAACTGGTGCGCAAGGTAGATCACGAGCACGTTGGCGACGGCGAACAGCATTGCGACAGCCCATGCGGTCACCGGGAACTTGTCGCTCGCGACCTGCTTCTGCCACGCGTCCATGATCAGGACGGCGGTGATGACGGTCCAGATGCTGATCCAGATGAACAGGAACAGGTTGTTCTGCACGCTGTGGTCCAGGCTCAGCCAGGCAGTCGCGATGGTGATGACCAGGCCGGGAACCAGCAACAGCGTGTGGGTGTTGAAGAACTTTTTGTGGAAGTGCTTGTTCAATGCTTCCTGGAGCGCCGTCCTGGCCTTGCCGATGCGGCGATGGTTTTCCTGTTTGAAGTCAACCGTCGGGCCGTCTCGGAACAGGGCATCGAACAGTGCCCGCAGGTCGTCCGGCAGGCCCGATGCGTCGCTGGAATCGTTGCGGCGTGCCAGGTACTTCTTGCGGCCGGTCTGCTCGATGTCCAGCATGCCGCGGGCGGCAAGGTCGAGGACGCCGGCGCTGAAGACCGTGTTGTCGAATCCCATCTGTCGGATATACCGCATGGCGGCAGCCGAGAATCCCCGTGGCGGTTGGTAACGCGCAACCAGCGGGCCAGCCTCGGGATCGCGTCCGTGGCGATGCCAGGCCAGCAGGTAGTAAATCCATAGCAGGAGCAGGCCGATGAACCCCACAAGAAGGCTGCGGTTGTCGCGGGCCAGGTTGGCCAACTTTCCTGCCGTGCCGGGTTCGGACACGATGCCTTTTGGGAATTCCAGTACCACGCTGACACCCTGATGCGGCTTCAGCGGCGCGGTGATGGCGTAACTGGCGCCGTCGTCAAGAATTCTGGTGCTGATGTTGCGCTCGTTCGCGTCGCGGCTGCCGGCGTAGCCGAATGCCTGCAGTTTGCCGGCCGTCACCGGTTGCGGCAGCGTGATGCGGGCCGTGGCCTTGTCGATCGGAAAGTCCCACCCCGTCCCGACCGCGTTCCAGAACAGCTCATCGTGGTCGTCAAAAAAGCCGATCTGGCGGTTGACGCGGTAATGCAGGACGAAGTCGTGCTCGCCGGGTGGCAGCAGCCGCTGCGCATCGCCGACATAAACGCGCATGCCGTTGCCATGCTGTTCGCTGCGCCAGTCACTGGGGCGGCTGTCCACGGTGGCGCCCAGGAACTCGAAATCGATGTTGACGCGGTTGCCGTACCGGTCGCGGTACCGGGTCGGGAAGTCGCGTGTGATGCCATGCCGGATCTGGCTGCCGTCCGAACGTACGCGGATGGTCTCGGTCACGTCCATTTCACCGCTGGCGGCGATGACGACATTGGAATCGTAGGCGAGTATGCGACCGCGGGCGTCGGTCGTACCACAGCCCAGGACAAGAACTGTCGTCAGGAACACAAGGATCTGAAGCATGAAGCGCATTTGGTTCATTCCTTCATGCCGGGCTCGGGGTCGTCCAGATGCACGTGCACATTGGCGCGCGCGCCTTCTTCGGCGGCAAAGAATTCGGCCGCACGGAAACCCAGGGCCGGCGTCAGCAGCAGGGCCGGGAAGCGTTCGATGGCTGTGTTGTACTGACGTACCGAGCCGTTGTAGAAGCGCCGCGCATGCTGCAAGGCATCCTCCACGGCAACCAGCTCGTCGGCGAGCTGGCGGAAGTTCGCGCTGGCCTTGAGGTCGGGATAGGCCTCGCCGACGGCAATCAGGCGGACGAGATCATCGCCCAGGGCCTGCTCGGGCGCGCTGCGGCTGGCGGGGGATTGCCGTGCCTGCGCTTGCCGGCGTTCGCGCACAAGGCGCTCCAGCAGTTCGCGTTCGTGACCGGCATAGCCCTTGACCACGTTGACCAGCGCCGGCACCAGGTCGTGGCGACGTTCCAGTTGCACGTCGACATCGCTCCAGGCCACGCGCACCTGGTTGCGCATGCGCACCAGCCGGTTGAACAGCCAGATGACGGCAATGACGGCAATCAGCAGAGCAAGGAATGGAACAAACACGTGACCGCATCCGCGAAACCAGCTTGCATCATAACTGCGATGTCGTTGTTGCCGGAAACGGGCTGCGGGCCCGGGCAGCATAAACACAAGCGGCTGCGCCCTTTTGGCCCGATTTCCCGCCCATTTTCGTTGAATAACAACCGGCCTTCGCCTCAAATGGTCGAAAAACCGTTCTCAAAATGGCTGTGCCTCGCGCACGCGATTCCTGCCACCCAGGCCCCTGGCGGAAAGCCCCCTTGCAGTCGCAGGTGGCCGAAGCCATGCGCATCAAGAGCCGGCCGATTCGACATGCCATGTGGGCTGACATCAGCATGGCCATGGACGGATTAAAAAAGCCCCGCGAAGCGGGGCTTTTCCTGAACAACCGCGATGCTGCTTACAGCAGGGCGATGATCAGCAGCGCCACGATGTTGATGATCTTGATCAGCGGGTTCACGGCCGGG
>CAZOXZ010000093.1:0-9514 GCA_964583865.1 uncultured Rhodanobacteraceae bacterium | reverse complement strand
CGCTGGTATCGGACTGAATCGTCTGCACCAGCGTCTCGATTCGCTTGGTGGCGTTGGCCGAACGTTCTGCCAGGCGCTGCACTTCGTCGGCCACGACCGCGAAACCGCGACCCGCCTCACCTGCCGATGCGGCCTGAATGGCGGCGTTCAGCGACAGAATGTTGGTCTGCTCTGCAATGTCGTTGATCAGCTCCACGATCGAGCCAATCTCCTGGGAGGATTCACCCAACCGTTTGAGTCGCTTGGATGTCTCCTGGATCTGGTCGCGAATGGAATCCATGCCGTCAATGGTCTGACGCACCACGTCGGCACCCTTGGAGGCGATTTCCACCGAGCGCTGTGCCACCTCGGCACTCTCGGCCGAGTTCCTGGACACACCGTCAATGGAGGTCGCCATTTCGTTGATGGCTTCCGATGCCGAGTTGATCTGGTGTGCCTGTTGCTGTGCGGCATCGGCCAGGTTCATGGCGGTCGCCTGGGTTTCCTGTGCTGCGGCGGAAACCTGCACGGCCGTCTCGTTGATGGTGGTCACCAACGAACGCAGGGCTTCGACCGCGAAGTTCACCGAGTCCGCGATGGCGCCGGTAATGTCCTCGGTCACGGTGGCTTTCACGGTGAGGTCACCTTCGGCCAGCGAGCCCATCTCGTCCAGCAGTCGCAGAATGGCTTCCTGGTTGCGCTGGTTCAGTTCGGCCGTGACCTGGTAACGACGGCGTTGGTCGCGGATCACGGTGATCACGAGCACGATGGCCAGCAGGGCAGCCACGATGGCGGCCAGAAGGCCCCACCACACGTTCGGGAACAGGCGGTGGCTGGAAAGCTCGTCGATGTTGTTGGACACTTCGTTGGCGCGCAACAGCAGGTTCTGTGCATCCAGTGATGCCTGCGTGGCGGCGTACTTCACCGACTGCAATGTCGGCGCGGCATCCAGCAGCGCCGGGATGGCAGCCGCGTAATCAGGCGCGCCAGCAGCAGGCGCGGCAGGCGCGGCAGCCTCAGCCTCCGCTTCGCCATCGACAGCGGCTGGCGCAGCTTCGGCTTCGGCCGGTGCGGCCCGCATCATCTGACTCCACGTGGCATGGATACCGCCGAGGATGGTCAGGGCATCCTCGTTGCGCACCGGCTTGATGTTCAGTTGCGGATTGCCCTGGACGAGTCCCGTGAGCACGGCACCGTACAACTCGGCATCGCGATTCAGGCCCGCTGCGGCCGCTGCGGATTCGTCGCCGCCCTGCATGATGGTCTGCACACGGCGCAACATGCGGTCACCCAGAAGGCTTTGGCGCGATGCGTTGTACACCTGCGCCGCCGAGCCGTCCTGAAGCAGGATCTGCACCACCTGGTTCATGCGAGAGTTCAGCTGGTTGACCTGCCGCTCGAAAGCATCAGCACGTTGCGACGAGTCGATGACCGTTTCCTTGTTGGCAAGGATCTTGCCGACGTCATCTTGCAGCTGGCCCCAGGCCGTGGTCAGCTTGTTGACGGCATCACCGACGTTGCCGCCAGCCTCACCGTAGCCCGGCATGCCGGTCTCCGGATCGCCGTTGCGCAAGCGCTTGACCGCCGACTCGATGGCCGCGGTGGTGTTGGACAACTCCGCGAACGAGTCCACGTTGCCGCTGGCAGCCTCGAGCGCGAACTTGGCGTTCTGCTGTGACGACACCTGGATCTGGGTGGACAATGAAGCCGCCTGGCGGTCGTTGCTGTTGACGGCGTTGAGATAGAAGAAGTCAACAGCCGCGAACAGAATCGCAATCACAAGCAGGACAACCAGCCATGTGTAGCTGCCGGTCCGTTCCTTGCTTTGTACCCCTGTAGTGCTCATTGTTTCACCTCACGTGCTGGGAGTGTGTCGGCTCATGCTGCCGCTTGCTGGAATTGGCTTGCCGCAACGAGATCGTCGACATTGAAAATGGTCCACTGCTGACCGTCCAACTGGATCGAGCCGGCAACATACGGGCGCAGCGCTTCGTCCTGTTCTTCGTCAAGCTCCGCCATGCGATCCCCGGCCACGCTGCGTTGACCGAGAACTTCATCAACGAGCAAACCAAGCGCGGCCCCGGGATGCTCCACCAGCAGCGCGCGGCTGCGATTGGTGAGCTGGGTTGCCTTGGCATGCAGGTAACGGTTGAGATCAATCACTGCAGCCAGGTTGCCGCGCAGGTTGGCCATGCCCACGACCCAGGGCTGGCTGCCCGGCACCGGGGTCACGTCGGGAATGAGGAGCAACTCGGCAATGGACTTGATGCCGCACAGGAAGCGGCGCTCACCGATACGGAAACCCACGCCACGCCAGACGCCTGCAGCCTCGACTTCCTCCGGGGCGCCCGGATCATGCGCCAGGCTCTGCTGCTCGTAGCTGGACAGCACATCAAAGGGCGAACGTGACAGGGTGAATTCATCGGCAGTCATGCGGGTCAGTCCTTGAGCAGGTCGTGAACCGTGCCCAGCAAGGCTTCGCGGGATACGGGTTTGGTCAAAAACGCACGCGCGCCCTGGCGCATGCCCCAGACGCGGTCGGTCTCCATGGATTTGGTGGTCACGATGACCACCGGGATGGACTCGGTGTCCGGATCGCGAGACAAGGTTCTGGTGGCCTGGAATCCGTTGGTTCCGGGCATGATGACGTCCATGACGATGAGGTCCGGCCTGGTTGCCCGGGCCGCGGCAATCCCTTCTTCGGCGGTTCCGGCGCTGGCCACGACATGGCCGGCCTTCTCCAGAAGGGTTGTCAGGACCTTCACGTCCGTGGGCGAGTCATCAATGATCAGAACGCTGGCCATGGCCTCCTACCTGAATTGTGGATTGAATGGCATTCATGCCGGAACGTGGTTGCGGATGGCGCCGAGCAGCTCTTCGCGCGTGAATGGCTTGGTCAGGTATTGCTGCGAACCGACGATGCGGCCACGCGCCTTGTCGAACAATCCGTCCTTGGAGCTGAGCATGATGACCGGGGTGTTCTTGTACTCCTGGTTGTTCTTGATGAGCGCGCAGGTCTGGTAGCCGTCCAGGCGCGGCATCATGATGTCGACGAAGATGATCTGCGGCTGCAAGTCGGAAATCTTCGCCAGAGCCTCGAAACCGTCGACGGCGCTTGCGACTTCGCAGCCTTCCTTGCGCAGCAGAGTTTCCGCTGTCCGGCGAATGGTCTTGGAATCGTCAATGACCATGACGCGAAGTCCAGCCAGATCGGCGTTATGAGCTGTTTGTTCCACCATCAACCCCCAAGGTCGCTGTTGCTGGCCATCGGCTGTCAAGGCAGGCAGATGCAAGAAACATGCCTGCCGCGTGCCCTGCGCGACCGCCCGGAAGGCTGATCGGCAACGCATATGTCACAGTCGATGTTTAACCAATGTTTATCTAGAATGTCAAGTTATTTCGTCAAACCGCTGTGTCTGCAGCGCTCGACGAACCATGGTTGCAGCCAACCGGGCTGCCGCCCGGCCTGACACCATTGTATGGTATCGCCCATGCCTACCGAACTCGCGATGCTCGTGGACCCGCTGGCGTCCATGAAACCGGCCAAGGACACCTCGTTGGCCATCCTGCTGGAAGCCCAGCGCCGCGGCTATGTGCTGCACGCCATGCAGCAGGGCGACCTCGCCTTGCGCGACGGTCGCCCGTGGGCGCGCCTGAGCCGGATCAAGGTCCACGACGACGAACGGCACTGGTTCGACCGCCTCGACCAGGCCTGGCGACCGCTGGACGAGATCCCGCTGATCTTCGACCGCAAGGACCCGCCGGTCGACCCGGCCTTCATCCATGACACGCAGATCCTCTCGCTGGCGCAGGCGGCCGGCTGCCGCGTGGTCAACGACCCGCAGGCCCTGCGCGACTGCAACGAGAAACTGTTCGCCCTGGCGTTCCCGGAGTTCTGCGCACCCAGCCTCGTCAGCCGCGATGCGGACGAGCTGCGCCGCTTCGTTGCCGACACCGGCGAGGTGGTGCTGAAGCCGCTGGACGGCATGGGCGGTGCCAGCATCTTCCGCAGCCATGCCGCCGACCCCAACCTCAACGTCATCCTCGAGACCTTGCTGGGACACGATGGCGCATTTGCCCTGGCACAGCGTTTCATCCCGGAAATCAGCGCCGGCGACAAGCGCATCTTGATGATCAACGGCGAGGCGGTACCCTACGCGCTGGCCCGCCTGCCGCGGGGCACGGATTTTCGTGGCAACCTCGCAGCCGGTGGACGCGGCGTCGGCCAGCCACTGAGCGCACGCGACCGCGAGATTGCCGCCGCCGTCGGTCCGGAACTGAAGCGTCGCGGCCTGCTGCTGGCCGGCCTGGATGTCATCGGCGACTGGCTGACGGAGATCAACGTGACATCACCGACATGCATGCGCGAGCTGGATGCCCAATTCGACCTCAACATTGCCGCCACCCTGTTTGACGTGATCGAGAACACGTGAATCATTCCAACGTTTCCAGCGCCGACCGCCTCGGCGTGACATTGCTGTTCTCGCTGATCGTCCATGGCGTACTGGCCTTCGGCGTGAGCTTCCAGTTCCCGCTGCCGCGCGCGGCCCTGCCGGCGCTGGACGTGACGCTGGTGCAGACAGCCAACCGGCAAGCACCGGATGAGGCCGACTTCCTGGCACAGGCCGACAACACCGGCGGTGGCACCAGCGAGACACCCGCGCGGCCATCGCAGCCGTTCACCAGCAAGCTGCCGAAGCCGGATCCCGGCATCGCGCCACGGGAACTGAATACCGCCTCACCGCGGCCGCATGATGCCAGCGGCCCGAAGGTGTTGACCGCACGCGACCGCAACGCCAGCACAGCCACCAGCGAGCCCGAGCACCGCCAGCAGACCCCGAACCATGCGCGCACCGCGCCGGTCGAGATTCCGCGTCACCTTGAAATGGCACGTCTGGCGGCCGAAGTGCGCGCGCAGGAGCAACGCTATGCGCAGCGTCCCAAGGTCAAGTACCTCAGCGCCAGCACTCGCGAATACGCCTATGCCGCCTACATGCGCGCCTGGGTGGACCGCGTGCAGCGCATCGGCAACCTCAACTATCCGGAGAAGGCGCGCCAGCGCGACCTGCACGGCCAATTGATTCTCACGGTGGTCCTGCGCCCGGATGGCACGGTGAAGTCCACCGATATCATCCGCAGCTCGGGGCACAAGTTGCTGGACGATGCTGCCGCGCGCATCGTGCACATGGCCGCACCTTTTCCAGTCGTGCCAAACAAAGCCGGGCACTTCGACGAGTTCAACATCACCCGTACCTGGCAGTTCTTGCCCGGCAACAAGCTGCGCACACGCGGCTGAGCACGTCCCGTTGCGCTGCCGTTGCCGTACAATGGCCGCATGAACAATGCACCTTTTCCATCCCTGTCCGGTCACCTGCTGGTGGCCATGCCGACCCTGGATGATCCCAACTTCGAGCGCGGCGTGACGCTGATCTGCCAGCACGACGAGAACGGTGCCGTGGGGCTGATGATCAACCGGCCCGCTGATTTCGGCTTCGAGCGCGTGCTGCAACAGCTCAACCTCGCCAACCGGCCCCTGCACGACATCAACGTGCCCGTGCTCATGGGTGGCCCGGTCCAGCCAGAGCGCGGTTTCATCGTCCATCCGGCCGGCATGGGGCACTGGGAATCCAGCCACGATATCGATGCGCGCTGGGCCATCACCACCTCACGCGACATCCTGGCGTCGCTCGCCAACAACGACGGACCGGAACCGGCGCTGCTGGTACTTGGTTATGCCGGCTGGGCCGCGGGCCAGCTGGAGCGCGAGCTGAGCGACAACGCCTGGCTGACGGCCGAAGCCACCGAACAGATCCTGTTTCACACCGAGGCCGGACAACGCTGGCAAGCCGCCACCCGCTCGTTGGGCTTCGACAGCCACCAGCTGAGCCACCACGTCGGCCACGCATGAACGCACATGGGAGCCTGGGCAGCAGAAACACAAGCGGCTGCGGCTGCGCCCTTTTGGCCCGATTTCCCGCCCATTTTCGTTAAATAGCAACCAGTATTCGCCTCAAATGGTCGAAAAATCGCTCTCAAAATGGCTGTGCCTCGCTCACATGGTTCCTGCCGCCCAAGCTCCCGCGGCGCGCTTTCTGGGGTTCGACTTCGGCACGCGCCGCACCGGCGTGGCCCTGGGCGAAAACGTCACCGGCGGCAGCCGTGCACTGACAACCCTGACCTGCAAGGCCGGCGAGCCATCCTGGGATGAATTGCAGCGCCTGGTCGAGGAATGGCAGCCGCAGGCGCTGGTCGTGGGCCTGCCATTGGCGCTGGACGGCGGCGAGCAACCCATGAGCGGTCGGGCACGACGCTTTGCACGCCAATTGGGCGAACATTTCAACCTGCCCGTGCATCTGCACGACGAGCGCCACACCAGCCAGGAAGCGGCGCGGCGGTTTGCTGTCGCACGCCAGGCCGGAACCCGTCGTCGTCGCGATGGCGCCAAGCTGGATGCCATGGCCGCGGCCGTGATGCTGGAGTCCTGGCTGGCTGCCGGCAAGGCCACGCAGGATGTCTGAGCCCATGCACCATCTGATCAGTCTGGACAAGCTGGACCGTGCCGCGATCGAGGCCATCCTCACGCGCGCCCAAACCATTCTCGAATGCGGCCCGAAGCCCGACGCCCTGACTGGCCGTACCGTACTGAACCTGTTTTTCGAGCCATCCACGCGCACCCGCACGTCCTTCGAGCTGGCGGCACGCCGTCTGGGTGCCACGGTGGTGAATTTCGACACGACGCGATCCTCGACCTGCAAGGGCGAGAGCCTTGTGGATACGCTGCACACGCTGGAGGCGATGCAGGTCGATGCGCTGGTGGTACGCCATCCGGACAACGGCACGCCCGCCCTGCTGGCCGGCCACGCCGCAGCGGACACGCACATCATCAACGCCGGCGACGGCAACGGCGACCACCCGACGCAGGGCCTGCTGGACGCCCTGACCATCCGCCAGACACACGCGGATCTCGGCGATCTGAAAGTCGTCATCTGCGGCGATATCGCGCATTCGCGTGTGGCACGCTCGGACATCCACGCACTGACCACGCTGGGCGTGGGCGAGATTGAGTTGTGCGGCCCCGAGGCGCTGCTGCCGTCGGCCGACCAATGGCCGGCACTGGCCCGCGGCGCGGATTTCGACGCCGCCGTGGCCGAGGCCGACGTCATCATCATGCTGCGCATCCAGGCCGAACGCATGGCCAGCGAAACCCTTCCCGATGCCGCGGCCTACCACCGCGCCTGGGGTCTCGACGCCCGCCGCCTGGCCCTCGCTGCGCCGGACTGCATGGTGCTGCATCCCGGCCCCATCAACCGCGGCGTCGAGATCGCACCGGACGTCGCGGACGGCCCGCAATCGCACATCCTGAAGCAGGTCCGCAACGGCGTTGCCGCGCGCATGGCCTGCCTGCTGGAACTGATCCAGCCAAATTGTTGACGGAGTACGGCATGACCCTGACAAGACCCCTGCAATTGATCCTGACGCTGACGCTTGCCATCGGGCTTGTCGCCTGCGGCCAGGATGACAATCCCGAATCGGTGTTGGCGCACGTGCCGGCGGGCACGCCGTTTGTCATTGCCAACCTGGAGCCGTGGCCCGCTGACAAAGTCAACGCCATGCTGGCGCACAGCAGCGCCCAGTTGCCGGCACAAGTGGCCCGCATGCGGGAGCTGGCCGATGAACTGGCCGAGGACAATCCCGAGCTTGCCGGGCTGATGGATGCCATCGCCACGGAGCTGGATCACAAGAACTGGCAGGCCGTATTCAAGGATGCAGGGGTCGACGCCGGTGGGCACACGGCCTTGTACGGCCTGGGGCTCAGCCCGGTGCTGCGCATGCAACTCAGCGACCCGGCGCGCTTCGAGGTCTTCGTCGAGCGTGTTACCAAGCCGGTGGCCGACGCCATCGCGCAGGCCACGCTGGGCGGCGTCGCCTACCGCTACCTCGACCTGCCCGACATCGGCCTGCGACTGGTGCTGGCGCAGCATGACAAGCAGATGATCGTGGCCGTGCTGCCACCGGACAGCCAGCCGCAACTGCGCCTGGCCCTGGGCCTCGACATGCCGACCAACGGTTCGGCACGCGAGCGGCTGCAGGCGCTGGCAGCGGACCAGCATTTCGTCAGCGACAGCATGATCGGATACCTGGACACGTCCGCCCTGCTGGCGCAGATCACCAGTGGCAAGGACCCCATGGTCGCGGCCATCACCACGGCGGCCCTGGTGGAGTCGAGCAACCCGGAGAAGCTGCGTAGTGGCCTGGCGGCGCTGTCCAGCCCGGACTGCATGGCGGACATGGCCCGCATCGCCGCGCGCCTGCCTCGCATCACCACCGGCTACCGGAAGTTCGACACCAGCGGCATGCATCAACGCACCGTGGTCCACCTCGCCGGCGACATCACCGCCGCCTTTGCCGATGTGCGTTCGCCGTTTCCGCTGGCCAGCGGCCCGGCACCGGCGCGCTTCACCCAGACATTCCCGCTGCCACAGCTGCGCGACTTCTGGCTGGCCCAGGCCCGGGCCGTCAAGGACACGCCGTTCGTCTGCGCCGGCCTGGCGCCGCTGAATGAAGCCTTTGCCGAAATTGGTGCCAAGGCACGCCTGCTGGCGATGCCGCCCTGGGGCAACCTGCGTGGATTCCACGCCGAGCTGCACGATTTTTCACTGGCTGCCGGCGACGCCCTGGAGCCGCACTTCGTCGGCGGCATCGCGATGGCCATGAAGAACCCGCAAGGCATGCTGGCGATGGCACAGACCATGGTCGCGCCACTCAATGCTCTGCAGCTGCAGCCTGACGGCAAGGCCGTGGCACTACCGACCAAGCTGGAGTCCTTCATTCACGATCCGGCCTGGGCAGCCATGAACGACAAGGCCATGGCCATCAGCATCGGCCCGGACAAGTCACTTGCCGAGAACCTTCTGGATACCACCTCCGGCGGCCCCGCCGGCCTGCTGATGGCACTGCACATCGACGGTCGCAAAATGGCCTCGTGGATGCGCATGGCGGCGAATCGCATCCGGCAAACGCTTCCAGATGCCGCCGACTCGGCAGAATCCGTCGAGATCTCGGCCCGCAGCTACGAACAGATCAAGTCCATGGACATGTCGCTGAAGATCACCGATGCCGGCCTGGTCCTGGACAGCCGAATGACGCTGCTCGACGACTGACCCGGAACGCGTGCCGCCATCGCACGTCGTCGCACGGCCCGCTTCACACCATCAGAACCGCATGGTGTGCGGGTCGTCGCGGGTCTCTTCCAGTTCCACGTCGCCCAGGCCCTCGGACAGGGTGTGCGCGTCGCCGCCCTGTGCCAGTTTGATCTTCAGGCGCACCTCATTGGCCGAGTCGGCATAACGCAGCGCATCCTCGTAGCTGATCTCGCCAGCCTGGTACAGCTCGAACTGACTCTGGTCGAAGGTCTTCATGCCGAGGTTGGTGGACTGCTTCATGGCATCCTTGACCTTGTGCACCTGGCCCTTGCGGATGTAATCCTGCACCAAAGGCGTGCCCAGCAGGATTTCCAGCGAAATACGTCGTGATT
>CAZOXZ010000092.1:0-9669 GCA_964583865.1 uncultured Rhodanobacteraceae bacterium | reverse complement strand
AGCTCGACGTACAGCTTGTTGAGGCGCCCGGTGGCGCGCACGTCGATGGGGTTTTCCTTGATCTCGCGGACGGTGGAAATACCCGCCAGTGGCAGGAAGAAGCCGACATGCGCGCCGAGGTCGGCAAAGTTGGCGGCGATGGTGTCGCCGCTGGTCAGGTCCTCGGCCTCGACCGTGTCGCCATCGGTGGCGAGAATGAGCTTGGCCTTGGCCTTGACGGTTTGCGGGCTATCGCGCAATGCGGCCAGCGTCGCGTCCACCTCGCCGGCATCACAGGTGGCGATGTGAATGTTGTTGCGCTGCAAGACGCTGCCCGGCACGTCGGAGGCATTGGTGCGCCCCTTGCGCAGACGCTTGATGGTGGTGGCCTTGTTGCCCACCGCCTCCAGCAACTGGAACGGAAACGCCTCCCGCTCGAACGGCCGGGCGGCAAGCTCCTCGATGGCGGCGGCAATCTCGACGGCGTTCATGGCGGGCAAATCAGCTCCAGTGTGGGATAGTAGCCACGATAACCCCTGGCGTCCCGCGTCAGCAGCACCATGCCTTCGATGGCGGCGTGGGCGCCGATGTAGAAATCCGGCAACGGGCTGGTCCGCGCGCCCCTGGCCCGGCGGTAGTCGAGGAAAGCCTTGCCGGCGAGAAAGCCCGCGCTCCAGGGCAGTGGCAGGCGGGTGAAGGTATCGGATGACAAGGCCTCATCCAGATCCTCGATGCGCTCGAAGCCGACGGATACCTCGGCATAGATAAGGGCATTGATACACAGCTCGCCGGCATCTGCACACTCGGCGAGGCGGCCAGCCGACCATTCGTACCATTGCGCGTCCTCGGTGAGGACATCCAGCAGCACGTTGGTATCGACCAGCACGCGGCTCATGCGCCGCGCGTCAGACGCATGATCTCGTCGGTGCTCATGGGCGTGGTGGCACGCCCGCGCAGATGCTCCACAAGTGCGGCTCCCCGGCCTTGCACCGTCTTGCGGTCGAGCTGTACCGAGGCCCCGCTTGCGAGCGCTTCGGCGACCTTGGCGTACCGTCCCAGCGCCCGCTCGCCAGCAGCCTCGAGCAACCTGCGCGTTTCAGCCGCAGTGAGAACCACCGTGCCGACCTCCCGCTGGACAAGGCTCGCCTGACGCAAGGCAGCCTCGCGCACGAACTGCGACAAGGGCACGCCGCGCCGTTTGGCAGCACGGGCAATCCGGTCCTTGTCGTCAGGGCTCAATCGCAGGTCAAGCCGGGCAGCCGCTGTCATGATTGTCACCTCGCCGTACGTAAAACTGCCGTACAATCGTACCAGCAAACAAGACTCTCCCGCACAGCTTCGACCATCCGGCGAGCGGTAACGGTCGAGGAACGACCCGGTCCGCGGTGCATGTCTGGTAGAGTCAGGGAACGAACGGTACTTTCGGGGGCCAACATGTTCAGGCGCTGTGGGACGGCCGCATGCGCAATCGCAATCGTCCTTTTCTCCAGTTGCGCCATGGCATTTGTCGACCAGCCGAACCTCGTCCCGGCCAACCCCGTGGCAGGCCAGACCGTATCGGTGAGCATCCGGGCGGGCCTTTGTGATGCCATCGTTTCCGAGCCTGGTTATCCACTGGTCACGCAACGTGGAAACACCATACGGGTGCTCGTGGCGTCCATCCACAAGACCGGCTACTGCAGCTTCCCCACACTGACGGTGACAAGCCCCGTCGGCACCTACCCTGCCGGCAGCTACACGCTGCAGGTCGATCGCATCTACACCGATGCCAGCGGACAATCGGTGATCGAGACCCTGGGTGTGCTGCCGATGGAAGTCAGGGCATCAGGTACCGCAGCCATTCCAGTACCGGCGCTGGGCCCATCGGGTTTTGCCGTCTTGATCGCTGCGCTTCTGATCATCGCGCTATGCGCCAGCCGGTGCGGTCACGCATCGAGCCGCGGACTGTCATCTGGCAATGCCTCGCCGGCCTCGCGTAGCGGAAAATCCGGGTAGCGGCCCGCCAACGCCAAGAAAGCCGGTGGCCACCGATTGCTGGCCGTGCCATCGCCATCCGCGGGAAGGTTCTGGTGTGTCATGCCAAGCCTCCCGGTGGCGTTGCCGCGAAGGCCGGTGTACCGCTGGCGTACCTTTCGCGCCATCCGCCGGACGAGTCGACGCCCTGCGCGCTGCCAAGCTGTTGTTTTGATTGGTGGGCCGTGAAGGGATCGAACCTTCGACCAATGGATTAAAAGTCCACTGCTCTACCGCTGAGCTAACGGCCCTTGGTGTCGGGTGGGTGGCCGGCATGGATTTGCCACGAACCACCAACTCCGCGCATTGCGCGCGGGGTGCAGATTCTAACCGCAAAACGGTGTCATTGGTACCAGTGCGCTTGGCTCGGTCTCGCGGAGGTGCCCGCCAATGCCGTATTGAAGCCTGGATGACGGGACTGTCCGGAACTTCATGTCGCCGGCCACGTGTTCGGCCAGCCGCATTGTTGCCGCTGAGCGCTGGCGCAGATCATGGCACGTTTCGGTTTGCGTGCTACATTTGAAGGTAGTGTCAAGGAGCACTGCATGGGTGGAGACGGGGACAATTTCTTGCCGGCATGTTGTGTCGCGTCCGACAGCAACCGTCACCTTGTCGCTGAATCGACAGCAGCCCGGACATTCGTCTTCCGGGGGGCTCATGCAATCGTGCACAAGGTTGGCGTCGTTGTCGTCATGCTCGCTTGTCTGGTGGTGTCGCTGCCGGCTCCCGTGACCGCGGCCACGCCGCTTGATCTTGCTGCGCTGGCTGCGCCGCATTTTGACAACTTCAGGAGTCATGACGGCCTGCCACAGGCGGCGATTGTTGCCATCGAGACGGATGCCGAAGGGTTTGTCTGGGCAGGCTCAAGTGACGGCTTGTACCGCTACGATGGTCGTAGCTGGCAGAAGTGGCAAGGTTCGGTGGCTACCCATGCGGTCACCGACCTGCTGCTGGCTGATGATGACCGGCTCTGGGCTGCCATGGGCCAGCATGGTCTGGCTGTCTTTGAAGACGGCAGCTGGCACATCGCCGCCGCTGGCGCGTCGGTCGGGCGGGTGACAGACATCATCCAGACCCGCGATGCCGCCGGCATGCCCGACTTGTGGGCGCTGTCCAGCGACCTGGGCGTGCTCGCCTGGCGCAAGGACCAATGGAGCGCCCTGGACGACCAACCCGGACCGGATGGTCGCGAGGTGTTGTCCCTGGCAGCAAGCACGGGCATCGGTGGCAAATCACGCCTGTGGGCGGGCACGGCCAGTCATGGTTTGTGGTACCGCGATGCCGACAGCACCGTCTGGCATCATTGGGACACCCCGGGCCTGGACACGGCACAGATCGAGGATCTGCTGGTGGCCGGCCAAGGCCAGAATCAGGCCTTGTGGATCGCGGCTTTCGGTTATGGCCTGCTGCGCCTGGATGACAACGGCCTGAAGAAGTGGTCGCAGGTCTCCGGGGCGCTTCCCAGCAACAGCCTGTATGCCCTTGCCAGCACCCACACCAGTGACGGCCGGGACGTTATCTGGGTGGCCTCGGGCAAGGGCTTGGTACGGGTCATGGCCGGGCATGTCCGTACCTTCGATACCCACCACGGGCTGTCATCAGCCGCATTGCGTACGATTTCGGCATGGCGCAGCCCGGGCGGACAACAAGTCCTTTGGCTGGGCTGCAAGCTTGGCGTGTCGCGCAGTGTCATCGGCAGCGGAACCTGGTCCACGGTGTCACTGCTCGGGGCTGGTGGTCTCGGCGTGTTCGGAGTGTTGACCGAAGCCGATGGTCACGATGGCACCCGGCTCTGGGTCGGTTCCTGGGGCGAGGGCCTGGCCTTGTACGAAAACGGGACGTGGCAACACTTCACCAAGGCCGACAGCGCGTTGCCCGGCGACAACATCAGCATGATCCGCGCGTTGCCAGCGACCGACACACAGCCGCGCACGCGCTGGCTCGGAACCTGGGGTGGCCAGTTGGTACGTATCGAGGATGGCCCGACGTTTTCCGTTGTGCCGACGCCATGGCCGAAGATGAACGGCCAGGCGGTGGAGGATGTTGTTCGGTACGCGGGTGACCTGTGGGTTGCCACGCGTCTGTCCGGCGCCTGGCGCCTGCACCATGGTCAATGGCAGGCCATGCGCCCGCCGGCGATCAAGGGCCAGTGGCGGGTGTACCGGTTTGCCAGACAGACTGGTCCGAATGGCGAGGCATGGCTGTGGGCGGCCACCTTCCGCGGCCTGGCACGGTTCCATGCGGGGCAATGGGCAATGTTCGGGCCGGACGCGGGCTTCCCTGCCGCCCGACTGCTGGGCGTCACGTTGATGGACGATATCAATGGCAAGCCGGTCCTGTGGCTGGGTTCGACGGATCACGGCATTGTGCGGGTGGATGTCAGCGATCCGACGACGCCCCGCCTGCTGCCGGACAGCCTGCCAGACACGCCCAGCCCGGCAGTCTACGGCGCATGGCAAGCACCGAACGGCGTGATCTACGTCTGTACCAATTCCGGGGTGCAGCAGCTGGTGCCGCAGGCTGACGGCGAGTTCAGCGCGCGGATGTTTGACCGCCGCGACGGCATGGTCAGCAATGAGTGCAACGTCAATTCCCAGTGGATTGACGCGGCTGGACGCTTCTGGACCGGGACGCTGGGTGGCTTGACGGTGCATGATCCGGCACAAACCCGGCCCGACCACGAAGCCAAGCCGCTGCGCGTGACCGGCCTGTACATTGACGGCAAGCGCCAATCCGGCCCGCTGGCACTGCGGGTGCCGGCGGGCCCACACAGCCTGCGCGTGACCTTTGCCCTGCTCTCCTGGAAACGCGGCATAGCGTCGCGCTTCCGCACCACGCTGGTGGGACTGGACAAGCGACCTGGCCCCTGGACGGCAGAAAGCAGTCGCAGCTTCACTGGCTTGCCACCGGGTGATTACGATCTGCGCATCGAG
Source organism: uncultured Rhodanobacteraceae bacterium (assembly GCA_964583865.1). Lineage (GTDB taxonomy): Bacteria > Pseudomonadota > Gammaproteobacteria > Xanthomonadales > Rhodanobacteraceae > DASSBG01. The sequence goes on along the minus strand of CAZOXZ010000092.1, from coordinate 4,744 downwards.
GCGCGCGACTATGCCGGCAATCTCAGCCATCCCATCGAAATACCCATCCATGTTGCAGCGCAGTGGTGGCAGACGCGCTGGGCATTTGCGTTGGGGATGTTGTTGCTGCTGCTGACAGGCTACCTTGCTGCGCGCACGCGCAACCACTTGCTGCGCCGGCGCCAGCATGAATTGGAGCGCCATGTGGCCGAGCGCACCGCCGAGCTGGATGCGGCCAACCGTCGCCTGCAGAAGCTGTCCTACCACGACCCGCTCACCGGGCTGCCCAATCGTCGGCGCATGCACGAGGCCATGGATGCGGCACATGGCAGGCGCATGGCCGTGATCTACATCGACATCGACCATTTCAAGGATCTGAACGACCGTTACGGTCATTCGGCTGGCGACGAGGTCTTGCAAAGGGTTGTCACGGTCATTTCGACCTGCCTGCCCGAAGACAGCCTGCTGGCACGTCACGGCGGCGAGGAGTTCATCTGCCTGTTGCCGGATACCGACCTGGCGACGGCCACGCAACTGGCCGAGAAACTCCGCAGTACGCTGGCCGGCACCCCTGTCGCCATCCCGGGTGGCCCTGCGGACGCCCGCATCACCATCAGCGCCGGCGTGGCGCTGCGCACCCTGCATGATGCCGAGGACGCGCGCCGCCTGTTGCGTGATGCGGACCGTGCCATGTACCTCGCCAAGGACGAGGGTCGCAACCGCGTCAGCCTGCCGCCACCCGCCGCGCCAGCCGGGGAAAGCGACGCAGAACCGTGATCAGCGATACCGGGTCGGGTCGGGAATGCCAGCCGGGCGAAACCCCTCGGCACGCAAGTGACAGGCATCGCAATGGCCACAGGCACGACCGTCGGCGTCGGCCTGGTAGCAGGTGACAGTCTGGCCGAGGTCAACATCGAGTCGTTGCGCTTCGCGGGCGATGTCGGCTTTGCTCATGGCCATCAATGGCGCGTGGATGCGCATGTTGCCGTGTTCGACGCCGCTGACGGTGGCCAGGTTGGCGAGCTTCTCGAAGGCCTCGATGAAGGTGGGACGGCAATCCGGGTAACCGGAGTAATCCACGGCATTGACGCCACAGAATATGTCGCTGGCGCCCAGGACTTCGGCCCAGCCGAGTGCCACGGACAACATGATGGTGTTGCGCGCCGGCACGTAAGTAGCCGGAATACCGTCGCCGCCCGCTTCGGGCACGGCGATGTCAGCGGTCAACGCCGAGCCGCCCAGGCTGCGCAGGTCGATGTGGACGGTCTTGTGCTCGGCGACGCCAAGCATGCGACAGACGCGGTCGGCAGCGGCCAGCTCGGATGCATGGCGCTGGCCGTAGGCCAAACTGAGGGCATGCACGGCGAAGCCGTGTTCACGCGCGATCGCGGCCGTGACGGCCGAATCCATGCCGCCGGAAAGCAAGACAACTGCAGGTGGTCTGGTTTGTCTGGGCATGGGTCAGAGTCCAATGTCGATGGCGCGGCATGCACCGCGGGCCATGACGCGAACGCGGTCGCAAAGCGACCGCGTTCAGGCAAAACCCGTGTTGGCGGAACTCAGCCGCCGCTACGGCGATCCAGCGCCCGCAAACGGCCGGCGGCGAGCCTGGCTTCGCGAGAATCGGGATACCGGCTGCGCACTTGCTCAAGCGTGTCCCGTGCCGCGGACCATTGCTGCAATTCAAACTGGCAATAGCCTTTCTTCAACAGAGCATCGGGTGCCTTGGCGTCATCCGGGAAGCGGCGCAGCAGGTCGTCAAACGCCTGCAGGGCCACCTGATAGTTCTGCGTGCCGTAGTACGACTCACCGAGCCAGTAGTAGGCGTTGGGCGTCAGTTTATGGTTGGGATAACGCTGGATGAAGGCACGGAAGCGCCGTGCGGCCGAGGCAAAATCGCCACTGCGAAGGGCGCTGAAAGCATGCTCGTAGTCATCTTCCGGATCGGCTGCCATGGTTGTGCCCGTGGCCTCATCCGCGGGTGTACCAGCCGCCGCTCCGATCGGAGTGTCCTGAGTGCCGGCATCTGCCATCGGCGCAGCGCTCGAGGTGTCTGCCGGCCCCAACGCAGCGCCCGCCGTGGGCGCATGACCTTCCAGACGCGCGATGCGCGAGTCAAGATCAACGTAACGATCCCGGCTGGTCTGCTGTACTTGCTCCAGCTTGTGCTGCAGTACTTCCACCTGACCCTGCAGCTGCTGGACCTGTGTCTGCAACTGCTGCACCCGATTGACCAGGCCGATGCTGCCCTGGCTCTGCTGCGCTTCCAGACGCGTGACCCGTTCGGCCAGGCTCAAATGGCTGGCCGAGGTCGACTGCGACTGCGCCATGGCCGGCAACGCCATGCCGGCGGCGGTGACCAAGGTCACCGCCCCGGCGAGCATCAGCAGGCGTGCTGCACGAACCATCATTTCACCGTGTAGACGATGTTGACGCGACGGTTCTTCTGCCAGCAGGCCTCGTTGTGGTCACGGCAGGTCGGGCGTTCCTCGCCGTAGCTGACGACATCGATCTGGCTTGCCGAAGCGCCGGCCGCCAGCAAGGCGGATTGCACGGCTTGGGCACGACGCTCACCCAGGCCCAGGTTGTACTCGCGCGAACCACGCTCGTCGGCGTTGCCTTCCAGGCGCATATGCGAGGAGGGGCGATCATTGAGGTACTTGGCATGACACTTGACCGCTTCCTGGAATTCGGGCCGGATGGTGGCCTGGTCGAAGTCGAAGTACAGCGTACGCTGGCGCAGGCAGGCGTTCGACTCCAGATCGGCAGGCGTGAATGCCACAGGTCCTGTCTCAACCGGCTGCGTCTTCTCCGGCGGCGGCGGTGGCGGCGGCTCCGGCTTGACTTCCTGTTTCTTGGCGCAAGCGCCGAGGGCCAGCACGAGGGCGGCCAGACACGCGAACTTGATGTTCTTGTTCATTGGATTTTCCTTTGCAACGTTTGGAAGTGGATCGGTGAGAGCAGTTGTTCTTCAACGGGGGCGGAAAGGCCCCCACGCCGGCGAGCGGACATCGCCATTGGACAAAAGCAGGCGTTGTCGCACTTTGCCATCGGCCGACACGGCATACAACACGCCGCGCGGGCCTTCCGAGGCAGCATAAAGCAGCATGCTGCCATTGGGCGCAAAACTGGGGGACTCATCCATGCGTCCGGGTGACACGAAACGGATCTGCCCACCGAGGGACCGGTTCATGATGGCAATACGATACACGTTCCCGGCGCCTTGCACCATGGCAATGTGCTCGCCGTCCTGGCTGATGGAGGCATTGGAATTGTAATCACCCTGAAATGTCACGCGCTGCGGCTCGCCGCCCGTGGCGGGAACCTGGTAGAGCTGCGGCTTGCCGGAACGATCCGAGGTGAAGATCAGATGCTGGCCATCTGGCATCCACTCCGGCTCGGTGTCGATGGCGTAATGGCGGGTGATGCGGGTCAGCGTCTTGGTGGCCAGATCCATGACATAGACTTCGGGATTGCCGGTCCGCGACAGCACCAGCGCCAGCTTGGTGCCATCCGGCGAAAACGCCGGTGCGCCGTTGATGCCCTTCTGCCCGCTCACCAGCCGACGCTTGCCGGTGGACACATCCTGGATGTAGATGGCCGAATTACCGCTCTCGAAGGACACGTACGCCAGCTTGCTGCCATCCGGCGACCATGCCGGCGACATCACCGTGTCACCGGAACTGACGACCACTTGCGGGTTGTGGCCGTCGGAATCGGCCACCACCAGCTGGTAGTGGATGTTGGCACCGGTGCCTCGCGATGTGACATAGGCAATCCGTGTCCAGAAAGCCCCGCGCGTGCCGGTGATCTTCTCGTAGATGAGGTCGGCAATCTGGTGCGCCACGCCGCGCAGCTGCGACGGTTTGCCGGTAACCGAAAGGGCCAGCAGCTGCTTCTTCTCGGGCACGTCATGGAGCTCGAAATCGACCGTCAGGTCGCCGGGCCGATCTTTGGCATCACGCACACGACCGATGACGAGGTAATCCTGCTTCAGCATTTTCCAGGTGGCGAACTTCACGTCGGCGCGACGATGCGGGAACGCAACGATATCCTGCTTCGGCAAGGTCCGGAACTTGCCGGAACGGTTCAAGTCCATGCTGATCACGTCGGCCACATCGGTGGCTGGCGGCAAACCGGCACTCTCGAACGCAAACGGCACCACGGCAACGGGAATTGCCGACGGCACGCCGTTGACGATGTCCAGCGTCAGACCTTGCTGGGCCGAGCTCGCACCTGGCAAGGCCAGGCACACAAAAACCGCGATAACGAATAATCTGCGCAACATCAACTCACTCCGTAACCTTGAAATTCAGGGTCAGCGTACGGGCGAAAACCTGCTCGAACCCCCGATAGGGTAACGGTTGCGCCCTGAGTACGGCATTTTTTACCGAACGGCGGCCCGAAGAGTCAAACGGACAGGCCGCCAACACGTCCACCGCAATCACCTCGCCGCCCGGAATCTGGGTGATGCGAATGGGGCAGACCACACCGGGCGGGATATCATCCGGACGCAACCAGTTGCGGGTGATTGTACGGGTCAGGGCCGCAACATACTTGGCTTCCAGGCTGTCCGATTCGCCGCCGGCACCGGCGCGTGCCTGTTCGGCTTCGGGCACCTGGTCATTGTCCTCCTGAACCTTGGCAAGATCTGCGAGCTGCTCCAGGCGCTGCGCTTCCCGGTCGCTCTTGCGCGCGGCCGCCCCCGCCGTGCGCTTCAAATGAAAGAGCGTTGCCCCCAGCGGGTCGGCCTCCAGCACGGCCG
>CAZOXZ010000091.1:3341-9800 GCA_964583865.1 uncultured Rhodanobacteraceae bacterium | reverse complement strand
TAGGCCGAGAAACCGGCGACGACCATCTTCGGCTGGTGCTCGACGGCCAGGGCATCGATGGCATCGTAGTCCATCAGGCCGTCGTCGTTGACGCCGTACTGCACAGCATTGAACAGCTTGCCGCTGAGGTTGGGTTTCGCACCGTGGGTCAGGTGGCCGCCATGCGCCAGGCTCATGCCGAGAATGGTGTCGCCGGGCTGCAACAGGGCGAAGTACACGGCCTGATTGGCCTGCGAGCCCGAATGCGGTTGCACGTTGGCGTAGTCGCAGTCGTACAACTTCTTCGCCCGCTCAATGGCCAGCGATTCGGCCACGTCCACATGCTCGCAGCCGCCGTAGTAGCGTTTGCCGGGATAGCCTTCGGCATACTTGTTGGTCAGCACCGAACCCTGGGCTTCCATGACCCGCGGGCTGGCATAATTTTCCGAGGCAATCAGTTCAACGTGGTCTTCCTGGCGCTGGCGTTCGGCAGCGATGGCGGCGGCCAGTTCATCGTCGTAACCGGCGATCTGCATTTGCGTGGTGAACATCAAGGCTTCCCGATCCAAGGACACAAACCGCCATTGTACTGTCCACCTCAAGCGACAACCAGCACCGCCGCGCTGTGGCATTACAATGTCGCCAACGCATCTCATCCCTCCGACACCGCAAGCAAAGACCATGACCGACTCCACCCGCGACGCCATCCTCGACAAGCCATGGTTTTACCGCTTCAAACTGCCGGATGGACGCGAGACCCGAACCTACGACGACGGCGCCCTGGATGCCATCCACACCACGCGCCTGGCCATGCTGGATGCGGCACTGGATGCCCACCTCGGCGACGATGCCAGCGGCAAGACAGCGGTCGATCTGGCCTGTCACCAGGGCTGGTTTGCCACCAAGCTGGCCGCCCGCGGCTTTGCCAACGTGCTGGCCGTCGATGCCCGCACCGAGCATGTCGCTGACGCCACGCTGATCCGCGACGGCCTGGAACTGGACAACATGCTGGTGCTGCAATCGGACGTGCACGACCTCGACCGCTCCAAGTCGGGGCAATTCGATGTCGTCCTGATGCTGGGCCTGATTTATCACCTCGAAAATCCCGTCGGCGCCATGCGCGTGGCCCGCGAGCTGACGGCTCCGGGCGGTATTTGCGTCGTCGAAACGCAGATCGTGCCGGGCATGACCGGCTGGGTGGATTACGGCAGCTACCGTTTCGTGCGACCGCTGAAAGGCTCGTTCGGCATCATCGATGAAACCGAGGAAACCCACGGCCCGGAAGCCAGCACCACCGGCATTTGTCTGGTGCCCAGCCTGGAGGCCATGTTCTGGATTCTGCGCAAGCTGGGCTTTGCCGAGGTCGAGCTGCTGCCCGTGCCCGAAGACGGCTACGAGCAACTGGTGCACCACAAGCGCGTGATGCTGGCCTGCAAGCTCTGAGCTGCCCTGCGTTGCTGGAAAGACCATCGTGCATGGCCGATAATGGCCTGTTCCGGTCGCTGACCACAGTTTTCATCCCTGCCCGCCTTCTGCCGCATCCGGCTTCGCCGGCGGCACGGGCCGGCCACGGAGTTTGCCATGCAGTACATCTACACCATGAACGGCGTCAGCAAGACGATCCCGCCGCGCCGCCCCATCATCAAGGACATCTCGCTGTCGTTCTTTCCGGGTGCCAAGATCGGCCTGCTGGGCCTGAACGGGGCCGGCAAGTCCACGGTGCTGCGCATCATGGCCGGCGTGGACCAGGACTACGAGGGCGAAGCCCGGCCGCAACCCGGCATCAAGATCGGCTACCTGGCCCAGGAGCCGGAGCTGGATCCGGACAAGACCGTGCGCGAGGCCGTGGAAGAAGGCGTCGGCGAGGTGCTGCAGGCCCAGGCGCGACTGGAGGAAGTCTACGCAGCCTACGCCGAGGAAGGCGCGGATTTCGAGAAGCTGGCCGAAGAACAACAGCGACTGGAAAACATCCTGCAGGCCAACGATGCCCAGGCGCTGGAGAAGCAGCTGGAAGTGGCTGGCGATGCCCTGCGCATCCCGCCCTGGGATGCCAAGGTCGGGCCGCTGTCCGGCGGCGAGAAGCGCCGCGTGGCACTGTGCCGCCTGCTGCTCAGCAAACCGGACATGCTGCTGCTGGACGAACCCACCAACCACCTCGATGCCGAATCGGTGGACTGGCTGGAGCAATTCTTGCATGACTATTCCGGCACCGTGGTGGCCGTCACCCACGACCGCTATTTCCTGGACAACGCTGCCGAGTGGATCCTGGAGCTGGACCGTGGCCGCGGCATCCCGTGGAAAGGCAATTACTCCTCCTGGCTGGAGCAGAAACAGGACCGGCTGGAGCGCGAAGCGGCCTCGGAGAAGGCTCGCAAGAAGGCCCTGAAGCGTGAGCTGGAATGGGTCAGGTCCGCCAAGAAGGGGCGCCAGTCCAAGGGCAAGGCCCGCCTGAACCGCTTCGAGGAGCTGAACTCGGTCGAATACCAGCAGCGCAACGAGACCAACGAAATCTTCATTCCGCCGGGGCAGCGGCTGGGCAACAAGGTCATCGAATTCAAGAACGTCAGCAAGGGTTTCGGTGATCGTCTGCTCATTGACGACCTCAGCTTCCGCGTGCCGCCGGGCGCCATCATCGGCGTCATCGGCCCCAACGGCGCCGGCAAATCGACGCTGTTCAAGCTCATCACCGGTGCCGAGCAGCCGGACCAGGGCGAAGTCGAGATCGGCCACACCGTGGACCTGGCCTATGTCGACCAATCGCGCAGCGCGCTGCAGGGCGACAAGAACGTCTGGGAAGAAGTCTCCGACGGCCACGACATCCTCACCATCGGCAACTTCGAAATCCAGTCACGCGCCTACATCGGCCGCTTCAACTTCAAGGGCAAGGACCAGCAAAAAAAGGTCGGCACCCTGTCCGGCGGCGAACGCGGCCGCCTGCATCTGGCCAAGACCTTGCTGAAGGGCGGCAACGTGCTGTTGCTGGACGAGCCATCCAACGATCTTGACGTGGAAACCTTGCGTGCTCTGGAAGATGCCATGCTGGAGTTCCCCGGCTGCGCCATGGTCATCAGCCATGACCGCTGGTTCCTGGACCGCATCGCCACGCACATTCTGGCCTTCGAAGGCGACTCCCACGTCGAGTTCTTCCCCGGCAACTACGGTGAGTATGAGGAAGACAAGAAACGCCGCCTGGGCGAGGAAGGCGCACGGCCCAAACGCGTGCGGTACAAGAAGTTGGCTTGAAGGCCGGGAATCGGGAATCGGGAATCGGGAATCGGGATTTATCGGGACACGGGACCCGGGACCCGTGGACGCATCGGGGTTCGCGGCCATGGTTGAATCACGAATCGTTTACACCCGGTCGCCTGCAGGCAGGCTCCTACACAGGCGTGGCAAGACGACCGCAGATCCTGTAGGAGCGGGCCTGCCCGCGACCCGTGGAGCCGGGAATTGGGAATCGGAGTTCGTCGGGACACGGGATCCGGGACCCGGCACCCGTGGGCGTATCGGGGTCTGCGACAATGGTTGCAGCACGGATCGTTCACACCCGGTCGCCCGCAGGCGGGCTCCTACAACGGCGTGGCAAGGCGACCGGAAAACCTGCAGAAGCGGGCCTGCCCGCGACCGATATGGCCGGGAAACGTAAATCGGGAATCGGGAGCCACAATCCATTCACACACTCGCCCGTGGGAAAATCACTGACACGGCGCGCCCAGGCGCGAGACCGGTTGCGTATCCATGAGCCAAAAACGACGAACCGACCAGGAACCACCATGAACTTCATGAAAGCCCTGCACGAACGCTGGAGCACGACGAACACGCTGGTGTGCGTCGGCCTCGACCCGGACCCGAGCCGTTTTCCGGCGTCTGTGCGAGGCCCGGATGCGGTGTTCGCGTTCTGCCGCGCGATTGTCGATGCCACGGCGGACTTGGTGTGTGCCTTCAAACCGCAGTTCGCGCACTTCGCGGCCACCAATTCGCTGGATACTCTGGAGCGGCTCATCGCCCACATCCACAGCGAGCACCCGGGCGTGCCAGTGATTCTGGATGCCAAGCGTGGCGACATCGGCTCCACGGCCGAGCGTTATGCCAACGAAGCCTTCGAGCGCTATCAGGCCGATGCGGTGACGGTGAACCCGTATCTCGGCCATGATTCCGTGGAACCCTTTCTGCGCCACGAAGACAAGGGCGTCATCATCCTGTGCCGCACGTCCAACCCGGGCGGTGGCGATTTCCAGGACCTCGATTGCAATGGCGAGCCCTTGTACCTGCACGTGGCCCGAACTGTGGCGCGCGACTGGAATGCCATCGGCAATTGCGCCCTGGTGGCCGGGGCCACGCAACCTGCGGAACTGGGCCGCATCCGCGACACCGTCGGCGATCTGCCCTTGCTGGTGCCCGGCATCGGCGCCCAGGGCGGAGACCTTGAAGCCGTGCTGGACCACGGCCTGACGCGTTCGGGCGACGGGCTGATGATCTCCAGCTCACGCGCCATCTTGTACGCCTCGGACGGCGACGATTTCGCCACAGCCGCACGCCAAGCAGCCGGCGATCTGCGTGATGCCATCAACGCACGCCGCCCGGTCCGCTGACAGAAAACGGTTCTGCTTCAGCTCGCCGGCCGGATGGCCATGTTGTGGAAGTTCAGCGGTGTGCCTTCGCGATCAAACGCCGCCAGATCGGACACATTGCCCTCGTTGATGGCCGTGATCATGAAGCGCAGCGGCTGATCGGCCTCGTCGCTTGACGGCGGAATGCCACCACGGCCTTCCATGCTGGAGACAAACATGATGTCCCAGTGCTGGCCGGTATGCTCGGACTCGGCCACCAGCGCCTCGAAGCTCGCCACTTCCTCGGGCAACTTGTCCACCAGCAGCTTCGGCTCCAGGTGACCGCCCTCGCCGCGCTCGAAGGCCTCACGCTGGGCCTCGGTATGGTGCGGATCGAGTTTCTTCTCTGCAAACACGAACAGCAGCCGCTGCGGTTCGAGCTGGGTTTTCGCGGCCTCCAGCAGCGAGTCAAAATCACCGATGTCGGAATCACTGGTCATGAAAACGGTCTCGACAAAACACAAGAGAGCCATTTTATCTGAAACGCCAGCATTGGCTGTGAAAGAATGAACGCCATGCATTTTGCACGCGGAGGATGGATATCCGATGACCAACGACAGCGAAATCCCGGCAATCCCGCTACCGGACGGCTTCGACGCCTGGTACGAGGAAACGCTGGTGCCCAAGCTGGCATCCTTCGAGCGGCAACGCAAAAAGGCCATGGCCGCGGTGCTTGCGGCCATTGTTCTCGGTACGCCGTTGGTCCTGGGATGCGTCATCATCATGAAATCGAGTCGCTCGGGCGGCTTGTGGGCCTCGGTCGGCAGCTTGGTGGGGCTGGCGGTCATGGTCGGCGGCCTTCGCCTGAGCCAGGTCATCATGCGCCGCCTGAAAAACGAGCTGGCGCGTCCCTTGTACGAGTTTCTCGGCCTCGACTACGAGGACGTGGCGGTTGATTTTCCGCTGGATGACTTTGTCCGGGCCGCATTGTTTCGCGCACCCGATGACCCGGTCACCCACGCAAACCTTCGCGGCACATGCAAGGGCGTGGCCTTTCGCTCTTGCCAGTACATGTACACGCTGAACGATCCGCTCACGGGGCGAAGCGAGGCAGAGATGCCATGCCTGCTGTTTACATCCCGGGCGGACGATGCCTTCCCGGAAGCGACATGGGTGGTGGGGCGATCGTATTAGAAACGCCAGTCCGAGCGCTCAGCCGTCGCCGGCAACGTCGAGGAAGTCCATCTGGAGGAATCCTGGTTTTCGCGGCTGTTCCAGGTTTACAGCCGCGACCAGGTGGAAGCGAGGCACCTGCTGACGCCGGCGGTGATGCGCCTGATCGTGACCGTGGCCGCACAATACAACCCGGGCCTGGCGGACGAGCGCGACGGCAAGCAGCACAGGTTCTGGAAACACCCGGAATACCAGTACGGCAGCACCATGGCGGTGGCGCTGTTTCGCCACCAGGTGCTGGTGTGCGTGTTCAACTCGGGCCGCTACTTTGATCGCCTCGGCGCCCTGTTCCACGACCTGCGCGATCGCACCTGGGTAGAGAACGTGATGCATGGCCTGTATGCCCTGCCGTATCTCGTGGATGCGGTGCACCGGGAGCTGGACCGCGAGGCACCAGACTCCCGCAACGCCTGAAAGGCTGTGAATTTTTCAGCCGCGAAGCCGGCCGCGAAACCATGTCGAGGTGCGTGCACAATCCCGGGCCTTGTCATTCTGCGCCGAGGGCGAAGCCCGTAGTCGCAGAATCTGTTCACTGGGGCATCCGAATGGAGATCCTGCGATTCTGCTCGCTGCGCTCGCTGCACGCAGGATGACGGCTGGTTCGAGGTGCGTGCACAATCCCGGGCCTTGTCATTCTGCGCGGAGGGCGAAGCCCGTAGTCGCAGAATCTGTTCACTGGGGTACCAAGATGGAGATT
>CAZOXZ010000091.1:0-3241 GCA_964583865.1 uncultured Rhodanobacteraceae bacterium | reverse complement strand
TCTGTTCACTGGGGTACCAAGATGGAGATTCTGCGGTTCTGCTCGCTGCGCTCGCTCCACGCAGGATGACGGCTGGTTCGAGGTGCGTGCACAGTCCCGGGTCTTGTCATTCTGCGCCGAGGGCGAAGCCCGTAGTCGCAGAATCTGTTCACTGGGGTACCAAGATGGAGATTCTGCGGTTCTGCTCGCTGCGCTCGCCCCACGCAAGATGACGGCCGGACTCCGCCGGAAGCGGGGACGGGAATATACCGGTCCCACGACTGGCAAAATCCCCAGGGCGGTTTTTTTCACAGACTCTGGCCACGCGCCTACTGCACCAACGGCGAACCCACGGCCTCCAGCTCGATGCCCTCGATGTCGGCCTGGCCGGCCAGTACGCGCACGTACTGGCTGATGGCATGCTGCTCGGCGCCGGCGCGCATCTGCTTGGCAACGGCGTCGGCCACGGCCTCGAACGGCAATTGCTCGCCGCGGATGCGCTCGTCGACACAGACAATGTGGAAGCCATGCCGCGTTTTCACCAGCTCGGACAGCACGCCGGTTTCCTTGCTGCCGAACACGGCCTTTTCGAACTCGGGCACCGTCTGGCCACGCTGCAGCTGGCCCAGGTTGCCGCCCTGTTCACTGGACGGGCAGTTGGAATTCTTGCGCGCGCGTTCGGCAAACACCTCCGGGTTCTGCATGAGCTCGGCATGCATGGCCTCGGCCACGGACAACACGTTGGCCACAGGCACGCCGGGCGCAATCTGGAACAGGATGTGACGCGCGTGCACCAGCTCGCCACTGCGGTAGCGGTCCTTGTGCAGCTCGTAGTAGCGGCGACATTCCTCCACGTCTGGCTCGGGCACCTCGACCTCCTGCTCCAGCAAGGTCTCCAGTGCCTTGGCCACGGTATCGTCGTCGGCGTCATGCGCCACCAGTTCCTGCGCCATGGCATGCTGACGCAGCAGCTCGAACACGGCCGCCATTTGTTCCGTCGGCCAGCCTTCGGTACTGACCGGCACGCCATTGACCGACACGCTCATGACCTTGCCTTCTTGCCGGTGACGTTGGTGTTGGCGCCGCGCTTGCGCACGATCTGCGGCGGGCGGATGAGATAGATCAGGCTGCCGATGCCACTCCAGATATGCACCATGCGCGTGAACGGCGAAACCAGGAAGATGGTGAAGCCCTGCAGGATGTGGAACTTGTAGGTCCACGGCACGCCGTGCAGATGGCTGAGGCTGTCACCCTGGAAATACACGATGGACTGCACATAGCGCGTCAACTGCTCGAACATGGCGCCATCCATGTGCTGGGCCGACAATGGCACGGTCGCAAGACCCAGCAGCAACTGGAACCACAGCATGAAGGCGATGGCAACATCCCATTTGCGCGAATTGGCCCGGATACGGCGGTAGTACATGCGCCGGTGGATGACGATGGTCAAGCCGATGATGGCGATCAGGCCGGCAATGCCACCGGCGACCATGGCCAACAGCTGGTGCATGGTCGGCGTCATCAGGGCCATCACCAGGCCGTGCGGCATCAGGAAGCCGACGAAATGGCCCATGACCACCACCAGGACGCCGTAGTGGAACAGGTTGGAGCCCAGCTTCAGCTGGCCATTGCGCAGCATCTGCGAGGAATCGCTCTTCCACGAATACGGCTCGCGGTCGTAGCGGATGAGGCTGCCCAGCAACAGCACCGCCAGACAGATGTAGGGGTAAATGCTGAACAGAAAATAGGCAAGAGGTTCGGGGAGGGTCATGACAGCATCTCCATCATCGGGCGTGAGCCGCGTCGGGCTCCAGGTTCAGGGCAGGGTTCGGCTCGGGCTTCGAGAAGGCCGGCTCTTCTTTCCAGGTCTTCTCGAAGTCATCGGGCGGCGGCACCGAGGCATTCTTGTCCAGGCCTTTTTCGCCCCCCAAGGCCAGCAAGGCGGCCATCACGACGGCGTAGCGGCTGCCGCGCTTGAGCAAGGTATTGCCGAGAACACGCAGAATATGCGCGATCTCGCCAATGGTGTCGCGCATCTCGACGCGGTCACGACAACTGAGGTATTCCAGCAGCAACGGCAGGTGATCGGGCAGCTCGTCGCTGACCGGGTCCATGCCGGCATCAAGATAGCGCTGGCGCAACTCCAGCATGGCCGGGCCGCGCTTGCGGCCATCGCCATGCACATGCTCGAACAGGTTCAACGAGGTGCGGCGGCCGCGATCGAACAGGTCAACATAACGGCCCTCGGCTTCCAGTGGATCGCTTGCGGCAATTTCGTCCACAAGCGCGAGAAGCCCGTCCTTGATTGGTTGCTTGACGTCCTTGCTGGCGTCGATGGCTGATCGAATCTCGGGCAGCGCCGCACGCAGCTCGGCATCCGGGTAGGCCAGCAATGCCGACATGGCGCGCAACAACATGACCGGGCTTTGCTTTCTGCCAATCATTGCGAATCATCCAGTTCACGGATCGGCAGCACCTTGCGGCGCCCCATCTTGCCGCCGAACAGGCCGGCCTTGGCGTCGATGCCATCGCAACCGTTGCCGAAGGTGAAGCCGCAGCCGCCACGCAACTGGTAGGCGTTGTCGGCTTCCTCGCGGTGGGCTGTGGGAATGACGAAGCGATCCTCGTAGTTGGCGATCGACAGGTAACGATGCATTTCGTTGGCCGTGGCCTCGTCCAGGCCGACACTTTCAAGCAGCTTCGCGGGCACGTCCATGCCCAGCTGGCGACCACGGAAGAAGGCGCGCATGGCCATCATGCGCTCCAGCGAGGTGACGATGGGCGGCTCGTTGCCACCGGTCAGGAGGTTCGCCAGGTAGCGCACCGGGATGCGCAATGACTCCACATCCGGCAGGCCGTTGTCGCCGACATCGAGGTCACCGGCATTGGCCCGCGCGGTGATGGGTGACAGTGGCGGCACGTACCAGACCATCGGCAGCGTGCGGTACTCGGGATGCAGCGGGAAGGCGATCTTCCAGTCCACGGCCATCTTGTAAGTGGGCGATTTCCGCGCCGCCTCCAGCCAGTTCTCGGCAATGCCGTCACGCCGTGCCTGGGCCTGGATCTCGGGGTCATGCGGGTCGAGGAATATGTCCAACTGGGCCTGGTAAAGATCCTTGGGATCCTCCGCCGAGGCCGCTTCCTCGATGCGGTCGGCGTCGTACAGCAGCACGCCCAGATAACGGATGCGACCAACGAAGTTTTCCGAACACACCGTAGGCATGCCGGCCTCGATGCGCGGGTTGCAGAATGTGCATTTTTC